>NZ_JAIUIM010000005.1:0-333334 GCF_020165615.1 Mesorhizobium sp. BH1-1-5
CCCAGCCTCCATGCGCTGGCGATAAAACCGGACAACTCATGTGCTACCTAACCCGGACAACTCATGTGCTTACGACACTGGAAGGCGCTCGGGCTTGACTTTCCGGGCGCGTTCTTTATGTGTCGCGCCAAGTTTCCCGCCTCCGGGTGTTTTCCCGTGCTCCAGCGGCCAAAACTCCACGAACATTAACGGACGAACATCATGGCCAAAGCCGCAAACATCAAGATCAAGCTTCTGTCGACCGCCGACACCGGGTTCTTCTACGTGACCAGCAAGAACAGCCGTACCAAGACGGACAAGCTCTCGTTCCGCAAGTACGACCCGGTCGCCAAGAAGCACGTCGAGTTCAAGGAAACCAAGATCAAGTAATCTGGTTATCCCGAGAAATCAAAACGCCGCGCCTCTGGGCGGCGTTTTTGTTTTTGGAGCAACTCCAGGAAAGTCCGTTTTCCGACAGGAGGAAAGACCGGACGGCAAAGGACCCTGCGCGGCTGTCTGCGCAAGGTCCCAATGGCGGTTCTTGTAGAAAAGGGGGCCGGTCGGCGTTTGGCAGCGGTACGAGGAGGCCACTATGTGCCAGCGCCGGCCGGCCGACCCCACGGACCCAGGAGATGCGGCGGACCTGAGCATCATGGGGTATTTTTCGGATCGGGCCGGCTAGTCTACCCTCGTGCCGGCCTCGTCTTCTGTCTATGTGTCGCAGATTTGCGCAAGACCTTATAAAAATCAACCATTTCTTAACCACCGCTCGCGAATCGCTTGGGTTAAGGTAAATTCGTAACCCTGTTGGGACGACTGCGAATTAGCGCCTTTACCAAAGCATGTCTGCCAACGGTGGGAACCGGTTTCGGGACAAGGACATGCGCAAAAGCAGAAATTCAAAGCGCGCGGAACGAACCTGAACGATCGTGACGCGCTTCAGGCAGCCTTGGCGACGACCCGGTTGCGGCCGCCGCTTTTGGCTTCATAGAGCGCCAGGTCGGCGCGCTTCATCAGCGCCGCGACACTATCGGTCCCTTTCAGGAGCGAGGACACACCGACGCTGACCGTGACCTCGATCGCCTTGCCGTCGTTGCCGATGGCAAAAGGCGCTTGCGCGATTTCGGCGCGGATGCGCTCGGCCACCTTCTCGGCGACCGTACCGTCGGTGTCGGGCATAACCACGACGAACTCCTCGCCGCCGAAGCGGCAGGCGAGATCGATGCCGCGCACATTCTTGCGCAGCCGCCTGGCGAACTCGCGCAGCACATCGTCGCCGCCGTCGTGCCCATGCGTATCGTTGATCGACTTGAAGCGATCGAGATCGGTGATCATCACCGACAGCGGCCGCCGCCGCGCCGCGGCGCGATCGAACAGCGTCTGCAGATGGCTGTCGAGATAGCGCCGGTTGTGCAGCCCGGTCAGCCCGTCGATCACCGCCATCTCGATCGTCTGGGCGACGCTGGCGCGCAATTGGTCGTTGTAGCGCTTGCGCCGCACCTGCGTGCGCAGCCGCGCCGTCAATTCGTGCTGGTCGATCGGCCGGATCAGGTAGTCGTTGATGCCGAGCTCCAGGCCACGCAGGATGCGGCCCTCCTCGCCCTCGTCGGCGAGCAGCATGATCGGCAGGAAGCGGGTGCGGTCGAGCGAACGCAGCTGCGAGCAGAGCCTCAGCGCATCGAAGTCGGCGAAGGCGGTCGAAACCAGCACGCACTCGTACGGCGTCTCGGCCGCCTGGAAGAACCCCGCATTCGGATCGGTTGCGACATCGAGCTCTGCGCTGTTGCGCAGCATCTTCTGGATACGCTCGACGGACGATTTGCGCTCGTCGACAAGCAGCACCCTCGGCTTGACGTCCTCGGTCGCGAAATCGCGGCTCAGAAGCTCCTCGATGCCGATATTGCGCGTGGTCGAGGCACGCAGCCTGAGCTCGTCGGTCAACGACTTCAGCCTGACAAGGCTCTTCACGCGCGTCATCAGCTGCAGGTCGTTAACCGGCTTGGTCAGGAAATCGTCCGCGCCTGCCTCGAGGCCGCGCACCCGGTCCGACACCTGGTCGAGCGCGGTGATCATGACGACTGGAATATGCGATGTCGCCGGATCGCTCTTCAGCCGCTTGCAGACCTCGAAACCGTCCATTTCCGGCATCATCACATCGAGCAGCACCACGTCGACCTTGCCGTTCTCGCAGGTCTCGATCGCGTCCGGGCCATTGCTGGCTGTCAGCACCTCGAAATACTCGGCAAGCAGCCGAACCTCCAGCAGCCGCACATTGGCGGGGATATCGTCGACGACGAGGATCCGCGCGGTCATCTCAACAAACTCCGGTTCTGCTGGTCTCGGGCATCAGGCGTCGCCCAGATAGGATTTGATCGTCTCGATGAAGCGCGGCACCGAGATCGGCTTGGAGATATAGGCCTCGCAGCCGCCCTGGCGGATACGCTCCTCATCGCCCTTCATGGCGAAGGCGGTGACGGCGATGACCGGAATCGAATGCAGCTCGTCGTCTTCCTTCAGCCATTTGGTCACTTCCAGGCCGGAGACTTCGGGCAGCTGGATATCCATCAGGATCAGGTCCGGCCGGTGCTGGCGCGCGAGATCCAGCGCCTCCAGCCCGTTACGCGTGCGAACAGTGTCGTAACCGCTGGCTTCGATGAGGTCCCGAAAGAGCTTCATGTTGAGCTCATTGTCCTCGACGATCATGACCTTCTTAGCCATCAGTTTCCCGTCCCGACCGCCCTCGAAGCCGAAGGCCGTCGCAATGCGTCCCCTTCGGACCGCACCCAACCCTTTTCCACTCTAGCCCAATATGATTGACGAAACGGAAACCGGAGGTTGGAAAGCTGCACCAATTCCACCTTTCGGACGTTGTACGGGAGAGAGCGGAGGCTTGCCGCAAGCGACGCTTGCCGTTATGCGGAAGGAGACTCGAAAAAATCCACCATTCCAAAGGTAATGATGGCGAACGCAGCGTCAATGCGCGAAGAAGCGGAAACCATTGCCGTCAAGGCGCTGGGCTTCGTTGCCGCCGATCCGGAACTTCTACCCCGCTTCCTGGCGATCACCGGCATCGATGCGCAGTCGATCCGCAAGGTCGCCGCGGAGCCTGGCTTCCTTGCCGGCGTCCTGCAGTTCATCCTGGCGCACGAGCCGACGCTGCTGCGCTTCGCCGAGGAAACCGGCACGCCGCCTGCCGCCGTCGGCAAGGCACTGCGCGCGCTGCCGCTCGGCAACGACGACCACGAGCGCTCGACATGAGCGACGATCCCGAGACGGCGCGGCAGATCGAGGAGCTTGCCGCCGACGACCGGCCGCTGCTGGTGCTCGATGTCGACGACGTCGTGCTGGAATTCATCCGGCCGTTTCCGCACTATCTGAAGTCGCGCGGTTTCGGCCTGACGCTGGCTTCCTTCCGATTGACCGGCAACATCGCCGAGACGGCAACCGGCCGGTTGATCGAGCAACCCGAGGTGACGGCGCTCCTGGGGGAATTCTTCGACGCCCAGGCGGATTGGCAAAGCATCGCCGACGGCGCCGCGGACGCGCTCGCAATGCTTGGCCGAGGCGCCGAGATCGTCATGCTGACCGCCATGCCGCACAAGCACCGCGCCGTGCGCCGAGCGCATCTCGATGCGCTGGGGCTCAATTATCCGCTGCTGACGACGGAAATGGCCAAGGGACCGGCCATTGCGAAATTGCGCGGCGTCAAGGGCCGACCGATCGCCTTCGTCGACGACCAGCCCTCCAATCTGATCTCGGCGCGCAATTCCGTCGCGGATGCCCACCTCTTCCATCTGATGGCCGATAACGCGCTGCGCGCCTTCCTGCCGCCGACGCCGCAAGACATCATCTCGGTCGAAGACTGGCGCGAGGCGGCCCCGAAGATCGCGGCCGCGCTCGGGCTCTAGCTCAACCTATCAGGGCTGCAGCTTCGCTCCGGCCCCGCCATTGTCGCCGCCGTCCGAATTGTCGCCTCCGGTCGAATTATCCGTTCCGTTCGCGCCGTCATCGCCGCCCGAATTGTCGTCCTGGACTTCATCCGGCCCCTTGAGCATAGCGCCGTTGACCGTGACGGACCCATCGGCCTTGGTGTTGATCATCCACTCCAGCCGCCCGTCCGGCAGCGTCTTGCCGAAGCCTTTGACGGCCAAGGCAAACGGGAAGGCCTGCGCCGTCTGCTCATCGCTCTTGGCCGCTTCCTTCAGGGCATCGACGATCTTGTCGTAGCCGGCGACGTCGACGGTCAAGGTCGCATCCGGCTTCTCGCCGGGGAAGGTCATCTCACCTTCCATGGCGACCTCGATGGCGCCGTTCTTCACCGTGCTGTGCCCGATCACGACCTTCGGATTCTTGGCCTTGAAATCGGCGATCAAAGCCTTGCCGAATTCATCCGAAAGCGGCGGATTCTTATTGAGATCAAAGGCTTCGATCGCCTTTTTCGCCATCGTATCGAGATCGATATTGGCGCCTCCGAAGTTCAGATCGACGTCGGTCGGCAGCAATGGCGCGGTCCATTCGGGCAGGGTCTGCCGCGGGATTGTCAGGCCGGCTGCCTTGATCGAGTAGTCCACCTTGCCGTTCTGGGAGACACCGTCCATGCCGAAAGCGGTGCTGAATTGCGTCGCCCCGAACTTGCCGACAGGGCTCTCCACCTCGAAATTCTTGAAACCGTAATTGCCGTCGATCCTTTCCCAGACAGGCAGCGCGGCCAGCATGAGCGATTTGAGCTCCGCCTGGTTCGCCTTGAGCTTGGCTTCGTCCTCGTTGGCCACGGCGAAGGCAAGCAGATCGAGCAGCGGCTTCGTATGCACGCCTTTGCCGCTTGCATCGACCGAAAGCTCCGGGGTTTTCAAGGTGAGCGGGAAATTCATTCCGCTGTCGGGATCGTCGATCTTGATCTTCTCGACGAAGTCCAAGACTTTTTGCGTAGCCGTGAAGTCGACGCCGCCATTGGCGGACTTCGTCGCCGTGACGGTGGCGGTACCGGCGCCAGTCGAGACGTCGGCCTGCTGCTTGGCTTGCCGGGACGTCATGGTCATCCCGGCTAACGAGCTCGTGGCGTTGGTGAAGGCGGCAAGCGCCGGATCGTAGACGCTGGTCAGCTTGCCGTCCTTGATCGTGAACTCCATGCTCTGACGGCCTTCCGGCCCATCGAACTCGAAGGACGCGCCTTGCGAGAAATTCGACGAGACATCCCAGGACCCGTCGCTGCGTGGCTTCACCATCAAGGCATAGGGCGCCATATCGAATTTCAGGAGCTTCTGCTCGGGCACAGCATTGACGAGCGCCTTGACGTCAAGCGCGATCTTATAGGCGTCGCCCTCGACCGAAACTTTGAGCACGCCTTTGTCGAACGCCTGCTTGCCGAAATAGCGGGCCAGATTGTCGGACAGCGTTTTGGCGCCTTGATTGTCGACGGTCTGGGCAAAAGCCGGCGCGCTGAGCGCAAGGGCGAAGGCAAGTGGCAAAATACGCTTCACGTCGGTTCTCCGTGATCTCGGAAGGCGAACAATCCGCTTCTGGTAGGCAAGAAGCGTTACAGCCGCAAGACGCCGACTGTAGGCTAAAAGCGCATCCGGCTAAAGCACCAGCCGCATCAGCGGCCGGCCGGGCTTGCGCTCGACAAGTCTCTCGAAGCCGGCTTTCTCGAACACGCGCGAGGAGCCGACGAAAAGCCCGATCGAGCGCGAATCGCGCGACAGGTCGATCGGGCAGGCTTCCAGCAGCCTCGCGCCGTTCTCGCGCGCGAAAGCGATGCCGCCCTCGACGAGCCGATGCGAGACGCCGCGGCCCCTCGCCTTGACGCGAATGAAGAAGCAGGAGATCGCCCAGACGTTCGGGTCACCGGCGTCGGCAGCATCGACCGGCGCCGAGCCCCTGCCCTGATTGTTCCACTCGGGCACGTCGGCGCGCGGACCGATCTGCATCCAGCCGATGGCCTTGCCCTCCTCCAGCGCCAAAAGCCCCGGCGGCGGACCTGCCTCGATGCGCGCCTTGATGTGGTCCTTGTTGCGCTCCTTGTCGCTGGCGCGGCGCTCCGCCGGCGCCAGCCGGAAATGCGTGCACCAGCAGCCGTAGCAGGCGCCCTGCTTGCCGAAGAGGTCTTCGAAATCGGGCCAGAGCTCAGGCGTCAGCGGTGCTATGGTCGTGCTCATGCGTTCTCCCCAGGCTAAGCTTGTTGCCAGCCTTGCGCTGTCGTACCATTGCGTTTGTTCTCTTTATGTTCGCAGCGATGGCGGCTCCTGTCAACAATCCCGAACACGGTTTTTGCCGTGACTGCCTGGCTCTCCAGCGCTCGCAGACGCGTCGCTGCGATCGCTGTGGCAGCCCACGCCTCGTACGTCACGCCGAGCTTTACCGGCTCAGGATCGCCCACATCGATTGCGACGCCTTCTACGCAGCGATCGAAAAGCGCGACAACCCGGCGCTGAAGGACAGGCCGGTGATCGTCGGCGGCGGCCGGCGCGGCGTCGTCTCCACGGCCTGCTACATCGCCCGAATCCAGGGCGTCCGCTCGGCCATGCCGATGTTCAAGGCGCTCGAACTCTGCCCCGAAGCGGTGGTGATCCCGCCCAACATGGAAAAATATGTCGGCGTAGGGCGCGAAGTCCGCGCGTTGATGCTGGCCTTGACCCCGCAGGTCGAGCCGCTGTCGATCGACGAGGCCTTTCTCGACCTCGCCGGCACCGAGCGGCTGCATGGCATGCCCCCGGCGCTGGTGCTGGCGCGCTTCGCGCAGACGGTGGAAAAGGAGCTCGGCATCACCGTTTCGGCCGGCCTCTCCTACTGCAAGTTCCTGGCCAAGATCGCCTCGGATTTCCGCAAGCCGCGCGGCTTTTCGGTGATCGGCGAAGCCGAGGCGCCAAACTTCCTCGCCGCGCAGCCGGTGACGATGATCTGGGGCGTCGGCAAGGCGCTGGCCGGGACGCTGGAGCGCGACGGCATCCGCATGATCGCGCAATTGCAGCGCATGGAGCGCGGCGACCTGATGCGCCGCTATGGCACGATGGGCGACCGGCTCTATAGGCTGTCGCGCGGCGAGGACGACCGCCCGGTCGATCCCGATGGCGACGCCAAGAGCGTTTCGGCCGAGACCACCTTCGACACCGACATCGCCGCCCTGGCGGAACTGGTGCCGGTGCTGCGCGGCTTGTCTGAAAAGGTGTCGGCGCGGCTGAAGAAATCCGGCATTGCCGGCCGCACTGTGGTGCTGAAATTGAAGACACAGGATTTCAAGCTCCGCACCCGCAACCGCCAGCTCGGCGATCCGACCCGCCTGGCCGACCGCATTTTCCAGACCGGGCTCGACCTGCTGCGCCGCGAGGCCGACGGCACAAGATTCCGTCTGCTCGGCATCGGCGTCAGCGACCTCTCCGACGACGAAAAGGCCGATCCGCCGGATCTGGTCGACATGCAGTCGCGCAAGCGCGCGCTGGCGGAAGGCGCGATGGACGCATTGCGTGACAAGTTCGGCAGGAAAGCCGTCGAGACCGGCTATACATTCGGCAAGGGCCGCGCCGCCAATCCGCCCGAGCCGCTGGAAGAGTGACATTTGGAGCAATTCCAGGAAAAGTGTGAGCGGTTAAAGCATGCCTCCCGAAAGTGGGAACCGGTTTCGGGATAAAGACATGCGCAAAATCAAAAGCCTAAAGCGCATGGCGCGAATCTGAAAGATCGCGACGCGCTTTAGGCTCGGCGACTTCGTCGTAGCCATCCGTCCGGAATTGCGTCAAAGCAAAGGTCAGCTGCGCTTGAGATCGATCCGGCTCGTCACCACCATCTTGCCGGTCGCCGGATCCATGTCGGTCACCGTCATGCGCATATTGTCCGGCCCGATCTTCTCGACCGTCAGTTCCGCGTCGCGGTCGCCATTGACGATTTTCGCCCAGTGGATGTCGAGATTGATGGCGTCGCCCTTGCGGCTTCCGCTGAGCCCGGCAGGCCCGCTGCGCGAGCCGATATAGGTGCCGCTGTAGCTCCCACCGTTGACCTTCAGGTCGGCGCGGATCTCGCGCGACATGATCAACAACGCACGGCAGGCGCCGTCGAGCGACAGCGAGTCCGCCGTCGCGTCCGAGGTGAAGGTGCAATTGATGTTCATCACCGGCGTGTTGGTTCTGATCCTGACGGTTCCCTTGCCGGAGAACTTTCCCTGCAGCGAGCGCAGAAAGGCCGCCTCGTCGGCATGCGCGCCCGTCGAGCAGAAAAGGCAGGCCGCGGCCAGCAAGGCAGCAGTCGATTTCATCAAAACGTCCCCTTTCACGATGATAAGCCTTCCGACGGAAAGCCCGGACTCAACGGGTGCCCGGGCGTCAGGTTCCGCCGCGGCGATGACGGTTTGTTGACACCGCCACCCGCTGGCCCAGTCGAATGCCGCCACTATGAGTTGCGGCAGGGGCCTCGGCTTGCGAGATAGCGGCAATGGCGCCCGCTCCCTCGATCCCAAAAGCCGCGTTCTGGATGGCTCTGTCAATCGCCTCGATGCTGGCGATGTCGGTTGCCGGCCGCGAGACGACGGCCGAGCTAAGCGTCTTCCAGGTGCTGGAACTGCGCTCGGTGATCGGTTTCTTCATCCTTTTGCCGCTGGTGATGATGAATGGCGGCTTTGCCGCAATGCGCACCGAGCGCCCGTTTGCCCATATCGCCCGCAACGTCATCCACTATTCCGGCCAGGCCGCCTGGCTCTATGCGCTCACCCTCATTCCGCTCGCCGTGCTGATCTCGATCGAGTTCACGACGCCGATCTGGACAGCGATTCTGGCGGTCAGCTTTCTGGGGGAAAGGCTGTCGCGGTCGAAGCTGACGGCGATCGTGCTTGGCCTGATCGGCGTGGTCGTCATCGTGCGCCCCAGCGCCGGTTCGATGGATCCCGGCCACCTCGTCGTCCTGGGCGCCGCGGTCTGCTTCGGCATCTCGATGGTGCTGGTCAAGTCGATGACCAGGACCGAAAGCGTGGTGCGCATCATCTTCTGGATGCTGATCATCCAGTCGGTGGTTGGCCTGATCCCGGCTCTCTACAGCTGGCACAACCCTTCGCCCGGGCTCTGGCCATGGATCTTCGTCATCGCCTTCACCGGCATGTCCTCGCATTTCTGCCTGGCGCGCGCGCTCACCCATGCCGATGCCACGATCATCTCGCCGATGGATTTCCTGCGCGTGCCGCTGTCGGCGCTGGTCGGCTGGCTGCTCTATCACGAGCAGATCGACGTCTTCACCGCCGGCGGCGCCGCCCTGATCCTGGCCGGCAACCTGCTCAATCTGCAGCGCAAGACGCCGCGGGTGGTGGAGGCGGAAGCGGCTACGCCCTGAGCTAAACCAATTCCACTTCCACCACGCCCTGCACCGCACGCATGGCGGAAGCGATTTGCGGCGAGACGCGATAATTGCCCAGGCCGATCTCAACCTCGCCCTGCGCCTCTCCCTTGAGAACGATGATGCTGACTTGACTGTCGCCACGCTGTTTGAGCTGCGATTGAATGATTGATGATGGTCCATCGTCTCTGACAAAGATGCGCAGCGCTTTCTGGATGCGGCTGGCTTCATCGTCCAGTGATTGCACCGAGTTAATGCGCAGGTTTACGCCCTCGGGCCTGTCTTCGGCTGCAACCATAATCACCACCGAACTGCCGGGCTCCAGCATGTCGCGATATTGCGCCAGACCTTCGGAAAACAGCACAGCCTCATACTGCCCCGTCGTGTCGGAGAACTGCACCACGCCCATCCTGTTCCCGGTGCGGGTCTTGCGCTCCTGCTTGGAGGTGACCGTGCCGGCGAGGCGTCCGGCCGCGGCGCCGCGTTTGACGGCGGCCGAGAATTCAGCCCAGTTCTGCACGCGCATCTTCTGGAGCGCTGCCTTGTATTCGTCCAGCGGATGCGCCGAGAGGTAGAAGCCCACCACCTGGAACTCGCGGTGCAGCCTGTCCGCGGCAAGCCACGGATCGGTCTGCGGCAGGTTGAGCGCCTGCGATTGGCTCCCAAGAGAAGCGCCGAAAATGTCGGCCTGGCCAGAGATGGCGTTCTGCTGCGCCAGCGAGGCCAGGCCCATCATCCGCTCGACGCCCGCCATCATCTGGGCGCGGTCGTGGCCGAAGCAATCGAGCGCGCCGGCCATGATCAGGCTTTCGAAGACGCGCTTGCCGACGATCTTCGGATCGACCCGCTCGCAGAAATCGGCAAGGTTCCTGAACGGCTTCTCGCCGCGCATCGCGACGATGTGCTCGACCGCCGCGTCGCCGACGCCTTTGAGCGCCGCCAGCGAATAGAAGATCTTGTTCTCGCCGACCTCGAAGGGGCGGAAGCTCGACATCACCGACGGCGCCACCACCTCGATGCCGAGACGCATGGCGTCCTGGCGGAAATCGGCCAGCTTGTCGGTGTTGCTCATGTCGAGCGTCATCGACGCCGCAAGGAACTCGACCGGGTAATGCGCCTTGAGATAGGCGGTCTGGTAGGAAACGACCGCATAGGCCGCCGCGTGCGACTTGTTGAAGCCGTAGTCGGCGAACTTGGCCAGGAGGTCGAAGATGAAGTCGGCCTGCGGCTTCGAGACGCCGCGCTCGACCGCGCCCGTGACGAAGCGCTCGCGCTGCTTGTCCATCTCGGCGCGGATCTTCTTGCCCATGGCGCGGCGCAGAAGGTCGGCTTCGCCGAGCGAATAGCCGGAAAGCTCCTGCGCGATCTGCATCACCTGTTCCTGGTAGACGATGACGCCTTGCGTTTCCTTCACCAGATGGTCGATCTTGGGATGGATCGAGGCCATCTCCTCCTCGCCATGCTTTCTGGCGTTGTAGGTCGGGATGTTTTCCATCGGGCCGGGGCGGTAGAGCGCCACCAGCGCGATGATGTCCTCGATACAGTCAGGCCGCATGCCGATCAGCGCCTTGCGCATGCCGGCGCTTTCAACCTGGAACACGCCGACCACCTCGCCGCGCGACAGCATGGCGTAGGTATCGGGGTCGTCGAGCGGGATCGTCGCGAGATCGATGTCGACGCCGCGCCGGCGGATCAGCTTCACCGCGGTCTCCAGCACGGTCAGCGTCTTCAGGCCGAGGAAGTCGAACTTCACCAGCCCCGCCTGCTCGACATATTTCATGTTGAACTGGGTGACCGGCATGTCGGAGCGCGGATCGCGGTACATCGGCACCAACTCGGACAGCGGCCGGTCGCCGATGACGATGCCGGCGGCATGCGTCGAGGCATGGCGGTAGAGGCCTTCCAGCTTCTGCGCCATGTCAAGCAGCGTCTGGACGATCGGTTCCTTCTCCGCCTCTTCGGCGAAGCGCGGCTCGTTGGCGATGGCGTCCGCCAGCTTGACCGGGTTGGCCGGGTTCTGCGGCACCATTTTGGAGAGCTTGTCGACCTGGCCGTAAGGCATCTGCAGCACGCGGCCGACGTCGCGCAGCACGGCGCGCGCCTGCAGCGTCCCGAAGGTGATGATCTGGCCGACCTGGTCGCGGCCGTATTTCTGCTGGACGTAGCGGATGACCTCCTCGCGCCGGTCCTGGCAGAAGTCGATGTCGAAGTCTGGCATCGAGACGCGGTCGGGATTGAGGAAGCGCTCGAACAGCAGCGAGAAGCGCAGCGGGTCGATGTCGGTGATGGTGGTCGAATAGGCGACCAGCGAGCCGGCGCCCGAACCGCGCCCCGGCCCGACCGGAATGCCTTGCGCCTTCGCCCACTTGATGAAGTCGGCCACGATCAGGAAATAGCCCGGGAACTTCATCTTCTCGATGATGCCGAGCTCGAATTCGAGCCGCTCGCGATATTGCTCGACCGTATAGCCAGGCGTCGGCCCGTGCGCGGCAAGCCGCGCTTCCAGCCCTTCGCGCGCCTGGCGGGCAAGCTCGGCCGCCTCGGCCTTTTCCGCCGCGTCCTTGTCGGCGGTATCACCCCCGGTGAAACGCGGCAGGATCGGGTTACGGTTCTTCGGATAATAGGAGCAGCGCATCGCGATCTCGACCGTGTTGTCGATCGCTTCCGGCAGGTCGGAGAACAGCCGTGCCATGTCGGCCTGGCTACGCAGGAAATTGTCGGCCGTGAGCCGCCGGCGGTTGTCGGCCGCAACCACCGAGCCCTCGGCAATGGCGATCAGCGCGTCATGCGCCTCATAGTCGTCGCGTTTTGAGAAGAAAGCCTCGTTGGTCGCGACCAGCGGCAGCTCATGCGTGTAGGCCAAATCGACCGTCGATTTCTCGACCATCCGGTCATAGCCGGCTACCCGTTCCAATTCGACATAGAGCCTGTCGCCGAACAGGCCTTTGAGGAACAGCAGCCGCTGTTCGGCGAGGTCGCGCCGGTCGGCCTTCAGAGCGGCGCCGACCGGGCCGCGCGGCCCCCCGGTCAGGCAAATCAGGCCGTCGCCGCGGCCCTCCAGCATCGCGCTGGTCAGATGCACCGGCTCGCCGGGCGACGTCTCCAGATAGACCTTGCTGATCAGCCGCACGAGATTGGCATAACCCGCCTCGCTGGCGGCGATCAGCACGACCGGCGACATTTCGGGGCCGAGGCGGCGGCGGTCGCGCTGGCCATCGCTCGCCTCACCGGAAAAGGCCAGGTCGATCTGGCAGCCGATGATCGGCTGGATGCCGTCCTTGACCGCCTTCTGGGCGAATTCGAGCGCGCCGAATAGATTGTTGGTGTCGGTGACCGCGATCGCCGGCGCCTCGTCCTTGACGGCGTGGCCGACGATCGCGCCGAGCTGCAAGGCGCCCTCGAGCAGCGAATAGGCCGAATGCACGCGCAGATGGATGAAAGTACGCGCCGGCGCTTCCGGCCGCGCAGCCTTCACCGCCGCTTCGCGCTGCAACGGGTCGCGTGGAAGTCGTTCATCCGCCATGGGCTTCGTGTCGCTCGAAAGGACTCAACATCGGTGTGAGATGTATTGTCCAGGAGCCTGCGATGCGAGTCCAGCGATCACGTGTGCACGGCAAGCCGATTAGGCGAACTCCATGATCACGGCATCGACCGCCAGGCTGTCGCCCGGCTTGGCGTTGAGCTTGGCTATCGTGAGGTCGCGTTCGGCGCGCAGCACGTTCTCCATCTTCATGGCCTCGACCACAGCCAGCGTCTCGCCGGCCTTGACCTCCTGGCCCTCTGCGACGGCGATCGAGACGACGAGGCCGGGCATCGGGCAGAGCAGCATCTTCGAGGTGTCCGGCGGCAGTTTTTCCGGCATCAGCCTTTCGAGCTCGGCGGTGCGCGGCAACATGGCGCGCGCCGTCACCGACATGCCTTTCCAGGCAATGCGCAAACCGTTCAGCATCGGGCGGATCTGTGCAACGACCTTGTCGCCGCCGACCGTGCCCTGCCAGAGCGCGTCGCCCGGTCGCCAATCGGAGGCGACCGTCAACGGCTTGCCGCCGTCGATCGACAGATCGACCTCCATCGGTATGGAAACCATGCCGTCGACGATTTCGACCGGAAGATAGTCGGCGCCGACCTTCGCCACCCAGTCGCGCTTGAGATGGCCGGAATGCGGCGCCAGCCGGCCGCTCAGGCGGTCGAGCCGGTCGCGGCGCAGCAGCTCGATCGCGGTTGCGACGGCGGCGAACACCGCCCTCTCCTCGCCATCCGGTTCGACCGGCGCAAAGCCGTCCGGATATTCCTCGGCGATGAAGCCGGTCGACAGCCGCCCCTCGCGCCAGCGCGGGTGCTGCATCAGCGCCGAAAGGAACGGGATGTTGTGCTCGATGCCGTCGACGACGAAGCTGTCGAGCGCCTCCGACATCGCGTCGATCGCCTCGAGCCGTGTCGGCGCCCAGGTGCAGAGCTTCGCCACCATCGGGTCATAGAACATCGAGATTTCCGAGCCCTCGGTGACGCCGGTATCGTTGCGAACCACGACGTCGCCGAACGTACCTTCTTCCGGCGGCCGGTAACGCGTCAGCCGGCCGATCGACGGCAGGAAATTGCGGAAAGGATCCTCCGCGTAGAGGCGGCTTTCCACCGCCCAGCCATTGAGCTTCACGTCGCTCTGCCCGATGCCGAGCTTTTCGCCGGCGGCGACGCGGATCATCTGCTCGACCAAGTCGATGCCGGTGACGAGCTCGGTCACCGGGTGCTCGACCTGCAATCGCGTATTCATTTCAAGGAAATAGAAGTTCTTGTCCTTGTCGACGATGAACTCGACGGTGCCGGCGCTCTGGTAGTCGACGGCCTTGGCGAGCGCCACCGCCTGCTCGCCCATCGCCTTCCTGGTCTTGGCGTCGAGGAATGGCGACGGCGCCTCCTCGACCACTTTCTGGTTGCGGCGCTGGATCGAGCATTCGCGCTCGCCGAGATAAAGCGCCGTGCCATGCGCGTCGGCCAGCACCTGGATTTCGATATGGCGCGGATCGACGACGAATTTTTCGATGAAGACGCGGTCGTCGCCGAAGGAGCTTTTCGCTTCCGAACGCGCGCGCTCGAAACCATCGCGCACCTCCGATTTGGTCCAGGCGATGCGCATGCCCTTGCCGCCGCCGCCGGCCGAGGCCTTGATCATCACCGGATAGCCGATCTCACCGGCGATCAGTTCGGCATGGTCGGGGTCTTCGATGACGCCGAGCCACCCGGGCACAGTCGAGACCTTGGCTTGGCTGGCGAACTTCTTCGATTCGATCTTGTCGCCCATCGCCTTGATGGCCTTGGGCTTCGGCCCGATGAAGACGATGCCTTCCTTCTCCAGCGCCTCGCAGAAAGACGCGCGCTCGGACAGGAAGCCATAGCCCGGATGCACGGCTTCCGCGCCGGTCTCCTTGCAGGCGGCGATGATATTCTCGGCGACCAGGTAGCTCAGCGCCGCCGGTGAAGGCCCGATATGCACCGCCTCGTCGGCCATCTCGACATGTACGGCATCGCGATCGGCATCCGAATAGACCGCAACGGTGGCAATCCCCATCTTGCGTGCCGTCTTGATCACGCGGCAGGCGATCTCGCCGCGATTGGCGATCAGGATCTTCTTGAACATTCGGATGTCGTTCCTCCGGCGAAGCGATCCAGTTCTATGGACAATTCCGGCGCGCCTCAAGTGCCCGCGGATTGGCTTCCCGGGGCGGTCCCGATTGCAGAAACCGCGCCGAAAAACGTCGCAAGAGACGTTGGCCGCCAGCGCGGAACTCGCTAAGCTTGCCCGTAACGCCGAACGGATGGCAGGCCGGCATTCGCCACAAACAGCTTGCCGTTAGCTAAAACTTACAGATCGCTTGGGAGGAAGTGCCTCATGAAAACGCGTGCCGCCGTAGCCGTTGCCGCCGGAAAGCCGCTTGAGATCATGGAGGTGGACCTTGAAGGTCCGCGCGAGGGCGAGGTGCTGGTCGAGGTGAAGGCGACCGGCATCTGCCATACCGACGAGTTCACGCTGTCGGGCGCCGATCCGGAAGGCCTGTTCCCGGCGATCCTGGGCCATGAGGGCGCCGGCATCGTCATCGATGTCGGCAAGGGCGTGACCTCGGTCAGGAAGGGCGACCATGTCATCCCGCTTTACACGCCCGAATGCCGGCAGTGCCCGTCCTGCCTGTCGAGGAAGACCAATTTGTGCACCGCCATCCGCGCCACGCAGGGGCAAGGGTTGATGCCCGATGGTTCGTCACGCTTCTCGCTCGGGGGCGAAAAACTGTTCCACTATATGGGCTGCTCGACCTTCTCCAACTTCACCGTGCTGCCGGAGATCGCGGTGGCCAAGGTCAATCCCGACGCCCCCTTCGACAAGATCTGCTATATCGGCTGCGGGGTGACTACCGGCATCGGCGCCGTCATCAACACGGCCAAGGTCGAACAAGGGGCGACCGCGGTCGTCTTCGGCCTCGGCGGCATCGGCCTCAACGTCATCCAGGGGCTTCGCCTTGCCGGCGCCGACATGATCATCGGCGTCGATTTGAACAACGACAAGAAGGCTTGGGGCGAGAAGTTCGGCATGACGCATTTCGTCAATCCGAAGGAGATCGACGGCGACGTCGTGCCTTACCTGGTCAACATGACCAAGCGCGGCGCCGACCAGATCGGCGGCGCCGACTACACGTTCGACTGCACCGGCAACACCAAGGTGATGCGCCAGGCGCTGGAAGCCTCGCATCGCGGCTGGGGCAAGTCGGTCGTCATCGGCGTTGCCGGCGCCGGCCAGGAGATATCGACCAGGCCGTTCCAGTTGGTCACCGGCCGCAGCTGGATGGGCACCGCCTTCGGCGGCGCGCGCGGCCGCACCGATGTGCCCAGGATCGTCGACTGGTACATGGAGAAAAAGATCCAGATCGACCCGATGATCACCCACACGCTGAAGCTCGAGGACATCAACAAGGGTTTCGACCTCATGCATGAGGGCAAATCGATCAGGAGTGTCGTGGTTTACTGAAGCAACCCACCGGGCCGCAGGCCGGAGTGCCGGCGACCCTTTTTTGTCAACATGGGAGGAAACAGGAATGGCCGAAAAACTGCATCACTCGATCGACAATGGCTTGCCGAAGGAAAGCGCATCCTTCTCCGGCGGCACGCTGGTCTGTCTTTGCACCTCGAAGCCGGTGAAAGTGAAGGTCAAGGGCCAGATCGCCCACAACCACGCCTGCGGCTGCACCAAGTGCTGGAAGCCGGAGGGCGCCGTGTTCTCGGTCGTGGCCGTTGCCGGCACGGGCGACGTCACCGTGACGGAGAACGGCGACAAGCTGAAGGTGGTCGATCCGGCAGCACTCATCCAGCGCCATGCCTGCACCGGCTGCGGCGTCCACATGTACGGCCCGGTCGAGCGCGACCATCCCTTCAAGGGCCTGTCCTTCATCCATCCCGAGCGCTTCGAGGAGGACGGCTGGTCGCCACCGGGCTTCACCGCCTTCGTCTCCTCGATCATCGAATCCGGCGTCGACCCGAAGCGGATGGACGGCATCCGCGCCCAGCTGAAGTCGATCGGGCTCGAGCCCTATGACTGCCTCAACCCCGGCCTGATGGACTACATCGCCACCTGGACGGCGAAAAAGTCCGGCGCGCTGCCGGCCTGACAAGTTGCGATATTTCTGCCATGGGGCCGGTCGAAAGCCGGCCCCATATTCGTTTGGAGAGAAGATGCCCGCTCCCACCATCTATGTCGACGCCGATGCCTGCCCGGTCAAGGCAGAGGTCGAGAAGGTCGCCGAGCGCCATGGCGTCGTCGTCACCTATGTCTCCAATGGCGGCCTGCGGCCATCGCGCGATCCAATGATCCGCAACGTCGTCGTCTCCAAGGGAGCGGATGCGGCGGACGACTGGATCGTCGAGAACGCCCGGGCCAATGACATAGTGGTGACGGCCGATATCCCGCTGGCCGCGCGCACGGTGGCGCTCGGCGCGCATGTGCTCGGCCCCACCGGCCGCCCCTTCACGCCGGAGACCATCGGCATGGCGGTGGCGATGCGCGATTTGAAGCAGCATCTGCGCGAGACCGGCGAAAGCCGGGGCTTCAACGCCAGCTTCTCGCCAAAGGACAGATCGCAATTTCTCGGCGAGCTCGACCGCATCTTGCGGCGCGCGCTCAAATCCGTCACACCGGACTGATCCAACGTCTTCAGGGGCCTCGGGCCATGGGTGACGATCTCAAGACGCCGATGCATCGGCACATGCAGTTCGCCCTCGCCGCGGCCGTCGGCATCGTCGCGCTGCTGCTTGCCCTGTTGCTGCGCGCGCCGATGCCCTACTCGATCGGCGCAAATTTGTTCTTCGTAAGCTATATCGCCCTGGTGCTGGCCCTGATGCCCAGCCTCACCGGCCGCTATCTCAGCAAGAACGCGCGCGCGACCGACCTGCCGGTGTTCCTGATCTTCGCCGTCACGCTTTTTGTCGTCGGCGCGGCCATCGTCTCGCTGTTCCTGCTCATCAACCAGAAGGATGCCGCGCATCCCCTGCAGCTCGCCTTCGCCATGCTCTCGATCCCGCTCGGCTGGTTCACCATCCACGCCATGGCGTCCTTGCATTATGCCCATCTCTATTGGAAGGACGGCGACGAGATTGACGAGACGACCAAGAAGAAGATGCCGGTCGGCGGCCTCGATTTTCCCGGCGACAAGAGACCCGAAGGCTGGGATTTTCTCTACTTCGCGACGGTGATCGGCATGACGGCCCAGACGGCGGATACCGCCATCACGACCTCGCAAATGCGAGTGGTGGTGCTCGTCCATTCGATCCTGACCTTTTTCTTCAACACCGTGATCGTTGCCGCGGCGGTCAATCTCGCGGTCAGCCTGGGCGCTCCGTAATAAATCCGTGATCGCATGAAACATTGCCTTGTGCGGCGACGTATTGAGGGGGAGACAATGACCTGAGAAGCCGCCTGCACGAGGCGGCCGGAGGCAAGATGGACACTGTTGCCAACAACCAATCCGCCGCCAAGGCGGACGGCAAGGACACGACCCTCATCTATCGGCAGTCGCGCTGGACGCGGTTGACCCACTGGATCTGGGCTTTCTCGCTGTTCTTCATGCTGCTTTCCGGCCTGCAGATCTTCAATGCGCGGCCGCAGCTCTATATCGGCAAGCAGTCCGGCTTCGAGTTCAACAACACCATTCTCGAGATCGGCGCCGAAAACACCACGAACGGCCCCCGTGGTTTCACCGAAATCTTCGGTCATCGCTTCGACACCACCGGCGTGCTCGGCTGGTCTGGTCCACCCCGACAGCAGACGCAGCGCGCCTTCCCGGCCTGGGCGACGATCCCCTCTTACTACGATCTCGGCACCGCCCGCGTGGTGCATTTCTTCTTCGCCTGGATCCTGACCACGACGCTGCTCATCTGGCTGATCGCAGGCCTGATCAACGGCCACATCCGCCGCGACCTCGCCCCTCGCGTGTCGGACCTGCGCAGGCTGCCGCGCGACATCGTCGACCACGCAAAGCTGAAATTCCACCACACGCGCGAATACAACACGCTGCAGAAAATGGCCTATGGCGGCGTGCTTTTCGTGCTTTTGCCGCTGATGATCATAACCGGTCTCGCCATGTCGCCGAGCATGAATTCGGTGCTGCCCTGGCTCAACGAAATCCTCGGCGGCAGGCAGACGGCGCGCACCATCCACTTCACCGTCATGGTGCTGCTCGTCCTTTTCTTCATCATCCACATCCTGATGATCCTGGCCGCCGGCCCGATCAACGAGTTGCGCTCGATCATCACCGGCTGGTACCGCACCGACCCGCCTGCAAAGCACGACCAGCCGACCGAGAGGAGCGCCTGACATGGCAAAGTTCCAGATCAGCCCCAAGCTCCAAATGAGCCGAAGAAAGTTCCTCACCGCCAGCAGCCTTAGCCTGTCCGGCATCGCGCTCTCGGGCTGCGACGCGTTCGACAGCGGCCTCGGCATCGGCGGCGGCCTGCGCAACTTCCTCGAAAACGCCAATGGCCTGACCTGGCGCGCGCAACGCCTGCTCGCCGGCCGGGACGCGCTGGCGCCGGAATTCACCGAGGCCGATATCCGCCAGCCACAGCGACCGAATGGCGTCACGGCGCCCGACGACGACACCTACAAAGGTCTGCTCGCCAACAATTTCGCGGACTGGCGGCTGGAGGTAACCGGGCTTGTCGAAAAGCCTTTGTCGCTGACCCGCGAGCAGCTCCAGAACATGCCGAGCCGCACCCAGATCACCCGCCACGATTGCGTCGAAGGCTGGAGCTGCATCGCCAAATGGACCGGCACGCCGCTGTCGCTTGTGCTCGACCAGGCGGTGGTGAAGCCTGAGGCCCGCTACGTCATGTTCCACTGCCTCGACACGATCGAGCAAAGCCTGTCCGGCGACATCAAATATTACGGCACGATCGACCTGATCGACGCCCGCCATCCGCAGACGATCCTGGCCTATGGCCTGAATGGCAAGCCGCTGCCGGTCGAGAACGGCGCGCCGCTGCGCGTGCGGGTCGAGCGCCAGCTCGGCTACAAGATGCCGAAATATCTCTACAAGATCGAGCTGGTCGACAGCTTCGCCAAGGTCGGCGGCGGCCGCGGCGGCTATTGGGAAGACAATGGCTACGACTGGTATGGCGGGATTTGACGGGCCCTCGCCTGCAGGCCGAGCACGATCTTGCGGCAGCCGGGCCCGATGCCATCGAGGCGCGTCTCGACGCCGACAACCGGCGGCTGACCGGTCGTGGCGACGACCGCGCTCTCGTCTTTGTCCTACGGGATGATGAAGGGCGCGCCGTCGGGGCCGCTGCCGGTTATTCCTGGGCCGGCATCGCCGAGCTCACGCTGATGTGGGTCGACGAAGCCTATCGCGGCCTTGGCCACGGCAGGAAGCTGCTCGATGCCTTCGTCGCGGAGGCCGCCGCGCGCGGCTCGCTGCGGATATGGGTTTCGACCCACGACTTCCAGGCGCCAGGCTTGTACGAAAAAGCCGGCTTCGAGCGCATGGCCGAATTGACCGGGTGGCCCGAAGGCCATTCCAACATCATCCTTTGCAAGACGATCGGCTAGGCGGCGGCCGGACGAGCTTGGCGTTCAGTATGCGAAGCTCGGCGGCGCGATCATTCGTCCGAGCTGTCGAACGTGGTTTGGCCCGGCTCGGGCGGCGCGTCCCCCATCTCATCCGGATTATCCACCCTGCAGCCCATGCCGTGACATCCCTGATAGTTGCCATGGGTGTCGAAATTGGGATTGCCGTCCCTGTCGAATTGCGGCGTCGGGTCGATCCATCGATCGTCGCGGCGCGGCTTCGGCCTCGGATAGTAATTGTCCGAATGGCGGCCGTGCCTGTCATTGTTGTCGAGGATGGCGCCGACAATGCCGCCGACGATGATGGCCGCGGCCGCATCGCCCGGAGACGGCCTTCGGCCGGAGCCGGCGATCAGGAATTGCGCCGAGCAGCCCTTGTCCACCCAGATGCCGCCGCCGTCATAGCCCCAGCTTGTGCCGAACTGGCAACGCGACTTCGAAAGCCGGTTGGTCAATTGCACGCCGCCACGCGTGTCGACCCCGCAATAGGAGTAGCGGTAGTTGGAACTCGAGCAGACCAAGCGCATCGGGCCTGCGGCCTGCGCGGCATCGGGCAGCAGCGACAGTTGCGCCGGATTGCCCAGGAAGCTGGCCAGCAACACCATCGAACCGGTAACCGCCATCCGCGCCGACATCGCAAGTCTCCAATTGGGTTCGCTATCGACAGAATGGCACCTCTGTGTAAGTCTTACAACCAGACAGACTGCAGCGAGGATATATTCATGCGCGCTAACAAAATGATCGCGGCGATCATACTTGTTCTCTCTGCCTGGCTGGCGTTATTGCCGGCTCGCGCCGACGACAGCCTGAAGCGCGTCATCGACCAGAAGACACTGACGGTCGGCGTGGCGCTCAACCCGCCATGGATCCTCAAGAACGCGGACGGCAAATTCGCGGGCTACGATGTCGACCTGACCAGCGCCCTGGCGTCCGATCTCGGCGTCGACCTGAAGCTGGTCGAAGTGCCGTGGAACGACCTGAAGACGCGTCTGCTCAAGGGCGATTTCGACCTGATCGCCGCGGGCTATGCCAGCACGCCGGAGCGCGCTCGCGAGGTTGTGTTCTCCAATCCGACCGGCACCGCCGACATTCGCATGGTGGCCTCGATCGCCAGCCTCGGCAAAAGGCCGGGAAAGGCGCTGACGGCGCCGGGATATAAGATCGCCGTGCTGTCCAATTCCACCGACGAGGCGGCTGCCAAGGAAGCCTTTCCGAAGGCGAACATCCTGTCCTTCGACAACACGGCCGACGTCTTTGCCGCGATCATCGGCGGCGACGCGCAGGCGATGGTCGCCACCTCGCCGACGCCGCAGATGGCGGCGAGGCTCTACGATGCGAAATTCAGGCTGGTCGGCGGCCCGCTGCTGCGCACGCCGGAGGCATTCGCCCTGCGCCCCGACGACATCCGCCTCGTCCAATACGTCAACAACTGGATCGGCGCGCGCGTCGCCGACGGCACCATCGCCGGTGTCCGACGTTACTGGTTCGGCGGCTTCAAATGGATGTCGCGCTTCGATACCTCGGCCAAGCCGGACCAGGCCAAGACAGACCAGGCCAAGCCGGAACCAACCAAGCCCAAGCAGTAAGGCTAGGCCACTTTCTCGAGCAGCGGCTTCAGGGCCGGATGGATTTCCGGCGAAGCCTGCCTGATCAGCGTCAGCAGCGCGCGCTCGTTGTCGCGCAGCGGCCGCTGGCCGCCGCCGACGCGCTCGGCAAGCCATTCGGCCTCGCTGGCATCGATCGTCTCGGCGCGGCGGGCTAGCGCCTCGTTGGCCCGGTTCCTGGCTTCCCATTCCGCCTCGATATCGCCGGGCGAATGATAGGCTTCGCGGATCGCGGCGAACCCGCCCGAGACCATCCGGCTGAAGAAACCGCCAAGCGTCGGGCACGCCTCGTCGAGGAAGGTCTCGTGGCGAAGCGCCACCTCCCGCGTCGGCGGCTCGTAGCCGGTCGAGCACATGATATAGTTGGCGATCGCCTTGACGAAGAGGTCGTTCCAGGACGGATCGTTGTCGGCCGCCGCGGTCCGGTCGTTGATCCTGAACAGGACCTCCGCCTCGGCCTTGCTGATGGCGATGTTGCCGTCGCCGCCATAGGCGTAGAGGATGCGGCGCAAGAGATCGACCTCGGACTTGGCGACATGGCCGGGAACCAGGCTGCCGCCATGCATCAGCGGACCCTTGCCGTCCATCACCGCATGCGCGACCTGTTCCAGCGCATAGGCCGAGAGCTGGCCGGGCGAGGATTTC
The DNA here is from genome assembly GCF_020165615.1 of Mesorhizobium sp. BH1-1-5. NCBI lineage: Bacteria > Pseudomonadati > Pseudomonadota > Alphaproteobacteria > Hyphomicrobiales > Phyllobacteriaceae > Mesorhizobium > Mesorhizobium sp. BH1-1-5. The sequence goes on from NZ_JAIUIM010000005.1 coordinate 22,645, forward strand.
GCTTCCTCCAGCACATGCACCAGCAGCTCGAGCTCGGTTTGGCTGTCGACCATGCCGTCGCGCGAGATCGTGCGGACCAGCCAGTCGGCATTCTGCTCGGAGATATAGCCTTCCGGCTTTTCCTGGTGAACGATGTAGTCGGTCACCGCCTCGACGAAGAACGGCGTCCACTCGCCGCATTTGTCGCGCGCCGTCTGGTCGAGCGCGAACAGCGCCTCCGCCTCCCCGCGGCTCACCACGCCGTCCGCGAACACCTCGCGCCGCAGCATCGTCACGTCTTCGGCCGTGATCTTGTTCTTCGAGGTCAGCCCCGCCACCGGAGCGCTCATGATCAATTCGCCCATTTGCCGTCCCTGCCCGTCGCCTTTGCCGGCGTTATCCGTCAGCTTTATCAGCATTGTCTTGAGAAACCGGCAAATGGCGTGGTTAGCGAAGCCTTGCCGGTTTGGGCGCTTAAGATGCGTCGAGATTCAGGTCAGGCCGAGCCGAAAGTGGTGGCTTGCGAGAACCGGAGCGGAGCGTACTAAAGTACGTGAGCACCGGAAGCGCAGGAAGCCGCTACTTGCAGGCCGGCCTCACCTGAATATCGGCGCATCTTAAATGTCGCTGGGAGGTGACAAGGTGTCGCCGACGGGCTATGGATGGCGCGTCGAGGGCTCGGGCAACTGAGTCCTACCTGTTTGCGGGAGAGAGCAGCGAAAGCTGTCGCCGAAGGGGAAATCGCCCGAAATCTCTCAGGCAAAAGAACCGTAAACGGGAAAGACAACTCTGGAAAGTCGGGAATCTTCCCGCGCCGAAGGTGTAAGCGCTGCCGACAGAGTTACGGGGCGCAAGTCTCTCAGGCTTCAGACAGAGGGGCACGAACTAGGCCGCCTACGGCGGTCGATTGCGTGCGACTCTGGAGAAGACATGACAGGCGACCACACCAGACATCTGCCCCTTGAGGATTTGCATCAGGCCGCGGGGGCGCGCTTCGGCGCCTTCGCCGGCTGGTCGATGCCGCTCACCTACCCACCCGGCGTGATGAAGGAGCATCTTCACACGCGCGAGCATGCCGGCCTGTTCGACATCTCGCATATGAAGCTGTTCGAGGTCTCCGGTCCGGGGGCCGCCGCGTTGTTGAACCGCGCCTGCCCGCTCGACGCCGGCGCGCTGGACATCTCGCAGTCCAAATACACTTTCTTCCTCAACGAGGCGGCAGGCATCATTGACGACCTGATCGTCACGCGCCTGGGCGACGACCGGTTCATGGTGGTGGCCAATGCCGGCAACGCGGTGGAGGACGAGAAGCATCTACGGGACTTCTCCGCCGACTTCGATGCCAGGGTCGAGCCGCTCGACCGCGTTTTCCTGGCGATCCAGGGTCCGGACGCCTGGGCCGCGCTTGCCAGGGCTGGCATCGAAACCGGCTCGCTGCTCTTCATGCATGGGGTCGAACCGCGTCAAAACTGGTTCATGAGCCGCTCCGGCTACACCGGCGAGGACGGTTTCGAGATCGGCCTGCCGGAGGCGGATGCCCGCGATCTCGTCGCCAGCCTGCTCAAGGACGAGCGCGTGCAGTGGATTGGCCTTGCCGCGCGCGACAGCCTGCGGCTTGAGGCCGGTCTTTGCCTGCACGGCCAGGACCTGACGCCGGAGATCGACCCGGCAAGCGCCGGACTGATGTGGGCGATACCCAAGGAGATCCGGGCCGCCGGCCATTTCATCGGCGCCGGCGCGCTGCGCTCGATCATCGAGCGCGGGCCGTCGCAGAAACGCGCCGGCCTGAAGCCTGACGGGCGCCAGCCGGTGCGCGCCGGCGCGGCGCTCATCGATGGCGACGGAAATCCGGCCGGCCACGTCACATCGGGCGGTTTCGGCCCTTCGACGGGCCACCCCGTCGCCATGGGCTACGTCGACACCGCGCTGGCCAAGCCCGGCACCAAACTCTTCGCCGACGTCCGCGGGACGAAAATCCCGGTCGATGTCGCGTCCCTGCCCTTCACCCCACACCGTTACCGCAAAGGATGATTTCCAGATGGCAAAGACCTATTTCACCGAAGACCATGAGTGGCTGCGCGTCGAGGGCGGCGTCGCCACTGTCGGCATCACCGACTATGCGCAGGAACAGCTCGGCGATCTCGTCTTCGTCGAGCTGCCGGAAATCGGCCGCAAGCTCGCCAAGGGCGACACCGCCGTCGTCGTCGAATCCGTAAAGGCGGCATCGGACGTCTACGCGCCGGTCGACGGCGAGATCACCGAAGCCAACGCCTCGCTGTCGGCCGACCCCTCGCTGGTCAATTCGGCCGCGACCGGCGACGGCTGGCTCTGGAAGATGAAGCTCGCCAACGAAAGCCAACTCGACAGCCTCATGGATGAGGCCGGCTACAAAGCCCATATCGGCTGATATCAGGACATAAAGACATGACCGCAGCGCTTACTCCCTTCTCGGCCCGCCATATCGGTCCGGGTGTCAATGATGTCAGAGCCATGCTTGCCGTGATCGGCGTCCCGTCCGTCGAGACGCTGATCAGCCAGGCGGTGCCGCGGTCGATCCGCCTCGACCTGCCGCTCAACCTGCCCGCTCCAGCGAGCGAAGCAGAAGCGCTGGCCGAATTGTCGGCGATCATGGCGAAGAACACGGTGCTGAAGAGCTTCATCGGCGCCGGCTATCATGGCGTCTTCGTGCCGCCGGTCATCCAGCGCAACCTGTTCGAGAACCCGGCCTGGTACACGGCCTACACGCCCTACCAGGCCGAGATCAGCCAAGGCCGGCTGGAAATGCTGTTCAATTTCCAGACCCTGGTCGCCGAGCTCACCGGCCTGCCGGTGGCGTCAGCCTCTCTCCTCGATGAAGCGACCGCCGTCGCCGAGGCCGTCGGCATCGCGCTGCGCCATCATCGCGACAAGCGCACCAAGGTGGCGCTCGCCGGCACGCCGCATCCGCAGACGCTGGACGTCGTGCGCACCCGCGCCGAGCCGCTCGGCATCGAGGTCGACGGCGAGACGATCGACGACAACACCGCCGCCCTGCTCGTCTCCTGGCCAGATACCTTCGGCGTCTATGGCGACCACAAGGCGGCGATCGAAAAGGCCCGCGCTACAGGCGCACTGGTCGTCTTCATTGCCGACCCGCTGGCGCTGACGCTGGCTGACGCGCCGGCGAAGCTCGGTGCCGACATCGCCGTCGGCCCCATGCAGCGCTTCGGCGTGCCGATGGGATTTGGCGGTCCGCACGCCGCCTATTGCGCCGTTTCCGACAAATTGACCCGCCTGATGCCTGGCCGCCTCGTCGGTCAGTCTACCGATACCAAGGGCCGCCCGGGCTACCGGCTGGCGCTGCAGACGCGCGAGCAGCACATCCGCCGCGACAAGGCCACCTCCAACATCTGCACCGCGCAGGCGCTGCTCGCCAACATGGCGACGGCCTATGCGATCTGGCACGGCCCCGCCGGCCTGCAGGCGATTGCTGGGCAGATTCGTGGGTTGGCCGGCCGCCTCGCCTCGGGTCTCAAGGCCGCTGGCGTATCGGTGCTTGGCACGAGCCGCTTCGACACGGTCACCGCCGAAGTGAAGGGCAAGGCCGCGGCAATTGCCGCCGCCGCCGAGAAGACCGGCCGGCTGTTGCGCCTCATCGATGCCGACCGCGTCAGCGTCGCCTTCGACGAGACCTCCACGGAAGCCGATCTCGAGGCGATCGCCGCTCTGTTCGGGGCCAAGCCCGGCGCGGCGGGAGACAGCTCCATGCCGGGCAAGCCGCGCGGCAAGGAATTCCTGACCCAGCCGGTCTTCCACGACAACCATTCCGAAACCGAGATGATGCGCTTCCTGCGCCGGCTGGCCGATAAGGATCTGGCGCTCGACCGCACCATGATCCCGCTCGGATCCTGCACCATGAAGCTCAACGCCGCCGCCGAGATGATGCCGGTGAGCTGGCCGAGCGTCGCCAATCTGCATCCCTTCGCGCCGGCCGGCCATTCCGAGGGCTATCGCAAGATGGCCGACGACCTGGAAGCTTGGTTGTCGGAAATCACCGGGTTCGACGCCGTCAGCCTGCAGCCCAATGCCGGCAGCCAGGGCGAATATGCCGGCCTGCTCGCCATCCGCGCCTATCACCGCGCTCGCGGCGAAGGCCACCGCACCATTTGCCTGATCCCGTCCTCCGCGCATGGCACCAACCCGGCAAGCGCTGCGATGGCGGGCATGAACGTCGTCGTCGTGCGCTGCCTGGATGACGGCAATATCGACATGGACGACCTGCGCGCCAAGGCCAACGAGCATTCCAAGAACCTTGCCGCGCTGATGTTCACCTACCCCTCGACGCATGGCGTCTACGAGGAAGGCGCGCGTCATCTCTGCGCGCTGATCCACGAGCATGGCGGCCAGGTCTATTTCGACGGCGCCAATCTCAACGCGCTCGTCGGCCTCGCCCGCCCCGGCGACATCGGCGCCGACGTCTGCCACATGAACCTGCACAAGACCTTCTGCATTCCGCATGGCGGCGGCGGCCCGGGCGTCGGCCCGATCGGCGTCAGGGCGCATCTGAAACCCTATCTGCCGGGCCATGTCACCGAAGGCTCGGCGCATGCCGTTGCCGCCGCCCCCTTCGGCAGCGCGTCCATCCTGCCGATCACGTGGATGTACATCCGCATGATGGGTGGCTCCGGCCTGAAGCAGGCGACCGAGACGGCGATCGTTTCGGCCAACTATGTGGCGACCCGGCTCGCGCCGCACTACCCGCTGCTCTACAAGGGCCGGAGCGACCGCATCGCGCATGAGTGCATCCTCGACACGCGCGTGCTCAAGGACAGCGCCGGCATTAGCGTCGACGACATCGCCAAGCGCCTGATCGACTACGGTTTCCACGCGCCGACCATGTCGTTCCCGGTCGCCGGCACGCTGATGGTGGAACCGACCGAGTCCGAGCCTAAGGGTGAGCTCGACCGCTTCTGCGAGGCGATGATCGCCATCGCAGGCGAGGCTGCGAAAGTGGCGAAGGGCGAATGGCCATCCGGCGACAACCCTCTGGTCAACGCCCCGCACACCGCGGCGGAAGCGCTTGCCGGTGAGTGGAAACATCCCTACTCGCGGCTGGAGGCGGCCTATCCGGCGGGCGACGCCGATCTGGCGGCGAAATACTGGCCGCCGGTCTCGCGCATCGACAACGTGGCCGGCGACCGCAACCTGGTCTGCTCCTGCCCGCCGCTGTCGGAATATCTCGGCGCCGCGGAGTAGCGTTTGCTCAGGCAGTCTTCAGGGCCGGTCCGGCATCGGGCTGGCTCGCTTCGTCCCGAGCGATGACGCGGTTGCGCCCGGCACGCTTGGCCGCGTAAAGCGCGGCGTCCGCTTGCGCCAGCACTTCGTCGAGGGGACGGCCCGCGGCCGAGCCGAATCCCATGCCGCCGCTGACGCTGTTGCGCAGCGGGCCGCGATGGGTCGGAACGACCTCGGTGCCGAAAGCGACGCCGATCCGGCTTGCCATGTCATGCGCCTTTTCCGGCGTCACGCGCGTCATGACGAGCGCGAATTCCTCGCCGCCCAGCCGAAAGGCGTCGACCCCTGCCCTGCCGTATTTCTTGATCACCGCCGCGAAGCGGCAAAGGACCTGGTCGCCGACGGGATGGCCGAAAACGTCGTTGGTCATCTTGAAATGGTCGAGATCGAACATGGCGATCGCCATGAATGGACCGAAGCGGCGGTCGCCATAGAGCTCGTTGAGCGCCCTGCGGTTCATCAGGCCAGTCAGCGGATCGGTCATGGTTTCAGCCTTGAGCTCGATCTGCGCCTGCAGATGGTGCAGCGAAAGCGTCAGCGCGCCGAGGCCTGTCATGCAGGCGACCGCGACGACGGAGTTCAGCCGCTCCGCCCAATTGTCGGGCGCAGCACCCAGCACCCACTGCCCTTGCGCCAGCAACGCCAGGCCGCACAGCGCGAAGGACAAGCCGCAGGCGCCGCTGAGGAACGAAACGACGAGCAGGATCCGGCGGTCGTGATCCCCCTTCATCCAGAACATCGCCCCGATCGCCGCGAGCAACGCCGTCACGGCCGCATAGGTGATCTGGAAGCCGATGCCGTCGAAGCCGAGATAGGTGACCAGCGCGCAGGCCGCCATCGCGGCCAGCGCCGGCACGATGGCGCGGCGGTAGTCGCGGAAGCCGAGATACTGCATGGCCGACAGGCAGATGATCAGGAAACCCAGGGTCAGCAGCGCCAACACCGCCTGGCACAGCCAGGGATCGGGATCCTTGGTGTAGCGCCAGAACGCGACGACATGGGCGACGAGCACGAGGATGCCGCAGGCGACCGTGAGCACGAAGCGCGCCCGCGGCGTGGTCAGCCAGATCGCAAACATGGTGATGCTGAGGCAGGTGCCCGACAGCGCCGCCGCGAGCAGGAGCGAACTGAAATCCAACATCCCTGAAGAACTGCCTCTAGCGTCTAGCCGGTGCCCGTCCCCTCAATGTAGGCTGGCGGCAGCTGGCGCAAACCGTTTTCGGCCGATGCCCAACGCTACCTCGACACAGGGTTTACAAAGCGTCGACATGTGAGGCGAAATCCCGTGACAGTACACGGGATGCGCGAACCGCAGAGGCATCAGCCCTTGTCGAGCAGCGCCAGATTGGCGTTGACCACCGTCTGGTCGGCCATGCCCGCCTTGGCTTCGAGCAGCAGCGTGCGCGCCTTTTTCTTGTTGCCGCGCAAGAGCTGCGAATAACCCATATTGTTGACGATCTGCGGCTTGCGTCCCGCGACCTTCAGCAACTGCGCATAGGCGCGGTCGGCGAAGTCGAAGCGGCCAAGCTCGTCATAGGATGCGGCAAGCCCCATCCAGGCCTCGGCATTGTCGGATTTGAGTTCGACCGCCTTGCGGAAATGCTGTTCGGCCAGGCCGAAATTCGCCTCGCGGAACTGCGCCTTGCCTTCGACGAGGTCGTTGGCGCTGACATCCTTGGCCACCGGCTGGATCGCCGTGGTCTTGGTCGTGTCGACGTTGTTGTTCGTCGTACAGCCGGTGATCATCAAGACGGCCGCCAACGCCGCCGCTGCCCTGGGAAGTCTCTGACGCATGCCCCTGCCCCATCGCCCGATTTGCCGGGTCGTTCTTCAGGAAAAACAATACAGAAGAGCGATTAAGCTTCGGTGCCGAAATGCAGCTAAAATTCGGTTGCGCGCCAAGGATGCGTTAACCAGCGTCCCGCGACCGTCGAGGTGTGTTGAGATTCAGGTCAGGCCGAGCCGAGAATGGTGGCTTACGAGGACCAGAGCGGAGCGTACTTGAAGTACGTGAGCACCGGAAGCGCAGGAAGCCGCCATTTGCAGGCCGGCATCACCTGAATATCGACACACCTCAGTGGGCGGCTGTCAGCTTCACGATGATCGGGATAATGGCGATCATCAGCACCACCGGCAGGATGCAGACCGTCACCGGAACCGACATCTTGGCCGGCAGGGCATGCGCCTTCTCCTCGGCCAGCGACATGCGCTTGTGCCGCATCTCGTCGGAAAAGACGCGCAGCGAGCCCGACAGGCTGGTGCCGAGTTCCTTGGATTGCTGCAAGAGCGTGGCGAAGGAGCGAACCTCGTCGAGGCTGAGGCGGTCGGCAAGCGCCTTCAGCGCGTCGTCGAGGCTGCGCCCGGCCCGTAACTCCAGCGACACCAGGATCAGGTTCTGGCTGAGCGACGGATAGGTCCTGGCTAGTTCCTTCGAGACCCGCTCGATGCCGGCCTCCATGCTCATGCCGGCATCGGAGCAGACGATCATCAAATCCATGAAATCGGGAAAGCCGTTGCGGTATTCGCGCATCTTTTCCCGAACCTTCTGCGTCAGCACAAGGCCCGGCAGGAAATAGCCGCCGGCGCCCGACAGGATGATGAAGGTCCAGCGGCTGGTCATGGTCGACTCGGCACTTGCCGCCCAATGGTTGATCAGGAATGCGCCGAGCGCCGCGCCGACCAGGGTGGTGAAACGGATCAGGAAGAACATGCCGACGGCGCGCGGCTCCATATAGCCGGCCTGGATCAGCTTCAAGCGCAGCCGCGCGACGTTTTCCGGGTCGCTCTTGGCGTAGAACTCCTGCGCCCGTTTCACCGCCTTCTCGCGCACGGCATTGGTGCTCTTCTTGGGCGCGGGCTCCGCCCGCTCTGCCGGCTGCAATATCTCGACCTTCAGCCGGCGCTTGACTTCGCCGCGACCGCCCTTGGCGAGCACCAGCGGCCAGGCGACGGCGCCGCCGCCCAGCACGAGAAGCAGCACCGCAACCGGCACCAGCGAGGTGGGCGCGAGCGAGGCGAGGAAGCGGATGACGTCTTCCATCTCAGAACCTGAAATTCGACATCTTGAACATGATGGCGTTGCCGAGCAGCAGCCAGGCGATGGAGCCGCCCAGCATGTACCAGGTCTTCGGCACGTCCCAGACATCCTGATAGAACTGCGGCATCAGCACCATGATGGCGGTGAACAACAGCACCGGCACCGCGGTCAGGATGTAGGCCGACATGCGCCCTTCCGTCGAAATGGCGCGCACCTTGCGGCGCAGCTTGCCGCGGTCGCGGATCGTCGCCGACAGGCCGTCGAGGATCTCGCGCAGATTGCCGCCCGAACTGCTCTGGATCGACACCGCAGTGACGAACAGCGGCAGGTCCTCATGCCCCACCCGGTCGAAAAGATTGTTCAGCGCCGAGACCAGGTCGGAGCCATAGGTCACCTCGTCGGCGACGACGCCGAACTCGGTGCCGATCGGATCGGCCATTTCGCGCGCCACCATGGCAATCGCCACCGGCACCGGATGGCCGGCCTTCAGGCCGCGCGTGATCAGCTCCAGCGCCTCCGGCAGTTGCATCCCGAAACGCTTGTGCCGGCGCTTGCGCATGAAGCGCATGACCATCACCGGCAAGACCGGCAGCAGCACGACGAGCAGGATGAGGCCGAACAGGAGCGGCAGGCCCTTCCAGATGCCTAAAAGCGCCAGTGCCGCGGCCACGCCCGAGGTGATCATCAGGAACTTCGGCAGCGGCGTGGTCATGCCGGACTGCGTGCGCAGGGCGTGGAAGCGGTCGAGGGAAAAGATGGAGCCGCGGCCGTCGATCCCGCGCTCCTTGCGCAGTTGGATCAGCACCTGCTCCTGGCTGATCTTGTTTTCCGCGAGCTTCATGCGGCGGTTGATGGCCGTGCGCTTGTCGCTGCGCCCGGCATAAAGCAAATAAAGGCCCTCGGCGATCATGATGCCGGTGAGCGCCGCGGCGGCGTAAACGACATAGACCGGGCTGAATCCCTCGAACACCGGTCTAGTCCTGCGGCCGGCCGGGCTCGAAATACTTGCCCGGGAATTCGATGCCCATGTTGCGCAGGTCTTCGAGGAAACGCGGGCGGATGCCGGTCGCTTCGAAATGGCCGAGGATCTTGCCGTCCGCCTCCATGCCGGTGCGCACGAAGCGGAAGATCTCCTGCATCTGGATGACGTCGCCTTCCATGCCGGTCACTTCGGCGACGCTGGTCACCTTGCGCTTGCCGTCGGAAAGGCGTGTCAGCTGGACGATGATGTCGATGGCGCTGGAGATCTGGCTGCGGATCGACTGCACGGTCATCGGCATGCCGGTCATGCCAAGCATCTGCTCCAGACGCGAGATGGCGTCACGCGGCGTGTTGGCATGGATGGTGGCCATCGAGCCTTCATGGCCGGTGTTCATCGCCTGCAGCATGTCGAAGGCTTCCTCGCCGCGGCACTCGCCGAGGATGACGCGATCGGGCCGCATGCGCAGCGCGTTCTTGACCAGGTCGCGCTGCTTCAATTCGCCATGGCCCTCGATATTGGCCGGGCGCGTTTCCATGCGCGCGACATGCGGCTGCTGCAATTGCAACTCGGCCGCGTCCTCGATGGTGATCAGGCGCTCGTCTTCCGGAATGAAGGCCGACAAAGCGTTGAGCATCGTCGTCTTGCCGGTGCCGGTGCCGCCGGAGATGATCGTGGTCTTGCGGGCATGCACGGCCGCCGCCAGCACTTCGGCCATGTTCTGGGTGATGGCGCCGAATTCGACCAGCTTGTGCAAGCCGAGCTTGTTCTTGGAGAATTTGCGGATCGACACCAGCGGCCCGTCGACGCTGACCGGGCGGATCGCCGCGTTGAAGCGCGAACCGTCGAGCATGCGGGCGTCGACCATCGGCTGCGATTCATCGACGCGACGGCCGACCGCCGCGACAATTTTATTAATGATTCGAAGCAGATGCGCCTCATCCTTGAACGGAATGTGGACCTGCTGCAGCTTGCCGCGCCTTTCGACGAAGCAGTTCTCATGGCCGTTGATCAGGATATCGTTGATCTCGGGGTCCTTGAGCAGCGGCTCGAGCGGGCCGAGGCCGACCATTTCGTCGACGATATCGTCGACCAGCGAGTCGAGCTCGGCGATGTTGATCGCCATCCGCTCCTCGCGCGTCTTTTCCGAAACGAATTCATGCACCTGCCGGCGCATTTCATCCCGGGGCAGCCGCTCAAGCGCCACGAGGTTGATTTCTTCGAGTAGCATGCGATGGATGCGCACGCGTGCGTCCAGCACCTTGTTGGCGTTTTTTGCAGGCGCTGCCTCAGGCCGCGGCGGCGCCGGCTTGCGGGTCGTCGGGATGACGACAGCATTGTGCGCGACGGGCGCGGGTTCCGGCGCCCGCTGCGGACGGACGTCGCGGCTCTGCAGGTTGGAAAAGCGACTGTTCATCCTGCCTTCCTCTTCAGCAAGCCCTTGCCCAGGCCGAACAGCGACTTCGACTTGACCGCCGTCTGGACGGCCTCCTCCGGCAGGATGATCTTCTTCAGGTCGTTGACGACATTGGCGTTGGGGTCGATGGCGTGCAGCGGCACGCCGCGGTCGACGGCCTCGCGCACCAGCCGGTAATTGTTGGAGATGCCGCCGACGAAATGCTCGCCGAGTATCTCCTGAACGTCGGCCTGCTTGATGCCGCTGTCGAACATCTTCTGCTCGAAGCGATTGACGATGACGTTGGGCTTCACTTCCTTGCCGGCTGTCTCATAGACTGCCTGGATGAGACGCTGCGTATGACGCAGGCAGGGCACCGTCATCTCGGCGACGATATAGAGCTTGTTCGACCCAAGCAGCACCGTCTCGGTCCAGGGGAACCAGGTGCGCGGCATGTCGATGACGACGTTGTCGAAATAAGCCGCGACGAGATCGAGCATACGCACCACGACATCGGTCTTGAACGAGCGCATGTCCGAAGGGCGCGTGGGAGCGGCAAGCACGCACAGCCCACTCGCATGCTTGGACAGCATCACGTCGAGCAACTGCCGGTCGAGGCGCTCCGGCTGGTTCTCGATTTCGGTGATGTCGAAGCGCGGTTCGAGGTCGAGATACTCGGCGCAGGCGCCCTGCTGGAAATTGAGGTCTACGACGCAGGTCGATGCGCCGCGCGTCACCGAATGATGCAGCTGGAAAGCCGTCTGCAGGGCCAGCGTGGTGGTGCCGACGCCGCCGGCGGCCGGCATGAAGGTATAGATATGCGATTCGGTGTTCTCTTCCCGCCCCGGTCCCTGCAGCGCACGGATGACGGAACGCACGAGGTCGGCCGTGGTGATCGGCTTGACCAGGAAATCGGCGACCTTAAGCTGCACCAGGATGCGCACCGCCGCGGCGTTGAATTCCTGGGTCACGACGACCACCGGAACGCTGCCTTCCAGACGCCGCATGACGCGCTGCAGCGACTCGATCTCCTCGAGCTTGGCCGCGTCCATGTCGACGATGACCGTGCCGAAGTCTGTCTCGAGGATCTCGCCGCGCAGCTCGTTGACGCTCTTTTCCAGCGTCAGAAGCTCGATGACCTCGGAGGCCGCGAAAGCCGTACGCGTGTCTTGCAAAAATGTCCTGTCCGTCGAAACGAGCAGGATCTTCTTTGTCTTGCTGCCAGATGCCATCGGCGTCAGCCCATCAGTCCGATGTCGTTGATGATGATGATGTCGTCGATGACGACCCGGAGCCGGCTTTCGCACCGACGGCGGTGCTCCCGGAACCCGGACGCTGGGCCGGCACCAGGAGCTTTGTGTTCTGGACGCCATACTTCCATGGATCGACCATCTGCATGGCGGTGTTGGACGCCTGCGCGTTGCCGGCAGCCAGCGTCACCCCTTCCGCGCGCATGTAGTCGTCGCTGGTGCAACCGCTGGCGAAACCGGCCAGGAGCAGAGCAATGCAAGAAAGGCTGCGCATGGCCTTAGTCCTTCGGCAGGTCGAGGAAGTGGCCGGACGTGGCGGCAGCCACCGGGCGGGCGGCGCTGCCGTCCGCCAGTGCCACCGGGCGCTTCGGCGCCGAAGCGTCCACTTCGTCCGTGTTGTTCAGAAAGTAATCGGCGGGACTTGCCGGCTGGGTGCCATCGGTCGGCTCGACCATCTTCTTCGAGGGATCGACCGGCTTGACCAGGTAAGGCGTGACGATGATGACCAGATCGGTCTCGCGCCGCTGATAGGATTTCGACGAGAACAGCGGACCGAGCACCGGCAGCTTGCCGATCCCCGGCACCCGTGATGTCGTGATGTCGTTCTGCGACTGCAGAAGGCCGGCGATCATGAAGCTCTGGCCGTTCTTGAGGTCGACCGATGTCCTGGCGCGGCGCACGATGAAGGCCGGAATGGAAATGCCGCTGCTGACCTGGATCGAAGCGGACGGGTCGATCGAGGACACTTCCGGCGCGATGTCGAGGCTCACCAGCCCGTCCTTCAGCACCGTCGGGGTGAAATCCAGGCCGACGCCGTATTTCTTGTAGGTGACGCTGATCTTGCCATTGTCTTCGGAAACCGGGATCGGGAACTCGCCGCCGGCAAGGAAGCTCGCCGTCTGGCCCGAACGCGCGATCAGGTTCGGCTCGGCCAGCCGCCGCGCCAGACCGCGTTCCTCCAGCGCCTTGATGGCGATGTCGATCGAAACGCCGTTCGACAAGAGGCTGCCGATGATCTCACCGGTTCCGGCCCCCGTCACGCTTCCCCCATCCGGGTTCAGCACGACTTTGCGGTTGCCTATGCCATAGGCGAAATTGGCGCTGTATTTAGCGCCGAGGTCCTGACCGGCCTGACGGTTGATCTCGACGAAGCGGACGTTGAGCTGCACCTGCTGCGAGGACGAGATGTTGACCGAGTTGATGACTTCCTCGTTGCCGGAAAAGCGCGACGCGATCTTGCTGGCCTTGTCGGCGGCGACCGCGTCGTCGGCCTCGCCCGACAGCACCACGCGGCCGTTCGCTGAACCGACCTTGATCTTGGCGTCGGGCACGCTGGCGCGGATGGTGCTGGCCAACTGGTCGGTATCCAGCGTCACCTCGATGTCGATGGTGCCGACAAGCTGCTTGTTCTGGTCGAAGAGCGCGATGCCTGTGGTGCCCAGATTGTTGCCGAGCACATAGAATGACTTGTCGGTCAGCGGATTGACGTTGGCGATCTCCGGATCGCCGATGACGATCTGGTAGAAGGCGGCGCTCGTCATGATCGTCTTCGGCTTGCCCTTGGCGACCTTGATCGAAGCGTTCTTGTTCGCCGAGACATAGACGACGTCATTGTCCGCCCTTGCCGGCGCGGCGACGCCAAGCATTGCCGCCGCCAGCGCGATCGCGCCGAGAAGGCGCCATCCCCCGGTCGTCCGAAATACATCAAACCCGAACATCTTGCCCCGTCCCCGCCGGTCCCCACCGGCTATTGCTGCAGTTCCTGCGGCGGTTCCCGTGAAGGAACCTTGTATTCCTCGACCTTGTCGCCGCGCGTCACGATCACCGTCTTGAATTTCGGCTCGTCCTGGTCCTTCGTCACCGCATTGACGAGCGAGGCGGCGCTCGCTTGCGTGCTTGCGGCAACCGAACCGCCGAAGGACGAGATGGTCGTGAGCCCGCTTTTGCTGGCGCTGGCGTCGGCTGCGGAACGCAAGGACAGTGACAAGGTGCCGACGGTGCGGGCGAGCGCCACTTTCTGCGCCCCTTCGTTGGTCACCTCGATGGTCACGGAATTGGCGATCTGCGGCTCGGTCTTGCGTTCGTCAGCGCCCTGCCCGACCGAAAGCACCTTGGCGTCGGAGACGACGACCTCCGAGGTCACCGTCGAGCCGGCTGCTCCCAGCGCATTCTTGGACACTTCCTGGATGTCTCCGGCGTCACGCGTCAAAACGACGTCGACGCGGTCTCCCGGCGTGATGAAGCCGCCGACGCCGGCGATCTCGTCGGTGCGGATGGTGACGGCCCGCATTCCCGGCGACAGCATGTTGGAAAGGGTGGCGCGGCCGTTCGGTCCCGACAGCTTGGCGAGCAGCACCGGTTCGTTGACCTCGATCGGCGACAGCACGACCCGGCTGCCGTCCGCAAGCAGCTTGTCGATGGTCGGAAAAGCGCCCTGCGGCAGGGAATCCTGCGGCCACGGGATCTCGGCGAGTTGCGCCCGCCCAAGCTCCATGCCGTAGCGCAGCGGCGCTTGAGCCACCACGATGGTCTTGAACTCGACCTTGGGCTGCTGCGGGGCTTCGACCGTGACGACCTTGACCTCGGGCTGAGCCTTCGCCTGGCTCTTGACCCAGAAATCCGCCGCAAAGATCGAGATCGCGCCGAAGACGGCGGCGATGCCGATCATGGTTATGGCCCTGCCCCTCACAACGAAACCCCTGACGCCCGTGGTCTTTTGTTAGTTAGGCCTCACGCTAGGCGTCATTGTTAAAGAATCAGGAATCCCACCACCCGCCGATCGCCCTATTTCGGCCGGCTTGGTTATCGAATGGTTTTGGAATAAGAGACAGTTTGATCCCTGAACGGAACAGGAACTCGTTCGCCCGCCAAAAGCGTGGCAGTATCGAGACGTGATTCGCATTACCGGACGCTAGGCCCAGCATGGACGACAGCAACGACCTCTTCGGCAAGATGGAAAAACCGGCGCAGCCGGTGCGCGCGCCCTCGCGGCCCGCCGATCCGCTGGTGCAGGCCGCGAAGCGTTCGACCGCCGCCCGCGACGGCAGCGAAAGCTACAGCGCCGCCGACATCGAGGTGCTGGAAGGGCTGGAGCCGGTGCGGCGCCGTCCGGGCATGTATATCGGCGGCACCGACGACAAGGCGATGCATCACCTGTTCGCCGAGGTCATCGACAATTCGATGGACGAAGCTGTGGCCGGCCACGCCACCTTCATCGACGTCGAGCTTTCCGCCGACGGCTTCCTGACCGTCACCGACAATGGCCGCGGCATCCCGGTCGATCCGCATCCGAAATTCAAGAAGCCGGCGCTCGAAGTCATCATGACGACGCTGCATTCGGGCGGCAAGTTCGACTCCAAGGTCTACGAGACCTCCGGCGGCCTGCATGGCGTCGGCGTCTCGGTCGTCAACGCGCTGTCCGACCACCTCGAGGTCGAAGTCGCGCGGGGTCGCCAACTTTACCGCCAGCGTTTTTCCCGCGGCGTCCCGGTCAGCGGTCTCGAGCATCTCGGCGAGGTCCACAACCGCCGCGGCACGAGGACCCGCTTCCATCCCGACGAGCAGATTTTCGGCAAGGGCGCCGCCTTCGAACCGGCGCGGCTTTACCGCATGACACGCTCGAAAGCCTATCTGTTCGGCGGTGTCGAGATCCGCTGGACCTGCGATCCGTCGCTGATCAAGGACAAGGACCAGACGCCGGCCAAGGCCGAGTTCCATTTCCCCGGCGGCCTCAAGGATTATCTCAAGGCGTCGCTCGGCGACGAATTCCAGGTCACGCGCGAGGTCTTCGCCGGCAAGAGCGACAAGCAGGGCGGCCACGGTTCGCTCGAATGGGCGGTGACCTGGTTCGGCGGTGACGGTTTCCTCAACTCCTACTGCAACACCATTCCGACCCCTGAAGGCGGCACGCATGAGGCCGGGTTCCGCAACGTGCTGGCGCGTGGATTGCGCGCCTATGCCGACCTCATCGGCAACAAGCGCGCCTCGATCATCACCACCGAGGACGTGATGATCTCGGCCGCCGGCATGCTGTCCGTGTTCATTCGCGAGCCGGAATTCGTCGGCCAGACCAAGGACAGGCTGGCGACGATCGAGGCGATGCGCATCGTCGAAAACGCCATCCGCGACCCGTTCGACCACTGGCTGGCCGACAATCCGCAGGAAGCCTCGAAGCTTCTCGAATGGGTCATCGCGCGCGCCGATGAGCGCGTGCGGCGCCGCCAGGAAAAGGAAGTCTCGCGCAAGAGCGCGGTGCGCAAGCTACGCCTTCCGGGCAAGCTCGCCGATTGCACGCAGAACGCCGCCGCCGGCGCCGAGATCTTCATCGTTGAGGGCGACTCGGCCGGCGGCTCGGCCAAGCAGGCGCGCGACCGCGCCAGCCAGGCGGTTCTGCCGCTGCGCGGCAAGATCCTCAACGTCGCCTCCGCCGGCAACGACAAGCTTGCCGCCAACCAGCAGATTTCCGACCTGACCCAGGCGCTCGGCTGCGGCACGCGCTCGAGATACCGCGACGAGGACCTGCGCTACGACCGCGTGATCATCATGACCGACGCCGACGTCGACGGCGCGCATATCGCTTCGCTGTTGATCACCTTCTTCTACCAGGAGATGCCGAACCTGATCCGCGGCGGCCATCTCTACATGGCCGTGCCGCCGCTCTATTCGATCCGGCAGGGCGGCAAGGTCGGCTATGCCCGCGACGACGCGCACAAGGACGAATTGCTGCGCACCGAGTTCACCGGACGCGGCAAAGTCGAGATCGGCCGCTTCAAGGGCCTGGGCGAGATGATGGCCTCGCAGCTCAAGGAGACCACGATGGATCCGAGGAAGCGCACGCTTCTGAGGGTCGACGTGATCGACGCCGAGCAGGCCACCAAGGATGCCGTCGACGCGCTGATGGGCACCAAGCCCGAGGCGCGCTTCCGCTTCATCCAGGAGCGCGCCGAATTCGCCGAGGCGGACGTGCTGGATATCTGATCGCCTGCTGGTCCATAACAATCTCCGGCACGGAGAACCGATGTGACCTGGACGCGGTTGAACGAGCTTGTCGAGACGACGCTAAGCGGTCTGACGCAGCCGACCCGTTCGGACTGGATTTTTGCCCTGCGCACGGTTTCGGCCGGGCTGATCGCGCTGCTTGCCGCCTACGCGCTGAAGCTCGACCATCCGCAATGGGCGATGATGACGGTCTTCATCGTCGCGCAGCCGGTTGCCGGCATGGTGCTGGCAAAAGGCTTCTACCGGCTGCTCGGCACGTTGGCCGGCGGCCTGGCGGCAGTCGGCATCACATCGCTGTTCGGCGCCAATCCCTGGCTGTTGGTGAGCGTGCTGGCGCTCTGGATCGGCGTCTGCACGCTGGTCTCGTCGCTGCTGCGCAACCCGGAAGCCTATGGCGCCGCGCTTGCCGGCTACACCGCGATGATCATCAGCCTGCCGGCCCTCGGACAGCCGCACATCGTCGTCGACCTGGCGATCGCGCGCTGCGCCGAGATCGTGCTCGGCATCGTCTGCGCAGGCGTCACCAGCCGGCTGATCCTGCCGAAGCTCGCGGCCGACGCCATCATCTCCAGGCTGAAGCGCAGCATCCTCGACCTCGCCGAATATGCGTCCGGCGCTTTTTCCGGTGGCGATCCGGCAAGCCTTGCCGCGCTCCAGCGCAAGCTGATCACCGATGCCCAGACGCTCGCCGAGATGCGCACCTATGCGCGACTGGAGGCGCCGAGCTTCGCCACCCGCGCGCATCCGGTGCGGCGCACGATCGGCCAGCTGCTGTGGGCGCTTTCGGCGGCGCGCGCGCTGCATAGCCACCGCGCGCCGAGGAATGCGGCGCTCATCCCGATGCGCCGCGAGTTGAAAGCCTTCGTCGGCGAGTTGGCGGCGACGCCCGGCGCGCTCGAAGACACGGCCCCCTGGGTCGCCCGGCTCGACGCGATCGCCGGCAAGGCCAGGGAGATGCCCGACCTGCCCAAAGATACCAACCCAAACGATGCCGGCCCCAACGATACCGGTGAAGACAAGGTCGGCACCATCACCCGCCTGACCATTGCCGGCGATTTCGCCGAGGCGCTTAAGCAGGTGATGCGCGGGCTTGACGCGCTTCGCTCGCCCGCCTCCCGGAAATCGAGCGATCGAGGCCAGCCGGCGCTGGTCGTCCACCGCGACTACCAGGCCGCATGGCGAAACGCCGTGCGCGCCACGCTCGCGACATTGCTCGTGGCGATCTTCTGGCTGACGACCAAATGGTCGGAGGCCGCAGGCACCGTCATCCTCGTCGCCGTCGTCTCCAGCCTGTTCGCGGCGCGTCCGGATCCGGTGCAGTCCGCCTGGGGTTTCTTCACCGGGACGCTGATCGCGCTGCCCTTCGCGTTCCTCGTCGGCCAGGTCGCGCTGCCGGCGCTGCCCGGCTTCGGCTGGTTCACGCTCTTTGTCGTGCCGATCCTGGTGCCGGCGGCGCTCGGCATGGCCAATCCGCGCCATGTCGGCGTCGCCACCGCCTTCGCCATCAACTTCCTCGCCTTCCTCAGCCCGCATCAGCAGATGGTCTACGATCCAGGGGCGTTCTTCGCCGGCTCGGCGTCGATCCTGGTCGGCATCCTGATTGCCATCGGCGTCTTCATCGTCGTGCTGCCTGCCGATCCCCGGGTCACCGTGGAGCGCATCTCGCAGGCGATGCGCGAGGATCTCGCGCGGCTTTGCCTGCATGAACGGGTACCCCGGCGCTCGGCCTTCGAAAGCCTCGCCTATGACCGGATCAACCAGTTGATGCCGCAGGTGCAGCGGACGGGCCGCAAGGGCGACCCCGTCCTTGGCGGAAGCATCGCCGCCGTCACCGTAGGGCTGGAGGTGCTGCGGCTGCGCCACGCGCAACTGAACTCTGCCGTCCCGCACGAGACGGTCGAGTCCATCGGCAATTTCCTGCGCGGCCTGGCGCGCGAATTGCTGTTTAGACGGCCGGAAGAGCCGCAGACCGCGACCGTCGCGGTGGCGAGGCGATATGCGGCCAACATCGCCCAACGCAGCGATCGGCTCGAAATGCTGCAGATCGCCGCCTCGCTGCGCATCATCGCCGCGGCGATGGAAGACTATCCGGATTTCTTTGCGAAGGGTCGTGCTTGAACAATTCGGGGCGTGCCGCGTTTCAGATCGAACCGTTTCAGGAACGGTTCCTTGTTGGACAGGTCGATACTTTTTAGGGTGGACACATGGCGCTCAAACGGATGGACAACATCGGAATCGTCGTCGAGGACCTCGACGCGACGATCGATTTCTTTCGCGAGCTCGGCCTCGAGCTCGAGGGGCGGGCCACGATCGAAGGAGAATGGGCCGGACGTGTCACGGGACTTAGCGATCAGCACGTCGAGATCGCCATGATGCGCACGCCGGACGGCCACAGCCGGCTCGAGTTGTCCCGCTTCCTCAGGCCGACTGTCGTCGCGGATCACCGCAACGCCCCGGTGAATGCCCTGGGCTACCTCCGTGCCATGTTCACCGTGGACGATGTCGACGACACGCTTGAGAGGCTCCGCAAACGCGGCGCCGAGCTCGTCGGCGAAGTGGTCCAGTACAAAGACGCGTATCGGCTCTGCTACATCCGCGGGCCTGGAGGGCTTCTCATCGGGCTCGCCCAAGAACTCGGCTGAGACCTGAGTAAAACTTGCTTTAGGCCGCGGCGATGGCCAGCGCATGTCCGCGCGCGTTCTCGCGCAAGGCGTCGAGATGGATCGACTTCACCAGCCCCGCAAGATCGCCCTCGGCCGATTGGCCGCCGAGTTCCTTCAGCATCAGCCAACTCACTTCCTGCACGCCGGCGACACGCCGGCCATTGGCCACCTCGCGCCAGATTTTCAGCGCGCGCAGGATGATGCCATGCGTCGCCGGCGCAAATCCGGCGCTGCGGAACAGCGCCTGCAGCGCCACGTCGTGCCCGCCAGCGAGAAGCGCGGTCACACGCTGCTCGGACTGCTGAGCCAAAGCCACCAGCGTGGAGCCGAAGAAATCGACCTTGCCATGCGCGATGGTGCGGATGATGAAGCTTGCGGTAAGGTCGCCGCGCAACCTCAGATGCTCGATCAACGCCGCATGCTCTTCCATGCGCGTTCCCTCGATCAGCGTGACCGAGGCCTTCACGCAGGCGTCGCGCATCACGCGGTCGGCGCGCGCCGCCCCCATCATCGCCAGCACCAGCGGCGAACCTTTCAGGGTCTCGCCGAGCTTGACCAAAAGCATGTGCCGGCAATCGGCGGGCAGGCGCTGATCGGCAATCAGCGCCTCACGCACCAGCGGCAGGTGGCCGTGCCGCTCGGCCATGCGGCGAAAACTCAGCGAAGCGATCTCGGCGCCGCTGTTGCCGACCAGCGCGGCGCAGGCTTCCGGCTCGCCGATCTCGGCGATTGCCGCCGCCAGCGACATCGACACGACCGGACGGTTGGCGATCAGCTTCTGCGTCGCCTTCTGGCCGCAGGCGACGCGCTCGACCAGATCGGCATCGGTAAGCAGCGGCGAACGCGCCAGGACCAGCGCGGCCACTTCCGGCTGGTCGGCGGCCAGGGCGCTGATCACCTGCGGCGGCGCGTGATGGCTCATCGACAGCGCCTCGGCAAGCGCCAGGCGCACCTTGGAGGACGCGTCGTCCAGAAGCAGCGTCAGCGCCGCCTCCGCGGCGCACCGATCCTCGAACGGCAGATCGGAATTGATATAGGCACGCGCCAGCGCGCTCGCGGCGGCGGCACGCTCGGAAACCCTTGCCGTATCAATCCACTTTAGAAAGTGCGAAACAACCATACCGACCAGCTACGCCCATGCCGGAATGTTCCCGGCCCCGTTGCGAACGGTAGTCTGGAAATGGTTTACGAACGGTTCACCATGTTTCTTAACCGGCTTGATGGACGCGCGGCCAACGCCTATCAAGCAAGCACATTGGAGGAGATCGACCATGGCCGGGCTTTATCTGGAAGAGTTTGTCGTCGGCCATGTCTTCCACCACACGCTGCGCAAGACAGTGACCGAGAGCGACAACATGCTGTTTTCGGTGATGACGCTGAACCCGCAGCCTTTGCACATCGATTTCGACTTCGCCTCGAAAACCGAATGGGGCAAGCCGCTGGTGAATTCGCTGTTCACGCTCGGCCTGATGATCGGCATTTCGGTGAACGACATCACCGTCGGCACCACAGTCGCCAATCTCGGCATGACGGAGACCGTGTTCCCGCATCCCGTCTTTCACGGCGACACCATCCGGGTCGAGACGACGGTCGTCTCCATGCGCGAGTCCAAGTCGAAACCCGACCGCGGCATCGTCGAGTTCGAGCATCGAGCCTACAATCAGAATGACGTTCTCGTCGCCAAATGCACCCGGCAGGCGATGATGCTTAAGAAGGCGGCCTGATGCGATCGCTGCTGTTCGTGCCTGGCGATTCCGAGCGCAAGCTGGAAAAGGGATTCGAGGCCGGCGCCGACGTGGTCATCGTCGATCTCGAGGATTCCGTCGCCGCTGCGAACAAGGGGGCGGCACGCGCGATCGCAGCCGGGTTTGTCACCAGCCAAAGACACAGGACGGGTTCGGCCATCTATGTGCGGGTCAACGATCTTACCACCGGCCTCACCGACGACGACCTTGCCGCCCTTGTCCCCGCGAAGCCCGACGGCATCATGCTGCCCAAGTCGAACAGCGGGCAGGACGTGCAACAGCTAGCGGCAAAGCTCCGGGTACATGAGGCCGAAAACGGGCTGCCGGACGGCGGCATCAAAGTCCTGCCGATCATCACCGAGACCGCGGCGGGCGTGCTGGCGGCGGCGAGCTATGCTGGAACGAGCGCTCGGCTTGCCGGCCTGACCTGGGGCGCTGAGGATTTGTCCGCCGCGATCGGCGCACGCTCGACCCGCGACGAAAGCGGCCGCTACACAGACGTGTTTCGGCTGGCGCGCACCATGACCATCCTGGCGGCGGGAGCAGCGGAAGTCGCTGCCGTCGACACTGTTTTTCCCGATTTCCGTGACATGGCCGCCTTCGAGACAGAATGCCGCGAGGCCGAGCGCGACGGCTTCACCGGCAAGATGGCGATCCATCCGGCGCAGGTGCCGGTGATCAACGCCGCCTTCACGCCGTCCGCCGAAGCGGTCGGGCGATCGCAGGCGATCGTCGACGCCTTTACGGCGGCGGGAAATCCGGGCGTCGTCGGCATCGACGGCAAGATGTACGACCGGCCGCATCTGCGGCTGGCCGAGCGCTTGCTGGCCCGTGCCAGGGCGGGAGGCAGCCCTGGCTGAGGTCACCAGACCATCGGGATCAGTTTGTAGCGGACGCGCGCGGCGTAGTCGTCATAGCCCCGCAGGCCGGTCCGCAAGGTCTTTTCCTCGATGAAGGTACGGATGGCGAGCAGCGCGATGAAGGCAAGCACCGATGCCAGTCCCCACCAGGAGCCGAGCAGAAGTGCGGTACCGGCGAAATAGAGTATGGCGCCTGCATACATAGGGTGGCGGACATAGCCATACGGACCGGTGGTGATCACCTTCTGCCCACGCTCGTCCTGGATCTTCACGACAGGCGCCGCGAAGCTGTTTTCCATCATCGTGAGATAGCAGATCCAGATGCCGACGAGCAGGATCAGCGCGCCGGCCACCTGCACCCAGACGGGAGTTGCCGACCAGCTGAAACGGAAGTCGAGCCCCATCAGGGCCAGCCAGACGAAGATACCGAGCAGCAATATGCTCAGCACTATCTTGTCGGCCGTCGTCTGTGTCTTCTGGATCGGCGGGCGGAGGCGTTCGTTCATCAGGCCTGGATCGCGCCGGGCCAGCGCCACGCCCATGGTAAGGCTCAGTCCCACCATCACGGCTATGTACACCCAGGCCCCGGTCCAGTGCAGCGTGCCGGCCGACAGAAACAGCAGCACGCCCATGATGCCGAACCATACGAATGTCTGGAAAACCAATCTCGCGATCATGACCAACCTTCCGTGACGTCCCCCCGCCACTGTTGCCGAATCCGACCAGTGGTCTATTATACCGACCGACAGTCTATTCTCAAGCGCAATCAACGCGAGGCATCTGGACGAGAACGGCCGCCGCATGCACAAGGTTTCGCCATGCCCCGCATCATCAAGCATCCGGAACTAAGACGCGAAGAACTGCTGGATCATGCCCAGGCCCTGTTCCTGACGCATGGCTACGACAAGGCAAGCCTCAACGACGTCATTGCGGCCGCTGGCGTCTCGAAAGGCGCCTTCTACCACTATTTCGCCTCCAAGGAGGCCCTGCTGGAGGCATTGGCGGAGCGTTTCGCCAGGCAGGCGCTGGCCGGCGT
Organism: Mesorhizobium sp. BH1-1-5; assembly: GCF_020165615.1. Classification (NCBI taxonomy): domain Bacteria; kingdom Pseudomonadati; phylum Pseudomonadota; class Alphaproteobacteria; order Hyphomicrobiales; family Phyllobacteriaceae; genus Mesorhizobium; species Mesorhizobium sp. BH1-1-5. The sequence continues at coordinate 45,862 of NZ_JAIUIM010000005.1, forward strand.
CCAGAAGATCGTCGACGATCCGGACCTCGATCCGCTTGGACGCTTGAACGCCCTGCTGGCGACGTCGCGCCAGGCCAAGATCGAGACCGCGGCGGAAGCATGGGCGCTGTTCGCGACGCTGTTCCGCCCGGAAAACCTGGTGCTTTTCCATCGCATCAACCTTGCGGCCAGCAAGTCTTTCTCGCCGGTGCTGGTGGAGATCATCCGGCAAGGTGTCGAGGATGGCACCTTCCGGACTTTCGATCCGGAAGGCGTCGCCGACATCGTCATGCAGTTCGGCCTGGCGACGCATGACGTCACCGCCAAGGCGTTCGCCAGCGGCAACGATGCCGATATGGAGATCGCCATCGACGCCCTCGAGAAGCGCGTCAGGCTCTACGAGATCGCGCTCGACCGCATTCTGGGGCTTCCTGACGGCAGCATCCGGATCGGCGAGCCGGGTTTCGTGCGCGCCGTCATGACGGCGCGTCGCGACAGTCCCGCCGCGGCTTCCAAGGCGCGCGGGATGTGACTATCCGGCCCAGGGGCCTGCATAGTCGGCATAGAGCTTTGCCGGATCGGGCCTCGGCCGCTCTGGCGCCGGCCCCTGATAGGAGCCGATATGGACGAAGCCGACGACGCGCTCCTGCGGCGAAAGCCCGAGGATCGCCCTGCCCTCGGCGACATCGGAGTACCAGTTGCTGATCATGTTGGTGCCATAGCCCAGCGCGTTGGCCGCGATCATCAGGTTCATGGCCGCCATGCCGCCCGACAGGAACATCTCCCACTGCGGAATCTTCGGATTCTCCTTCGGCACCGACACGACGCCGATCACCAGCGGCGCGCGCGAGAAGCGCGCCAGTTCCTGATTGCGCCGGCCTTCCGGCAACGGGCCCTCGCGCTGTTCGGCAAGTGCTGCCAGCTTCTTGCCGATCTCGACGCGCGCCTCGCCGCGATAAAGGATGAAACGCCAAGGCTCGAGCCTGCCGTGGTCGGGAACCCGCGAGGCCGCCGCGATCATTGTCGCGATCTCGGCGTCGCTCGGCGCCGGCTCCTTGAGATCGGGGATCGGCGCGGAATTGCGGGTGAGCAGGAAGTCGATGATCGGCGACGCCATGGGCGCAAGTCTCCTAAGCATTCAATAGCATTCGATTTTGAGCTGAAGCACGCCATCGGGAGGTCGGGCGGCTCGGGCGGTGGCGTTTTGCGCCGGATAAGAAGCAGCCGAGAGAAAGCAGCGCGCTCCTAGGCCTTGAAATTGCCACCGCCTTGGGCTTCAACGCAAGGCATGTTTGAGGGGACTCTGCGCTTTGTCGTGGTCTGGCTGGTCGCCGCGTTGTTCGCGGTGCCGGTTTCCTACGCGCTGGCGCAGAATGCCAACGATGTCGGCGACATCAAGCTGCCTGGCATCTCCAGCTATGCGAACCCCAAGAGCGAAGGCCCGCTGGCGCTCGGCAATGGCGGCGCCATCACGCTGTCGGCGCAGTTGACCGACAAGGGCTCCGACATCACCCGCGGCATCGTCTGGCGCGTCTTCAAGCCGGAGCCCGCCAGCGACGGCAAGCTGCCGATGGTGGCATCCGCGCATGGCGGCACGGCCGTGTTTCAGCTCGACCCTGGCAGCTATCTCGTCCATGCCTCCTATGGACGCGCCGGCGCCACCAAGCGCATCACCGTCGGCAAGGATGCCCGGCGCGAAAGCCTCGTGCTCGATGCCGGCGGCCTGAAGCTCGACGCCGTGACGTCGGGCGGCGCGCCCATCCCCTCGAAGAAACTGCGCTTCTCGATCTATGAAGGCGAGGCGGCGGCCAATGGCGACCGGCCGCTGATCGCCCCCGACGTCGCGCCGAACACCGTGGTGCGGCTGAACGCCGGCACCTACCACGTCGTCTCCACCTACGGCGCGGTCAACGCCGTGATCCGCTCCGATATCCGCGTCGAGGCCGGCAAGCTGACGGAGGCGACTGTCGAGCACCGCGCCGCCGAGATGACGATGAAGCTGGTGCGCGAGGCCGGCGGCGAAGCCATTGCCGACACGTCCTGGTCACTGCTCAACGAGAGCGGCGATCCGATCAAGGAGGCGGTCGGCGCCTTCGCCTCGATGGTGCTGGCCGAGGGCCAGTACACGATCATCGCCAAGAACCGCGACCGCATCTACCAGAAGGACTTTGCTGTCGTTGCCGGCCAGAACCAGGAAATCGAGGTTCTGGCCAACGAGTCCTCAGCCATCGACCCCGAAGAAGGCGCGGACTGAGCGGCGCTTCATCGGCTCAGTTGAAGTGGTAGTTCAGCCCGACACGTACTGTTTGTTCCTGATATTTGGCTGATACCTTGAAATCCACCGGCGTTATGGTGGAGGCATCAAAGCTTCGCTTGCCGAGATCAACATACAGATATTCCGCCTTCAGACTCCAGTTCGGCGCCAGCATCGTCTCGACGCCGGCTCCGAGACTCCAGCCCAGGCGAACGCCCGACTTTGAGCCGTCGCCGCAAATCGTGGCGTCGGGCAAGCAGCCTTGGATCAGGTCCTCGACATGAAAACCCAGGCTCGTCTTGCCGTAGGCAAGGCCGCCGGTGGCATAGACAAGCCATCGCGGATCGAGGAGATAGCCCGCGCGGGCGCGCACAGTGCCGTACCAATTCACTTTCTTGCTGACTGCTGTGCGTGTGCTGTCGAAAAAGACATCCTGACCCAGATCCTCGTCGAAATAATGCGGATCGATGATGGTCGCGCTCGTCGAGCCTTTGATGCCCGAGGCCTGCAGGTCCGTCTCCACGCCGACAACCCAGCCCGACGGCAATTCCCAATTGTAACCGGCTTGGCCGCCACCGACGACGCCGCGCGCGGCGGGCGACAACGACGTCGGGAACGAGCCGGCTCTCACAAGGGCTTCCACAACAGGCACGAGGTCGGGAATAGCCGTATGCGGAGGGAGCCCGACGTCGCCCGAATCCAGCCATAGCCGATATTGGCGCCGGCATAGAAGCCGCTCCAGGACGGTGAGGCATCGCCCGCCCTGGCGGAGTCAATATTGATCCCGTGGACGCCCAAGACCAGTCCCGTCAATACAATAGACTTGGCAATATTCATCGGCTTAGCGCCCCGCCAAGCCTTTGATAGCAAATCCTGCAACTTGTGACTGTGGCCACGCAGCAACAGCATGAATATCTGTAAATTATTTAAGCAAAATCTAAAATATAGATCGTCCGAGACTATTATGCCGCCAGGAAACGCCAGCTTACCCGTCAGGCCGCTTTGCGCATCCGCTTTGGCAGAAACGGCACGCGGCCACGCTGCGCGGCCGGGGTCGCCAGGTCGAAGACAGCGCGATAGAGACGGTCGAGCAGCACCTTGCGGTCGCGCAACGGCTCGATGTCGCTCCATCTCAGCACGTCGCCTACACGCACCTCGATCGCCTTGCCCGACAGGCGGGCGAACTCGCGGATCAGCAAGGAGGTGCGCAGCGTCAGCGACGCTTTGCCGATGAACTTCGCCACGCGGTTGTCGCGCTCGGCCATGTTCATCGGGCCGCTGACGAGATGGAACAGGCGGCCGTTCTGGCCGGAGAAATACATCGGGATGACGGATGCCTTGGCGTCCTGGATGAGCTTGGCCGGGAACATCTTCCACGGCAGGTCGATGGCGCGGCCAAAACCCTTCGGCGCCGTGGCGACGCCGCCGGCCGGGAAGACGACGATGGTGACGCCTTCCTTCAGCAGCCGCACCGCTTCGTGGCGCACCGCCATGTTGTTCTTCAGCGCTTCCTTGGTCTCGGAAAAATCGATCGGCAGCGAATAGGGCTCCATCTCGCGGATCCTGAGCAGGTCCTTGTGGATCATGACCCGGAATGGCCGGCCCAACTGCTCGACGAGCGAGAGCACCGCAATGCCGTCGCCGATGCCGAAGGGGTGGTTGGCGACGATGACCAGCGGCGTGTCCGGCAGCGCCGCCGGCGGCCACTGCACCGCGTTGTGGACCTTGACGTCGATCAACTCCAGCATGCGGCTGAACACGCGGTCGCCGGTCGGCACCACTTGGCGGCGCCAGAAATCGTAAAGCACGGCGAAACGGTCGCGACCCGACAAGCCCTCGACGGAATGGATGAACCAGCGCGTCAGCACCGGTTGATGCGCATTGGCGTAGGAGAGCTCGGGAAACCGTCTTTCCCGCAGTTTCAATTTGAGCATGGCGGCTCGTTACAGGGCTGGCGTGACAGGCATATGAAAATGGCGGTGGACACGCCACCGCCATTTTCAGGGAGTGCTGGTAGTTCAGGCTGCGCGACGCTTGCGATCCGGCGAAACCGCCTCGTCGGCGAGAGACTTCACCGCATCCTCGAGCTTCAGCGATTCCTGGTCGCGGGAGCCCAGCCGGCGGATATTGACGGTTTGCTCCTCGGCCTCGCGCTTGCCGCAGACGAGGATGACCGGCACCTTGGCCAGGGAATGCTCGCGCACCTTGTAGTTGATCTTCTCGTTGCGCAGATCCGCTTCGGCCAGCAGCCCCGCGGCCTTCAGCCGCTCGACCACTTTCATGGCGTATTCATCCGCATCCGAGGTGATCGTCGCCACCACCACCTGCAGCGGCGCGAACCACAGCGGGAAATGGCCGGAATAGTTCTCGATCAGGATGCCGAGGAAACGCTCCATCGAGCCGCACACGGCGCGATGCACCATCACCGGCTGCTTCTTCTCCGAATCCGAGCCGATATAGAAGGCGCCGAAACGCTCAGGCAGGTTGAAGTCGACCTGCGTGGTGCCGCACTGCCATTCGCGGCCGATGGCGTCCTTCAGCACATACTCGAATTTCGGCCCGTAAAACGCGCCCTCGCCCGGATTGATCGAGATCTTGATGCGGTTGCCGGAGCGCGCGCGGATCGTCTCCAGCACATTGCTCATGATCGCCTCGGCATGATCCCAGGCCTCGTCGGTGCCGACGCGCTTGTCCGGCCGCGTCGACAGCTTCACGCTGACCTCGTCGAAGCCGAAATCGGCATAGGTCGACAGAATCAGGTCGTTGATGCGCAGGCATTCGGCCGCGAGCTGCTCCTCGGTGCAGAAGATATGCGCGTCATCCTGCGTGAAGCCGCGCACGCGCATCAGTCCGTGCAGCGCGCCCGACGGCTCATAGCGATGCACATTGCCGAACTCTGCCAGCTTTACGGGCAGTTCGCGATAAGACTTCAACCCATGCTTGAAGATCTGCACATGTCCGGGACAGTTCATCGGCTTCAGCGCGAAGACGCGGTCGTCGTCGGTGTCGTCGCCGGCGACGGTGACCTTGAACATCGCGTCGCGATACCAGCCCCAGTGTCCCGACGTCTCCCACAGACTCTTGTCCAGCACCTGCGGCGCGTTGACTTCCTGATAGCCATGCTCGTCGAGGCGGCGGCGCATGTAGCTGATCAGGTTCTGCACCATCTTCCAGCCCTTGGCGTGCCAGAAGACGACGCCCGGCCCCTCTTCCTGGAAATGGAACAGGTCCATCTCGCGGCCGAGCTTGCGGTGGTCGCGCTTCTCGGCCTCTTCCAGCAGCGTCTGGTAGGCGTCGAGCTGCGCCTGGTCGGCAAAGGCCGTGCCGTAGATGCGCGTCAGCATCGGGTTGTTCGAGTCACCGCGCCAATAGGCGCCGGCCACCTTCATCAGCTTGAAGGCATTGCCGATCTGCCCGGTCGAAGCCATGTGCGGGCCGCGGCAGAGATCGAACCAGTCGCCCTGGGCGTAGATCTTGAGGTCCTGGTCTTCCGGAATGGCGTCGATCAGTTCGAGCTTGTAGCGCTCGCCCTTGTCGGCAAAGACCTTCTTCGCCCTCTCGCGCGGCCACACTTCCTTGGTGAACGGCTTGTTGCGGGCGATGATCTCGCGCATCTTCTTCTCGATCGCCGGGAAATCGTCCGGCGTGAACGGCTCGTTCCTGGCGAAGTCGTAATAGAACCCGTTCTCGATCACTGGCCCGATGGTCACCTGCGTTCCCGGCCACAGCTCCTGCACGGCCTCTGCCAGCACATGCGCCGTGTCGTGGCGGATGAGTTCCAGCGCGCGCGGATCCTCGCGGGTGATGATCTCGACCTTGCCGGACGTGCCGAGCGGATCGGAAAGATCGCGTACGGTGCCGTCGAGGCTGTAGGCGACAGCCTTCTTGGCCAGCGACTTGGAGATCGATTCTGCAAGGCCCGCGCCAGTCAGCGCCGCGTCGTAGTCGCGAACCGAGCCATCGGGAAACGTCATGGAAACGGAATTCGGCATCAGGGTTCTCCTATCCAGTCCCGCAAACGAGCGCGGGTGGTGAAATGCATGCCGCAGGATGCGTTGCGGCATGCAGAGGGTTAGCCGGAGGCGTCCGGCAGCGGCGCGGTTTTAGAGGCAGTGTCGCATCAGGTAAAGAGCGCTCGCCAGGAAATGTCGTCGTAAAGCCTTCGCCTGCTTCCGCTTTTCTTGCTTGTGCGGTGTCGGGGAATCGATAAATGCGCCGCGCCGTATGAAGCTGCTCATTCGGGATGTGGAGCGCGGGTCAATGGATCCGATAGCGGGAACTCGGGCGCCGGCGGCGTGCCGCCCAGGATGTTCGACAGCTCGCAGGCCGCCTTGAATTGCGAAGCGGCTGCCTGCTGGATCGGCACCCGCCCGCGCACCGACTGAAGGAAAGGCATTGTCAGCGCGGCCAAGGCCTGCCCCCGGCCATCGAGAATCGGGAAACTCACATCGGTGATACCGGCAATGTTTTCGCCCGCGATCAGCTCGTAGTGCCGCGCGGCGATAGCTTCGATGCGCTGCCGCACCCGTCGCAATTCCGCGCGATCGATGCCGTTGGCTGCGAGCGCATCGAAATTCCACTCCCGTATCGTTGGCGGCTGGAAGGCGAGGATCACCCGGCCCGAGGCGGTATGCTCGGCCGGGCTCGATGTGCCGAGCCGCACTCGGAAGCCGAGCGGCGCCGGGCTGTCGGCATAGGCGATGGTGCGGATAAAAGCCCCCTCCAGCACCGTCAGCAGGATCGACTGCTGCGTTTCGGCCGCGAGCCGCAAGAGGATCGGGTTGGCCGCCGTGGTGAGCATCTCGATCGGCGGGAAAGCGAGCGCCAGGTCGTAGAGCTTCATCGACAGCCTGAAGGCCTCGTCCTGCGGTCCGCGACGGATATAGCCGCGGCGCTCCAGCGAGACGACCATGCGGTAGACCTCCTGCAGCGACCGGCTGAGCTGCTGCGCGATCTGGCTCTGGGTCAGTCCCTCGGATTGCCGGGCAAGCAGCTCGAGCACGTCCAGGCCCTTCTCCAGCGCGGGCGCGAGATAGGTTGCCTGCGCCTCGCCGGGCGTCTTTTCCGCCCGCGCGGCGACGTCGCTTTTCCTTGGCCCAACCATCTGATTCTGGTCCCGTTCGTTCCGGTCCGCGGGAATTTGCTGATCTCGGCGGCGATTGACAAGCGCGCAAAGTTTCTATTACCTATTAAAATATGCTATCATATATAAAACCAAAGGGGAACTCGACCATGGATACGCATGCTGTTCGCATACTTCTCCCGGCTCTGCTGCTCGCCGGACTGGCACTCCCGACAGCCGCTCTCGCCGACGGCAAGGCGGCGCTCGCCACGCTGCCGGACAATCTGCAGAGCCTCTATGTCGGGGCGGAGCAGAACGTGCAGCCGTCGGCCTTCGACGGCTTCGCGATGCCGGCCAAGCCGTGGAAATGGTGCCATTCTGAATCGTATCAGGGGAATCCCTGGCGGGTGGCGCTGACCAGCCACTTCAAGAGCCTCGTCGGCGCTTTCCAGGCCGACGGCAGCGTCAGCAGCTTCGAGCTTTCGGACTCCAACGGCGACACCAGCCAGCAGATCGCCCAGCTCCGTGCCTTCATCGACAAGAAATGCAGCATCATCACCGTCGTGGCCGGATCGTCGACCGCGCTGAACGACGCCATCGAGGCGGCCTATAAGGCGGGCATTCCGGTGGTCTCGGTGGGCCTCGTCACCACCCCTTACGCGGTCAGCGTCGATTCCAACTACATCAAGTTCGGCTATGACATGGCCAAGGACATCACCACGGCGCTTAACGGCAAAGGCAATGTGCTGCGGGTCGAGGGCATTGCCGGCAGCCCGCTCGTCGCCGAGCAGCGCACCGGAGCCGACAAGGCGTTCGCGGAATCGCCCGGCGTGAAGGTCGTGCGCGACGTCAACGGCAACTGGACCGCAGCGGTGACCAAGACGGTGGTGCTGCAGGCGCTCGCCACCCATCCGGGTCCGGTCGACGCGGTGTGGACCTCGGGCAGCGAAGCGCGCGTCGTGGCCGAGGCTTTCGCGCAGGCGGGCCGGCCGGCGCCCGTCATTACCGGCAGCGTTTCAGGCGATGCGCTCGGCTACTGGAAAGCGCACCCGGACTTCAAGTTCACCGGCGGCGCGCTGTTGCCGTCATGGACCGCGCAGACGGCCGTGCGCGTCGGCGTGCGGATGCTGCTGGGCCAGGAGCCCAAGGTGAGCCTCGTGGAAATCCCCGTACCCGACGTCAAGATCGGCGACCTCGGTTCATGGTACCGCTCATGCATGACGGCCGACGCCGTGTCGGTCTTCCCGGTCGCGCCGCAGGATCCGATGCCGGAGGACCTGATGAACGGGTATTTCAAGAAGCCGGCGCCGACGCCGGAATTCGACTACGCCAAGACGCCGGATCCCTGCGCCCAGTAACGCCCGCCGAGACCTCCCAAGGGCCCTCTTCGGAGGGCCCTTCCTCACTTCCAGACATTTTTGGCAGAACAACCATGAAGCTTGTCAGCACGGCCAGCACGGATATCGATTTCGAAAAGGACGGAAAGCAGATCGGCTTCGTCAACCTCCCGCTTTCCGTTCATGAGGATGCCTGGGGCGTCGTGCCGATCCCGCTCACCGTCATCAAGAACGGCAAGGGGCCGACCATCCTGCTGCAGGGCGGCAACCACGGCGACGAATATGAGGGGCCGATCGCGCTCGGCGAGCTGATCCGCGATCTCGATCCGGCCTCGATCTCGGGCCGGCTGATCATCGTGCCGGCGATCAATCTGCCCGCGGTCGTGGCGGGTCGGCGGACCTCGCCGGTCGACGACCTCAATCTCAATCGCCTGTTCCCGGGCGACCACGGCGGCACCATCACCGCCCAGATCGCCGCCTACATCAGCGATGTCCTGTTCCCGATGGCCGATGTTTTCGTCGACCTCCATTCCGGCGGTTCATCATCGGTGAACGTGCCGAGCGCCGCCATCGAGCCGGCCGCCGATCCGGCGCATTTCAAGCGCAACATCGATGCGGTCGTGGCGTTCGGCGCGCCCATGGTCGTGATCATCTCCAACCGCGGCGATCCACGAACCTCGACGGCCACGGCGGTGCGTGCGGGACTGACGGTGGTCGGCACAGAACTCGCCGGCGGCGGCGGGGTGTCCATCGAAGCGCTGGCGGTCGTCCGGCGAGGCCTGCGCAACCTGCTGGCGCATTTTGGCGTGCTGCCGCCCGGAAAAGATGGGCCGCCCTCCATGACGCGGCCTGACATCTATGAGATCACTCCCGATGCCTATGTGCTCGCCACCGAGACAGGCGTGTTCGAACCGCTGCATCTCAACGGCGTCGAGGTGCATGCCGGCGAGCCGGCCGGGCGCATTCATTTCCTTGCCAATCCCGGCCGCGCCCCCGAAACGCTCTATTACCGGGCCAACGGCATTGTTTACGTCCGTCGCCAGCCGGGCCAGGTCCGGCCCGGCAACGTGTGCATGGTCGTGGCGACGCCCTATCGCGGGCAACTGCCGTGATCGGCCTCGACGATGTGCAAGCGGCGGCCGAACGCATAGCCCCATACATCAGAAGCACGCCGGTCGTGAAAGCGACGGCGACCCGGCAGCCATTGGCGGATGCCGAAGTCTGGATGAAGCTCGAGTCGCTGCAGCCGACCGGTTCCTTCAAGGCCAGGGGGGCGACCAACCGCCTGCTGACCACGCCCCGGCAAGAGCTCGCCACCGGCATCGTGACCGCTTCGGGGGGCAATCACGGCCTCGCGACGGCGCGAGCGGCGACGATCGCCGGAGTGCGGGCGACGGTGTTCGTGCCCGAGACGGCCGAGCAGGCGAAGATCGAAAAGCTCCGTGCGTGGGGCGCCGAGGTCCGCGTCGAGGGCGCCATCTGGGACGCCACCAACCGTGCGGCCCTGGCGTTCGCCAAGGAGCGCGACGCAGCCTATTTCCACCCCTTTGCCGATCCCCAGGTCGTGGCTGGCCAGGGCACGATCGGGCTTGAGCTCATCGACGCGCTGCCGGAGCTCGACGTCGTGCTGGTCGCTATCGGGGGCGGCGGATTGATCTCCGGCATTTCGGTAGCCCTCAAGGCGCTGAAACCTTCGATCCGTATCATTGGCATCGAGCCCACCGGTTCGCCGACGCTCCAGGCCTCTCTTGCCGCCGGCCATGTGGTCACCCTGCCAGCCGTCACCACCCGCATCGCCACCATGGCTTGCGGACGAACGGACGAGCGCATCTTCGGCATCGTGCACGATCATGTCGACGAGATCGTCCTGGTGACCGACGAGGACATGCTGGCGGCTGCGCGCTGGCTGTGGTTCGAATTCGGCATCGCGGCCGACCTGAGCGGCGCTGCCGGCATCGCGGCCCTGCGCTCGGGCAGGCTCCGTTTGCCGCCGCGCGCAAAGGTCGCGACGCTTATCTGCGGCGCCGGCAGCAACGGCGTCGGCGCGGACGGCCAGTGAGATGACCGGCGAGCGCGCCCCGATGCTCGAAGCGTGCGGTCTGTCGAAGCGCTATGGCGAGACCGTGGCGCTGTCGAACGTCGATCTGGCTTTCCAGCCAGGCTCGGTCCACGCCATCCTCGGCGAGAACGGCTGCGGCAAGAGCACGCTGGTCAAATTGCTTTCGGGGATCGTCGCGCCCTCCTCCGGGAGTATCCGCATGCTTGGCCGGCCGGTCACCGGTTCCAATCCGGCGCGCATCCAGCAACTCGGCCTGGCGACCGTCTTCCAGGAGGTGCTGCTCGCCCCCGAGCGCTCGGTGGCCGACAACATCGTGCTCGGCACCGGCTCGGCTTTCGGCTGGCGCGCCAGCCGCTCGGCGCGTCACGGCATCGCGGCGGCGGCTCTCTCGCGGATCACCAGCCTGCCGATCGATCTCGATGCGCCGGCCGGGTCGCTGTCGCTGGCGGTGGGCCAATTGGTCGTGCTTGCGCGGGCCCTGGTCCGCCGCCCAAAAGTCCTTGTGCTTGACGAGGTCACCGCCGCGCTCGATCTCGGCGACCGCAACGCGGTGTTCGAGATGATCGAGGACCATGCCCGGGCGGGCGGGCTGGTGCTGTTCATCTCGCACCGGATGGACGAGGTGATGCGTCTGGCCCATCGGGTCACCGTGCTGCGCAATGGGCAACTGATCGATACGCTGGAAACCGCGTCGGTCTCCGCCGAGCGGCTGCTGCAATTGATGGCGCCCGCCGCCGCCAGGGAGCTCGATCATGCCGTCTGAGCCGGCCCTGCGTGTGGAAGGCGTATCGCTTGCTCACAACTTGCCAGGGCTGGACGAACTCGTCCATGCGGGAGAGATCGTCGGCCTCGCCGGTCTCGACGGACATGGCCAGGACGCCTTCCTCGAAACGCTTGCCGGCTTGCGTGCGCCGGTCGGCGGTCGCGTCCTTGTCCGTCATGGCAGCGCCGGCTATGTCGAAATCGACGATTTCCGACACGCGACACGGCTGGGCATCGCTTATCTTGCCCGTGACCGCAGAGCCAATGGCATCTTCCCCTCGCTGTCGATCCTCGACAATTTCAGCATGGTGACGCTGGGGCGCGATCGTCGCTTCGGATTGATCAGCACGCGCGCCAGGCGTGAGCGCTTCGAGCGCTACCGCGAGCGGCTGTCGATCGTCGCGCCCGGCGGCAACAAGCCGATCACCGCCCTTTCGGGCGGCAATCAGCAGAAGGTGCTGCTGGCGCGCTGGCTGGCGCGCGAGCCGAGGATCCTTCTCCTCAACGACCCCACTCGCGGTGTCGATCAGCGGACCCGTGAAACGCTCTACCAGGCCTTCCGCGATCTCGCGCGACAGGAAGGCATGGCGCTCGTCGTGTTGTCCTCGGAACTCGAGGAAATCTTCCGCCTCTGCGACCGGCTTCTGGTGTTCCGCGAGCAGAGCCTCGTCGCTACCTTTTCGGGGGCCGATATGAACAGCAGCACAGTGATCGCGGCAATGTTCGGGCGCGTCGCATGACAGCCGCCGCACCAATTGCGGGCAGCACGCCAGCGCGATCCCATGGCATCGGAGCGCTCCTGGCCGGTCGTCGGGAGTCGGCGCCGGCCCTGGTCATCCTTGTCGTTCTGCTTATCGTCGACCTGTGGTTGAACCGCGCCTGGATGCTGCCCGGCTCGTGGGGCACGGTCATTGGCCTGGCCGGCCCGACGATGGCGGCCGCCATCGCCTCCATGCCGTCGATCATGGCCGGACGCGGCGGCATCGACGTGTCGATCGGTCCGTTGATGGGGTTCATCAACATCATCCTCATCAAGGTATTGGCGGGCGATCTGGGCATCGACCAACCCTGGGTGCTGGTGCCGGTCGCCCTTGCGATCGGCGCGCTTGTCGGGCTGCTCAACGGACTGCTCTCGGCGGTGCTTCGCATCCAGCCGATCGTGGCCACGCTCGGCACCTATCTGGTGCTCAGCGGTGTGACGCTGAGCCTTCTGCCTGCGCCGGAGGGCGCGGCACCCGCCTGGCTGAAGACCCTTGCCGGCCCCTACTCCATCGTTCCGCTCGCCGGCATGGCGGCAATCTGGCTGCTGGCGAAGCGCCTGACCGTCTATGATTGGCTGATGGCGTGCGGCAGCGACGACCGTGCCTGCTTCACCGCCGGCGTTCCCGTGACCGGCGTGCGTGTCTTCGCCTACACGCTCGGCGGCCTTTTTGCCGGCGCCGGAGGGCTTTTGCTCAGCGCGCTGCTCGGCTCGGCCGACCCCAATGTCGGTCCCACCTTCACGCTGGTCGCCATCTCCGGCGTGGCGCTCGGCGGCGTGAGCCTCGCTGGAGGGCGCGGCGGCTTCGCGGCCGCGGCGTTGGGCGCGGCGGTGATTTTCCTGCTGCAGAGCACGCTCACCTATTTCAACGTCTCGAGCTTCCTGCTGCATACGCTCTACGGCGTCATCCTGGTCGCATCCGTGTCGTTGAACGCGCTGACCGGCCGCATCGCGGGAGGATCGAGATGAACGTCCTTTCCGGCCTCGACGCCAACACCCGCCGCACCCTTGGCGCCATTGCCATGGCTCTGGTGCTGCTCCTCCTCGGCTCGCTGGCGATCGAGGGTTTCGGCGCACCGTTCGCCATCCGCTCGATGCTCGTTCTGGCGACATTCATAGCCGTGGCGTCCATCGGCCAGACACTGGTTGTCCTGCTTGGCGGAATCGACCTGTCGATCCCCTTCGTCATCGGCTTCGCCAATGTCGTTGCCGCCTCGCTTTATGGCGACGGGATGGCGTTCTGGCTGGTCTGCTTCGTCGTGGCGTTGCTGTCGATGGCCATCGGAGCCCTCAACGGCGCGCTGTCCGCTTTCCTGAGGATCCATCCGTTGATCGTGACGCTCGGCGTCGGCACGACGGTACAGGGCATCGTACTGATGTGGACGGGCGGGCTGCCGACCGGCTCGGCTCCAGCCTATCTGAGCGAGTTCGTGTCGATCGGCGGAACGATCGGCCCACTGCCCGTCCCATGGGTCGTGCCGTGCTTCGCGGTGATGGCGATCTTTGTCCACGTGATGCTTGCGCGCACGCCATTCGGCCGGCAGGTCTATGCGCTCGGCAGCAACCCGACGGCAGCGCCGCTGGCGCTGATCGATCCGCATCGGATCGTCATCGTCAGCTACGCGCTGAGCGCCCTGTTCGCCGCGCTCGCGGGCATCCTGCTGCTTGGCTTCACCGGCTCGGCCTATGGCGATGTCGGCCAACCTTACCTGTTCCAGACCATTGCCGCGGTGGTGATCGGCGGCACCGCGCTCGTCGGCGGGCGCGGCAGCCTGGTCGGCACGATTGCCGGCTCGGCGGTGCTGATCGAGCTCAACACGTTCCTGATTGGTCTCGGGCTCGCGCCCTCCACGGTACAGGCCGCGCTGGGGATCGTCATTCTCGCACTGGTCTCGATCTACGGCCGCGAAGCCCATGTCCGCACGCTGATCTGAGCGCGACCGCTCGAGCGTGGCTGGCGCGCCGCCCGATCAGCCGCAACTGGTTTGCGTCGGGCGAGACTCATTTCACCAGTTGCGGCAAATCCTTGAGGAACGCCGCTCGCGTCGCGAGGCCCTTCGGCTGGTCGGTGCGCTTGGCATCGACGACCAGCCTAGCAAAGACGATGCGGCGGCCGTCCTTCGCGGCCCAGCCAACGAACCAGCCGAGCGAGCGCTTGCCGTCCTGGCCAAGCTTCGTGCTGCCCGTCTTGCCTTGCACCGTCCAGTCCCCCGCCGCGAAGGTCGGCAGGATCGCCTGGGTCATCTCATGCGCCTTCGCCGATACCGGCATCTTGCCGGCAAGCAGCTGACGCAGGAAGGCCGTCTGCTCGACCGGCGATATTTCGAGCGAGGAATTGATCCAGGATTGCGTCAGCCCGTTGTCCTTGCCGGCGTCGCCCGAGACGTCCTTGTTGCCATAGCCGAATTTCGACACATAGGAGGCGAACTTCTCCGCCCCGAGACGCCGCGTGATCTCGCGCGAATACCAGACGATGGAATCGCGCTCCCAGATCGTCGGATCGACGGTCTTCTGGTCACGCTTGGCCGCCTTGAAGTCCGGCTTGTAGTCCCAGCTCGGCGTGTGCTGGTCGCTCAATATGCCGGCATCGTAGCCGATCAGCGCGAGCGGCACCTTGAATGTCGATGCCGGGCTGACGCGCTGGTCGCAGACGCCGTCCTGGTAAAGTGTCGCGCCGCTTTGTGAATCCTGGATGAGCGTGCAGTGGATGTCGTCGAGCGGCGCCGATTGCGCCCGCACCGGCAGGCCCAGCATCCAGGCCAGAAGGAAAAGGACGATGGCGAAAATGAAGGGATAGCGGTCCATCTGGCGCATGGCGAAGTCACTCCGGAATGAGATTACGGGAGCGGCTTAGCGAGGCGGCTTGTCTCGATTTTGTCTCAAATTCGCAGTGTTTGTGCAGCTTCGCGTTAACCCTACCGGATCGTTAAATCCGGGTCGCGCGTGACGGCCAAAGCGATCAGATTTCGGGCTCGCGGTGCCTTTTGCCGATCTGCCAGTAGCGCCAGGGCATGAACCAGGCATAGCGCGCCGCAAGCGTCTCCGGCACGCGGTCGATGCCATGCGTTCCGAACGGCCCGCAACGCAAGATTCGGAACAGCCCCATCCACCCGCCGGCCCACAGGCCGTGGCGGGCGATCGCCTCATACGCATATTCGGAGCAGGTCGGCAGGTGCCGGCAGCTGTTGCCGACGAAGCCTGAGAGCGTCAGTTGATAGAGGCGCACGAGCGACGTGCCCAGGATGCGCCCGGGCGTTTTGCGCCATGGCCCCGGCCAGTTGCGCCCGTGCTGCGCCGGCCGGACGCCACGTGTATGCCCGTGATGGTCGCCCATCGCTCCACAGCCTGTTTCACTGCGCGATAGATGTGGGCTTCGGCGCCGAAACGCAATGCCCTCACGGTCTGGAACGGTGCGCTGCATGGCTGCCGTTCCATGGGCGATGATGGGAGGGAAGATCGCGACAGTTATGGTGGCCGCCGCGCACGACTTCGCCGTGCCATTGGAAGGTCGCTATCCGTATCACATCGCTGAAAATGGCCAGGAACTCGTTCATGGCAGGTCTCCTTTGAAACGGATTAGACTGCCGCTGGCCTTCCTCCTCAAACGGGTATAATTTCCGCATCGGATAACTTGAGGTTATGCGAAATGAAGCGAGGACGGCTGCCGCTGACGGCGCTCAGGAGCTTCGAGACGGCTGGCCGGCATTTGAGCTTCAGCCGGGCGGCCGAGGAACTTTATGTCTCGCAGGCTGCGATCAGCCGGCAGATACGCGAGTTGGAGACCTTCCTTGGAAGACCGCTGTTTGTTCGCCTCCATCGCCGCGTCGAACTGACGGATGCGGGACA
This sequence comes from Mesorhizobium sp. BH1-1-5, assembly GCF_020165615.1. Lineage (NCBI taxonomy): Bacteria > Pseudomonadati > Pseudomonadota > Alphaproteobacteria > Hyphomicrobiales > Phyllobacteriaceae > Mesorhizobium > Mesorhizobium sp. BH1-1-5. Next base: position 61,921 of record NZ_JAIUIM010000005.1, read on the forward strand.
AAGGCTGCTCGACCGATTGGTCAGAAGCTTCGACGAGATCGACCGCGTGCTTTCCGAGCTGACGGCCTCGCCGGCGCAATCGGTGGTCCGCATCAGCGTCGAGCCGTCGCTGGCAGCCGTATGGCTGGTGCCGCGGCTCAACCGCTTTCGCCAATTGCGACCCGACATCGACGTGTCCCTCGAAGTCGATCCACGGCCGATCGAGTTCCGCAGCGATCAGCCCGAGCTCGCCTTGCGTTTCAGCGCGCACGCCACCTCATGGCCGCGCACAGAGGCCGAGCGCCTGGCCTCGACCGTCGATTCTCCGGTTCTGTCGCCGGCGCTGCTGGCCTCTGGCCCTCCCCTGGAAAAGCCGATCGACCTTCGCCATTACACGCTGCTGCATGAGGAAAACCGCCAGGGTTGGGCACGCTGGTTCCAGGCGGCCGGCGTGCCCGCCGACGCGGTTCCCGCGCGTGGCCCGATGCTGGCCGACATCTCGCTTTCGAAACAGGCGGCACTCCTCGGCCATGGCGTGGCGCTCGGCGACCTCCTGCAGATCGGCGAGGAGCTCGCGTCAGGCACTTTGATCAAACCGTTCGATATCGATGTCGCTTCCGGCGCCTACTGGCTGGTGGCCAGGAGCTTGGCGGACCTGCCGGAACCCGCTAGGGCGTTCGCCGACTGGGTCCGAAGCGAGTTCGCCGTGACCCGGGGAGCGGACTAGCCGCTACCTTCAAGCCGCCTGTCCGGCGCGCTTCTTCTCGATTTGGCCGATCGCATCGACCACCGCGTCGAAGGTCAGCATGGTCGAGGCATGGCGCGCCTTGTAGTCGCGCACCGGTTCCAGATATTTGAGGTCGGCGAAGCGGCCTTCCGGCGGGGCGCCGTTCTCCTTGAGCATCTTCAGCATGGTTTCGCGCACGGCGCGCAATTCGTCGGCGCTGGCGCCAACCACATGCTGGGCCATGATCGACGACGAGGCCTGGCCGAGCGCGCAGGCCTTCACGTCATGGGCGAAATCGGTCACCACGTCGCCGTCCATCTTGAGGTCGACGGTGACGGTCGAGCCGCACAATTTGGAATGCGCCCTGGCCGTCGCGTCGGCATCGTCGAGCCGGCCGATCCGCCCTATGTTTCCGGCGAAGCCGAGAATTTTCGCATTGTAGACGTCGTCGATCATATTTTTCCAATCCGTCGCCGCCCAGCGAACAGGCTTTGCCGCTCTCGCGTCTTCCTTTCGCTTTGCTGGAACCATATATAATGGTGGCAGTCGGGCATCGACAAGGCGAAGACAAGCCATTGTCCCTGCTCCAATGTTCACGCCGCTTGCGGGATGGAAATGGGCGATTTTCACCCAAAAGGTCGTGGTCCGTTCAACTCGTCCCACCTTTGAGTGGGACTACGGGAGACGCCTTTATGGATGCCGTCATCAAGAAAATCATGCCCCCGTCCGATTATATGGAAAAGCCTGTCACCGACCGGCCGACCGAGGCCGAGGTCGAAGCCGCCGTGCGCACGCTCTTGCGCTGGACGGGCGACAACCCCGAGCGCGAGGGTCTGATCGATACGCCCAAGCGTGTCACCAAAGCCTTCCGCGAAATGTTCAATGGCTATGACATGTGCCCGGCCGACGAGCTTGGTCGCACCTTCGAGGAAGTCGCCGGTTATGACGATCTCGTCATCGTCAAGGACATAAAGTTCCATTCGCATTGCGAGCACCACATGGTGCCGATCATCGGCAAGGCGCATGTCGGCTATCTGCCGGACGGCAAGGTCGTCGGCCTGTCGAAGATCGCGCGCGTCGTCGACATCTTCGCGCATCGCCTGCAGACGCAGGAAGCGATGACCGCGCAGATCGCCGGCGTCATTCAGGACGTGCTCAACCCGCGCGGCGTCGCCGTCATGCTCGAGGCCGAGCATATGTGCATGGCCATGCGCGGCATCCGCAAGCAGGGCTCGACCACGCTGACCTCGACCTTCACCGGCGTCTTCAAGGATACGCCCGAAGAGCAGGTCCGCTTCGTCACCATGGTGCGCGCCGGCGGCTGATTTGCCGGCCCTCGCCGGCCCAAACACATAAGGACCGGCGATGTCGGCACTAAAATTTCCGAAAGCCTCATCAGACAAGAAAGCGCTGGAGGAAGGTTCTGTCCTTTCTCCGCGCTTCGATGCCGCGGGCCTCGTCACCGTCGTCGTCACCGATGCCGGCGACGGCATGCTGTTGATGGTCGCGCATATGAATGCCGAGGCGCTGGCGCTGACGCTGGAGACCGGCATCGCCCATTACTGGTCGCGCTCGCGCAACGCGCTGTGGAAGAAGGGGGAGACGTCCGGCAATTTCCAGCACGTCGTCGAGATGCGCACGGATTGTGACCAGGACGCTATATGGTTGCGCGTCAAAGTGTTGGGCCACGACGCAACCTGTCACACCGGCAGACGTTCCTGCTTTTATCGGACGGTGGGGCTGAACGACGGCAAGGCGACGCTTGCCGACGACGGCAGCAGGCCGCTGTTCGATGCGGACCAAACGTATCGGAAGCCTCTGTGAACCGTTCAATATTCACAAACCACTCATATTCACTATTCTCGAACGTCCTTGTGGTACAAGGGATATGGGACATGGGAGATCGTGATGCTCGAATGGGCGTCATTGCGCAGCAAACCTGACGTTCGGGAGGCCAACGGCCCCGCATCGTCCGGCGGCGTGCCCGATCCGAAGCCAGGCAGGAAAGCAGGCATCTCGCTGGCGCTCGGCGGCGGCTGCGCCCGTGGTTGGGCCCATATCGGCGTGCTGCGCGCGCTCGACGAGGCCGGCATCGAAGTATCCATGATCGCCGGCACCTCGGTTGGCGCGCTGGTCGGCGGCTGCTACCTGGCCGGCAAGCTCGACGAATTGGAGGAATTCGCCAGAAGCCTGACCAAAAGGCGCATCTTCGGCCTTCTCGATCTCAACCTGCGCGGCAGCGGCCTGTTCGGCGGCATGAAGCTCGACCAGCGCCTGCGCGAGCACCTCGACGGCGCCCGCTTCGAGGACCTGTCGAAGCCTTTCGTCGCCGTCGCTTCCGAAATCCGTACCGGCCATGAGATCTGGCTGTCGAGCGGCTCGCTCGTCACCGCTATGCGCGCCTCCTATGCTCTGCCGGGCGTCTTCGAGCCGGTTGCCTGCAACGGCCGCATGCTGGTCGACGGCGCGCTGGTCAATCCGGTGCCGGTCTCGGTCTGCCGCGCCTACGAGCAGCCGCTCGTCGTGGCGGTCAACCTGCACTACGACCTGTTCGGTCGCGCCGCCGTCATCAAGCACAGCGCCGGCGAGCTTCTCGTCGAAAACGACGCGCCGCGATCTGGCCAGGTCAATCCCCAGTCGCACCAGACGCGCCTCGGCATCACCGGCGTCATGGTCGAGGCCTTCAACATCATCCAGGACCGGATCTCGCGCGCCAGGCTGGCCGGCGATCCGCCGGATATGTCGCTACAGCCCAAGCTCAGCCATATCGGCCTGACGGAATTCCACCGCGCCGACGAGGCGATCAGCCTCGGTTATCAGGCGACGAAGTCGCAGATCAGCGAACTAACCCGGCTGCAGTCCGTTCTGGTCTGAATTCCCGATATTGTTGCTAGGCCAGTGCCGCATCGCTGATGCGGAACTGCACTGTGCGGTTGCCGTTCCAGTAATTGCCCGACAGCGAGCCGGCGACGTGCACGGTCCTGCCGCGGTTCTTGAACAGGAATTCGCCCAGATCCGTATCCACGGCACGAAAGGCGATAGCCTGAAGCTTGCCACCACTCTGCGACTGCAGGTCCACGCGGATGTGGTTGGTGCCGACCGCCCGCGCATCGGCGAGCTTGTGACGGGGCAGCACGAAGACCGGCGCTATATGCCCGGCGCCGAACGGGCCGGCTTTCTCCAGCACATCGAGCAGCTGGAGTGTGGCGCCCTCGGCGGCCAAGGCACCGTCGATCGCCAGGCTTTCCTCGTTCTGCAGCCGGAACACGTCGGCCGCGGCGCGTTCCTCGAAGAAGGCGCGCAGTTCGCCGAGCTTGGCGCGTTCGACGGTGATGCCGGCGGCCATCGCGTGGCCGCCGCCTTTGACGATCAGCCCGGCCTCGGCCGCCTCGCGGACCAGCCGGCCGAGATCGAAGCCGGTCACCGAACGTCCCGAGCCGGTGCCGATGCCGGTCGAATTGAAGGCGATGGCGAAGGCCGGCCGGCGCGCATAATCCTTGAGCCGCGAAGCGATCAGCCCGACGATGCCCGGATGCCAGGTGTTGCTGGCGGTGACGATGATTGCCGGGCCGCTGCCGCCGGCAAGCTCCGCATCGGCCTCCGCGCGCGCCTGCGCTAGCATCTCCTGCTCCATTTGCTGCCGTTCCTGGTTCAGCCGGTCGAGCGTCTCGGCGATGCTTGCCGCCTCGACGGGATCGTCGGTGGCCAAAAGCCGACTGCCGAGCGCGGCATCGCCGATGCGGCCGCCGGCATTGATGCGCGGGCCGATCAGGAAGGAGAGATGGAAGGTGTTGATCGGCTCGCCGATGCGCGAAACCCGCGCCAGCGCCGCCAGCCCCTCATTCTTCTGCTGGCGCGCCACCTGCAGCCCCTTGACCACGAAGGCGCGGTTGACCCCGGTGAGCGGCACCACGTCGCAGACCGTTGCCAGCGCCACCAGATCGAGCATTGAAAGCAGATCGACCGGCGCCGCATTCGGCAGCCTTTCGCGCAGCACCTTGGCGGTCTGGACAAGGCACAGGAAAACGACGCCGGCGGCGCACAGATGTCCCTGCCCCGACAGGTCGTCCTCGCGATTGGGATTGACGACAGCTTCCGCCGCCGGCAGCGGGCCGCCGACCTGGTGATGGTCGAGCACCACGACATCGGCACCGGCTTCTCTGGCCGCGTCGACCGAGGGTGCGCTGTTGGTGCCGCAATCGACGGTGACGATCAGCTTCGCGCCGCGCGAGATCAGCTCCCGCATCGCTTCCGGATTGGGCCCGTAGCCTTCGAAGATGCGGTCCGGGATATAGATTTCCGACGGCACTGAAAAATGCGTGAGAAAGCGCTTGATAAGCGCCGACGAGGCCGCGCCGTCGACATCGTAGTCGCCGAAGATCGCCACTTTTTCATGGGCGACGACCGCGTCGGCCAGCCGCGCCGCCGCTTTCTCCATATCGGTCAGCGATGCCGGATTTGGCAGAAGCTCGCGAATGGTCGGGTCGAGGAAGCGCTCGGTCTGCTCGACGCCGACGCCGCGCCCGGCAAGCACCCGCGCCACGATGTCGGGCACGCCATGGCCCTGGGCGATGGCCAAGGCGGCCATGTCCTGCCGCTCAGTCAGCCGGTGTTCCCAGGAAACACCCGTCGCCGACTGCCTGACATCGAGGAAGAGGCGCTTTTCGCCGCTCAACTACGCTTTCCGCTTTTCAGCCTGGCGGCGGAGCCATTCGTCCGCCGCATCACCCATGGTCTTTTCCGTATCATCCTTGAGCCAGGCCATGAAAGGGCGGTCGAACCGGAATGCACTGCCGCATTCGTGCGTGAGAAAGCGGCGCACATTCTGGGTGTTGCGATAGGATTTGGTGATTGGAGTGGTGCGCGAAATCGGATCCGCGTGCCAATCGAACGCCTTCATCGTCAGATCCCTGCCGCCAGCATCGGCGACAGGGATGGCTAACAATTGCGATCCGGCGCTGCAAGCAGGTTTAAAATTTATCCAGATCCTGGTGGCGCGCCTTGATCTCGCGCACCGTGCGCGAGGACGAGCGCAGCACGATGGTGTGGGTGGTGATGAAGGTGCGGCCGAACTTCACTCCGTCGAGCAAATTGCCGTCGGTGACGCCGGTCGCCGCGAACAGCACGTCGCCGCCGCCATGTCCTGGGCGCGGTAGACGCGCTTCGGATCGGAAATGCCCATCTTCTGCGCCCGCGCCACCTTCTCCGGCGTGTCGAGGATCAGCCGGCCCAGCATCTGCCCGCCGGTGCAGCGCAGTGCAGCCGCCGCCAGCACGCCCTCCGGCGCGCCGCCGGTGCCGAGATAGATGTCGATGCCGGTCTCGTCCGGATCGGTGGTGTGGATGACGCCGGCGACATCGCCGTCGCCGATCAGCCGGATGGCAGCGCCCGTGGCGCGCACGGCGTCGATCAGCTTGGCGTGACGCGGCCGGTCGAGGATGCAGGCGGTGATGTCGGAAACGGCCACGCCCTTGGCCTTGGCCAGATTGGCAATATTTTCGGCCGGCGAGGCGTCGATGTCGATCAGGCCTTCCGCATAGCCGGGACCGATGGCGATCTTGTCCATATAGACGTCCGGAGCGAACAGCAGGCTGCCCTTCTCGGCAATGGCGATCACGGCCAGCGCGTTGGGCAGGTTCTTGGCGCAAATCGTCGTGCCTTCGAGCGGATCGAGCGCGATGTCGACGGCCGGGCCTTTGCCGCTGCCGACCTCCTCGCCGATATAGAGCATCGGCGCCTCGTCGCGCTCGCCCTCGCCTATCACCACCGTGCCCTTGATCGCCAGCCGGTTGAGCTCCTGGCGCATGGCGTCGACCGCGGCCTGGTCGGCGGCCTTCTCATCGCCACGCCCGCGCAGCCTGGCGGCCGCGACGGCGGCCCGCTCGGTGACGCGCACGACCTCCATGGTCAGGATCCGGTCGAGGCCGGCGGCAATGTTCTGGGCTATATTCATGAACAGGCTTTCCTCGTGAAACTCAGCCTCCCGCCAGAGGCGCGCTTCTTCTGGCAAAGCTCCATGACAACGGCAAGACTTGCCCCGTCAATTTTTGAAACGACAGCAAAATCAATCGATTGAAGGCGGAATACGACCGAGCGTGGCTCCCGAAAATGGGATCCGGTTTCGGGCGGAAGACATGCGTCGATCAAACAGGCTCTATTCGGCCCGCTCGATGCGGATCACCTGTGGCTTATCGGTCAGGTGACCGTCCTTGGTGATGCCTTCGACAGCCTTGCGCACCGCTGCTTCCGTCGTCTCGTGGGTGACGAGGATGACTGTCTTCTGAGCCTGCGTTTCCGCGCCGGCCGCCTGCTGTACGATCGATTCCAGCGAGATGTCGTTGTCGGCCATGCGCTTGGCGATGGCTGCGAAGACACCGGTGCGGTCATGCACGGTAAGGCGGATGAAGTAGCCGCCGGCATGGCTGCGCATCCGCGCCTTCTTGTAGGGCTTCAGCTCCTTCGCCGGCCAGCCGAACACCGGCGCGTGCTGGAAGCCCGGCCGGCTCTTGGCGATGTCGGCAATGTCGCCGACGACCGCCGAAGCGGTGGCATTGCCGCCCGCGCCCGGACCCGAGAGCAGGAGCTCGCCCAGGATATCGGTCTCGATCGCCACCGCGTTGATGACGCCATGCACCTGCGCGATGACCGAGGCCGTCGGCACCATGGTAGGATGGACACGCTGCTCTATACCGCTGTCGGTGCGCTGCGCGACGCCGAGCAGCTTGATGCGGTAGCCGAGATCGCCCGCCGCGCGGATGTCGGCCTGGGTGATGTTGGAGATGCCTTCCATATAGATGTCGCCGGCGGCGATCTTAGTCCCGAAGGCAAGGCTGGTCAGGATCGACAGCTTGTGCGCCGTGTCGTGGCCCTCGATGTCGAAGGTCGGATCGGCCTCGGCGTAGCCGAGCCGCTGCGCGTCCTTCAGGCAGGCGTCGAAGGAGATGCCTTCGGCTTCCATGCGGGTCAGGATGTAGTTGCAGGTGCCGTTGAGGATGCCGAAGACACGCGTCACCGCGTTGCCGGCCATCGCCTCGCGCATCGTCTTGATGACCGGGATGCCGCCGGCCACCGCCGCCTCGTAGTTGAGCAGCACGCCCTTCTTCTCGGCGATCTCGGCAAGCGCCACGCCATGCTTGGCAAGCAGCGCCTTGTTGGCGGTCACCACATGGCGGCCAGCCTCGAGCGCCGCCTTCACCGACTGCCGGGCCGGCCCCTCGTCGCCGCCGATCAGCTCGACGAAGACATCGATATCGGCCTTCTCGGCCAGCTTGACCGGGTCGTCGAACCATTTCGCGGCGCTGAGGTCGATGCCGCGGTCGCGCTTTTGATCGCGCGCCGAAACGGCCGTCACGACGATGTCGCGGCCGCATTGGCGGGTAAGCTCGGCCGCCTTGTCGCGCAGCACGCGCGCCACCGAGGCGCCAACCGTGCCAAGGCCAGCAATTCCAACACGCAACGCTTCAGCCATGTCCGGCGACGCCCCTCAAGGATTGGTCGATGTGATGTGCGGCAAAGTCAACGATGGGCAGCTAAAGGCACCACATTGTTGGGCTGCTTGGCGGTGGTCGCGAGGAACTTCTTGATGTTGCGCGCCGCCTGGCGGATCCGGTGCTCGTTCTCGACCAGCGCCACGCGCACATAGTCGTCGCCGTGCTCGCCGAAGCCGACGCCCGGCGCCACCGCGACATCCGCATGCTCGATGAGCAGCTTGGAGAATTCGAGCGATCCGAGATGGCGGAACGGCTCGGGGATGGGCGCCCAGGCGAACATCGAAGCCGCGGGCGCCGGAATGGTCCAGCCGGCGCGGCCGAAGGAATCGACCATCACGTCGCGCCGCTTGTGGTAGACGTCGCGCACCTCCTCGATGTCGGCGCCGTCGCCGTTCAGCGCATGCGCCGCCGCAACCTGGATCGGTGTGAACGCGCCATAGTCGAGGTATGATTTCACCCGCGTCAGCGCCGAAATCAGCCGCTCGTTGCCGACCGCGAAGCCCATGCGCCATCCGGGCATGGAAAAGGTCTTCGACATCGAGGTGAACTCGACACAGACATCCATCGCGCCCGGCACCTGCAGCACCGACGGCGGAGGGTTGCCGTCGAAATAGATCTCGGAATAGGCGAGATCGGACAGGATGATGATGTCGTTCTTCTTCGCGAAGGCGACCACGTCCTTGTAGAAGTCGAGCGAGGCGACAAGCGCCGTCGGGTTCGACGGATAGTTGAGGATCAGCGCCAGCGGCTTCGGGATCGAATGGCGGATGCCGCGCTCGACCGCCGGGATGAAGCCGTCATCGGGCTCGACCTGCAGTGAGCGGATCACCCCGCCCGACATGATGAAGCCGAAGGCATGGATCGGATAGGTCGGATTGGGGCACAGGATGACGTCGCCGGGCGCGGTGATCGCCTGCGCCATATTGGCGAAGCCCTCCTTCGAGCCAAGCGTCGCAACCACTTGCGTGTCGGGATTGAGCTTCACGCCGAAGCGGCGCTGGTAGTAATTCGCCTGGGCGCGGCGCAGGCCCGGAATGCCGCGCGAGGAGGAGTAGCGATGCGTGCGCGGATCGCGCACCACTTCGCACAATTTGTCGACGATGGCCTTCGGCGTCGGCAGGTCCGGATTGCCCATGCCAAGATCGATGATGTCGGCGCCACGCGAACGGGCGCTGGCCTTCAGCCGATTGACCTGCTCGAACACGTAAGGCGGAAGCCGGCGGACCTTGTGAAATTCTTCCATTGGAGTTCCAGACGATCGAAGGGGCGCTTTCGGCGCGCGATATAAACCTAATTGCAGCTAGGGTCGAGGGCGGGGTCGCATTTGCCCTCGATCTGCTTCAGCGTGTCGGCGCCATGCGTCTTGGCAAGCGTGTTGAGCGCCGCCGCATTCGCCGGTGCTTTGACTTTGCCGCCCTTGGCGACCTGCGCCTGCTCCTCGGCCTTGAGCTGGGCGAGGTTCGCGGCGGTCTCCTCCTTGGTGAATTGCTTGGCGGCCACCGGCGGCGCAACATTGAGATTGGGATAGGAGCCGGTATCCTTCGGACCTTCGCTCAAGGTCGTCGGCGCCGCATTGTTCGTGCCGGCGCTCGTGCAGCCGCCGGCGGGCAGCAGCACGCCGACCAGCCCCGCCACGACCGCCGTGCGGCAAATCGAACCCGGCCTGAGAAAAAAAGTCCCGCCAACATTAATCGTCATATTGTTTTCCTGGCAGCCGGGTTACAGCGAATTGGACCCGGTCAGATGTCCCATGGTAATATGTCAAGAAAACGCTCCGGGAGGAACCCCGCGAACCATGTCCAAACCTGACGATTCGGACAAAGCGGAAAATGGCGGACCTTCGGCCATTGAGCAATATCTGGTGAAGGATCCCGAGCGCTTCGCCTTGAACATGGCGCGCATGGTCGAGCAGGCCGGCAAGGCGGCTTCCGCCTGGGCCGAGCCGCGCGAGAAGGGTGAGGTGCGCGATCATGTCGCCGAGCCCGTCGTCGACATGGTCAAGACCTTCTCCAAGCTCTCGGAATACTGGCTGGGCGACCCGCAACGCGCGCTTGAAGCGCAGACGCGGCTCTTCGCCGGCTATATGACCGTCTGGGCGAACGCCATCCAGAAGGTCAATCCCAACGCCGAGACGCCGCAGGACGTGGTTCAGCCCGAGCGTGGCGACAAGCGCTTCCAGGACCCGGAATGGGGCCGCAATGCCTTCTTCGATTTCCTCAAGCAGGCCTATCTCGTCACGTCGCGCTGGGCGAACGAGTTGGTCGAGCATGCCGAGGGCCTGGACGAGCACACCCGCCACAAGGCGAGCTTCTACGTCAAGCAGGTGTCGAACGCGATCGCGCCGTCGAATTTCATCCTGACCAGTCCCGAACTCTTCCGCGAGACCGTCGCCTCGAATGGCGAGAACCTCGTGCGCGGCATGAAGATGCTGGCCGAGGACATCGCCGCCGGCCGCGGCGACCTGAAGCTGCGCCAGGCGGACTACACGCCCTTCGAAATCGGCAAGAACATCGCCACCACGCCCGGCAAGGTCGTCGGCCGCAGCGACGTCGCCGAGATCATCCAGTACGATCCGGTGACGGAAACGGTGCTAAAACGCCCGCTGCTGATCTGCCCGCCATGGATCAACAAATTCTATATTCTCGACCTCAACCCGCAGAAATCCTTCATCCGCTGGGCGATCGAGCAGGGCCACACCGTCTTCGTCATCTCCTGGATCAATCCGGACGAGCGCCACGGCGCCAAGGGCTGGGAAGCTTATATCCGCGAAGGCCTGCAATTCGGCCTCGACATGGTGGAGAAGGCCACCGGCGAAAAAGAAGTCAACGCCATCGGCTATTGCGTCGGCGGCACGCTGCTTGGCGCGGCCCTCGCCCTCTTGGCGCAGGAAGGCGACCACCGCATCAAATCGGCGACTTTCTTCACCACCCAGGTCGATTTCACTTATGCCGGCGACCTCAAGGTGTTCGTTGACGAGGACCAGGTCGCAGCCGTCGAGCGCTCGATGAGCGAGAAAGGCTATCTCGAAGGCACCAAGATGGCGACCGCCTTCAACATGCTGCGTTCGGGCGACCTGATCTGGCCCTATGTCATCAACAACTACATGCGCGGCAAGGAACCCCTGCCCTTCGATCTGCTCTACTGGAATTCCGATTCGACGCGCATGGCGGCGGCCAACCACTCCTTCTACCTGCGCAACTGCTATCTCGAGAACAATCTCTCGCGCGGCGGGATGGAGCTTGCCGGGCGCCTGGTCTCGCTGGCCGACATCACGATCCCCGTCTACAACCTTGCCACGAAAGAGGACCACATCGCGCCGGCGCTTTCGGTGTTCCTGGGCTCGCAGTTTTTCGGCGGCAACGTCGAGTATGTGATGGCGGGTTCTGGCCACATCGCCGGCGTCGTCAATCCGCCTGCCGCCAAGAAATACCAGTACTGGACCGGCGGCAAGCCGGTGGGCGACTTCAACGCGTGGCTTGCCGCGGCGCACGAGCATCCTGGCTCCTGGTGGACCCACTGGCAGCACTGGATCGAGGACCAGGACAGCATCCACGTACCCGCCCGCAAACCCGGCAAGCGTATGAAAACCTTGGGAGATGCGCCGGGCAGCTACGTCAAGGTGCGTGTGTAACGGACTGTAATGTCTGGTGAGTTGACGGGCCGCCAAAACAGGACGAAATGGTGGCGTCAATCGTTCGGCGGCCTCAAATCACCTTCCGACGCAGAATAATTTCGAGGCTTGCAGATTCGACACACGTCCCGTTTCCGGTTGGGAACAGGAGGGTTATCGCGGCACGGTGCTGGAGTGGCGTGGCGATAACGAACCGACCGGATACCGAGGGGGAATTTATTTTGAAATCAGCAGGTTGGCGTCTTGCACGAAGGGAAAGTCGCAGCATTGCGGCAGCGCTTTTTTCCGTGCTTTTAGCCTCCTGCACATCGACCGGCGACCCGACGATGTCGGTCGTTTCGCCCGCCTACAATTCAACCGCGGCCGAAATGAGCGCGACATCCAGCGCCAAGACCGCGACCGCGGCCGATTCGTCGCTGCAGGCATCGGCGCCTGCTGACCCGGCATCGACCGTGATGAGCGAAGGCGACACGCCTTTGCCCGAGAAGGTCGCCTATGTGCCGGAGACGCGGCCGCAAGCCGCCGCCTTCCCGGCCGTCGCCGTGCCGGCCGGCTCCGCCACGATCGCCGGCAGCACGCCGCAACCGCTGGTTCAGCAGGCGCAAACGGCGGATCAGACGCAAGGCGTCGCCCAGCAGGTCGCCGCCGGCGATGCCGCCGCCATTGCATCGAAGGCGCAGGCGACCACGCAGGCCATGAGCAACGGCGTTTATGTGACCGCGGGCGAGCCGGCGCAGCCGCAGATCGCCGCGCCGAAGAAGGGCCTGTTCGCTTCGCTGTTCAGCACCACCCCGGCTTCGGCAGCGCCAGCCCCCCTGATCACGCGCTCCGGCGACCAGTCCGCCGCGCAGGCCAAGACCACGCCACCGCCGGCCAAGCCGATCGTGACGCTGGCCTCGGCGACTCCGGCCGAGAAGCCGGTGCAACTGGCCTCGATCGACGACCCGGCCAATCACATCACCGGCGCCGATGCCCTCCCCGGTGTTCGCCAGACCGCGCTGTTCGAGATCAAGCGCAAGTCCGGCATCGACGACGAGAGCGACGTCGACCTCAACGAGGATGAGGGCGGCGGTGGCTCCTACCAGGTGGCCTCGGCCGCGGGCATGGCAAGGCTCGCGCCCAACGGCCTTCTGAAGCAGAACGAAAGCGTCGACGTCGCCTGCCTGAAGCCGTCGCTGGTGCGGGTGCTGAAGACGATCGAGGGCCATTTCGGCCGCAAGATGGTCGTCACCTCCGGCTATCGCGATCCCTCGCGCAACCGCCGCGCCAACGGCGCCAAGAACTCGCTGCACATGTACTGCGCCGCCGCCGACATCCAGGTGCCGGGCGTGTCGAAGTGGGAGCTGGCGAACTACGTCCGCACGATGCCGGGCCGCGGCGGCGTCGGCACCTATTGCCACACCGAATCCGTCCATGTCGACGTCGGCCCCGAGCGCGACTGGAACTGGCGCTGCCGTCGCCGCAGCGGCGGTGGCGAGGACGGCTGATACTCCCCGCCCCTTCGGCCGCATCCGCACGCACGTAACGCACTTTTTCCGTCTAAAGCCGCACGTTTCACGGCGCCGTGAAAAAAGTTGTCGCATGTGGCGGCAGATGGGTTGCCGGTTGGCAACAACGCAATTATAAGCCGCTTCGTCTGAGCGCGCCCATCGTCTAGCGGTTAGGACACCGCCCTTTCACGGCGGTAACAGGGGTTCGATTCCCCTTGGGCGTACCAGCTTTTTTCAAACGTTTAGCGGACATCAGAACGGATTTGTCCGATTTCCGGCAAATCGGGCTCGGAATCGAGCGCGCTCGACGTGGCAAGTTCAACAGCGGTGCGTTCAAACCTCAGGCTGATCCATGGTGCTGCACCAGCCGAGCCGGGGAAACCTGAGTCGCTTTAAAGTATTGGCCCGGGCTGCGATGCCTTTAGGGAGCGACGCAGGGTTCCAACCCGGCTACTTGCCCAAGGTTGCAGGCCGAGGGCATGCATCCATTGGCGATACCTAATTCATCTTGCAGCTATGCCGCGCGTCTCAACGAAGATTCTCCTGGTAGACGCACCTCCGCACACAAGGCATTGCGACCTAAGTGTTCGGCAATTTGGCGCCAAGGTCCCGACTATTGAGACATAGGTCTTACGAATAGGGTTGCGGAAGTCCCAAATATCAGCCTATTCTAATAGAACGAGGAATGTCAGCGGCCTAGGGGATAAGGGGGAGCTGCGCGATGTTTCGGGGGATACGTGCTTTTTGGAACGATCAGCGCGGTGTTGCCATGATTCTCGTGGCGATCATGTTGCCCGTGCTGATCGGTTTTGCTGTCCTGGCAGTCGATCTTACCAGGGCGAACGCGCTTCATAACGATCTGCAGAAGGGAGCCGACGCCTTCGCGCTGGCGATGGCCGGTGAGCTCGACGGTAGGTCGGATAGCATCACGCGGGCCGATCGAGCGTTGGCGACACTGATCATCGGCAACAAGTATCAGTTTGCCAGCGGTGCCGAGGTCGCCACTGTCCTTTCAAGCGCTGGTGTCAGCCGCCGCTACCTGCGCTCGCTGCCGGCCTCCGACGACACTGCCATTCGCGCCGCGGATGTCATCACCGACGAGGTGGGCGATGCGAAGAGCGCCATATTCGTCGAGATCACGGTCACGCCCGTCGGTTTCGACGCCATCTTCCCGGTTTCGATCCTGCAGGGAGGCGGATCTGGCTCCTTCACTCTCGGTGCAACAGCTGTCGCCGGTTTCAGCCAGTCGATTTGCGAAACCGTTCCGCTTTTCATGTGCAACCCGTTCGAGACCGACACCCCGGCGACCAGCAAGACGATCCAGCAGGCTTTCGCGTCGGGTGATACCTACAGCCGAGAGTTTCGTGTCCTCAAGGTCGACAGCAATCCCGGCCCAGGCAACTACGGACTGCTCAGCAACGGCCTGACATCGATACAGGAAGGGATGGCCAAAGGCACCGCGGGCATTTGCTATGATCGCAACTCCCTGATCACCAAAACCGGCGTCACCTTCGGTCAGGTCAATACCGGCCTGAATGTCCGTTTCGACATCTATCAGGGGTCGTTGAAGAACAACAGGGATCTTGACTATCGACCGGCGAGCAATGTTCGCAAGGGCGCCAGCCAAAAGAGCAACTGCAACAAGTACGATCTCGCGACGGATGGTTCAGCTCTGCCGCTGCCTCCGGGCACAGGCTACGATTCGCTGAAAGGCATGACCGCGCCGATAAGTGCCAATAGTTTCTGGAGCTCCTACTGGAGCGTTAATCACGGCACGACCTACCCCGGCACGGCGGTCAAAAGCCTGACATACCCGACCGGGGACACGACCAAACCGGCCTCTCGATACGATGTCTACATGTACGAGATCGCCAACGACAAGGTCAAAGACCAGTCGCCGAATCCATCGAAGGAAAAGGGCACGCCTTCGTGCTACAAGGGCGACCTCTCCAAAGCTGATCCGAGCCGTCGACTGATGAACTTGGCCATTATTGACTGCAAAGCGAACCAGGCGAAGCTCAACGGCCACACCCAGGTAAGGCCCGACGGCTACGCAAGCGTGTTCCTGATCGCTCCGATCCAGAAGCAGAACGCCAAGGATGAGGACGATCCGGAAGGCACCGGGGCAGAAAAGGCCATTAGCCTGGAGATCGTCGATGTTGACGGCCCGCTCGGCAACGGAACGCTCGACAAGGCGCTGCGCAATGAGGTGCAGCTCTATCGGTGATGCCGACAGCGCGTTTGCCTGTGCTTCAGTCGTAGCCCGCCCTCACCTCACCGTCGAGAGCATTCAGCGCACACCCGCAACGGCCGCGCTCGGGGCGGAAACGCAGCGTTAACGTCGTTGGCGGACCGCGGGAGCCGGCCTCGGCTCGAAAGTGTAAGGTTCTGTCGGCTCCCAGGCGTGGAGACGAGGATGAACGTGCTTCGGACAGCGCTGTTGTGCGTGGCAATGACCGGTCTGGCCGGGATGCAGCCCGCCCGCGCGGAGGATCAGCCTGCCCAGTCGAATGGCGATGCGGCGCAACAGCAGCCGGCCGTTCACTGCGAGGGGCAGAATTGCCTGCCGCCGAAGGACGACCCCGCCCTGGAATGCACGGGGCAGGATTGCACGCCGGCTCCAGCGACCGACCAGCCGGCAGGCCCGGAGATCAAGAAGGTCAAGTGAGCGGCAGCCGCGCTCTGTGGCGAACGGCATGCCGTTCATCGAGCCAGACTAGCGCAGGTTGACGATCAGAAAAGCCAGCGGCCATCCAGCAGCGAGATGCGCCGAGCGCCGATCAATCCGGCACCATCGGCGCCGGCTCTTCGCACCGATAAACCATGCACCGACCGTCGCTCGCCGGCACATAGTCGACCATCGGCACGTAAGGCGCATCGCACTCATTGCCGAACTGGCGGACATAACGCTCATATGTGTTCGCCCCGGTGGTCAGCACCACCGCATGCCGGCTCTGGATCAGCGCCTGGGTCTGCACACAGGTCATTTTGCGTGTGTCGGGCCTCGCATCGGCGAAATTTGTGGCGGCAATGATCATCGCTGCCGCGCAAAACGCAATCCTGCGTATGGGCATGGTGGCATCCTCGCAAAACATCGTATCGCCAAATTCGCTCTTGCGACGCAGCTGCGCAACAGCGGTGCGGTCACGATGCAGCGAGCAAAGCCTTGAAAAAGCGTTTGAAAGCCCGCGCCAACGGCCTGGAATTGCCCGAGGACGAACGGCGTCCGACGTCAGGCGGCTGCAAACACCACCGTCTGCAGCAGACCTCCTCCCGGCCTGTTCTCCAGCGTGATCGTGCCGCCGTAGCGCTCGATGATCTCCTTCGCGATCGCAAGCCCCAGCCCAGCGCCCGGAATGAATTGCGTGCGCGCCGGATCGACCCGGAAGAACGGCTCGAAGGCCTTGTTCAACAGGTCCGGCGGAATGCCGGGGCCGCGGTCGGCGATGGTGAGGACCGCTTGGCCGCCCCGCCCCGCAAGCGCGACGCTGCAGCTCTTGCCATGCGTGGCGGCGTTGACGATCAGGTTGCGCAGCGCCCGGCGCAGGCCAAGCGCGCCGGCTCTGACCGACACAGGATCGAGATGGTCGATCGTCACCGCATGGCCGAGCGACATCATCTCGACCTCGATATCGCGGACCAGCCTGTCCAGTTCCAGCGCCTCGACCGCGTCCTGGTTGACCTCCTCGCGCACCAGGCGGATGGCGCTGTCGGCGATACGGTCGAGTTCATCCAGGTCGCTCAGCCATTTCTCGCGGTCCTCCTCAAGGAACTCGGCACGGAGCCGCATCCTGGTCATCGGGGTCCTGAGATCGTGGCCGGCCGCCGCCACCAGCCGCATGCGGCTTTCCATCGCCGTCTTCAGTCTTGCCGACAGCTCGTTGAGCGCATGGGCGGTGGCCCTCACCTCGGCCGAGCCTTTCTCCGGCAAAGTCGCCAGCATGCCGTCCGAGCCGATCTTGCTGACAGCGGCTTCGAGCATTTCGAGCGGCCGCACCAGCACACCGGTGAAATAGATCGACACCGGCGTCGCCCCGAGCACGATCAACGCCATCCAGCCCGCCAGCCCGTACCAGACATCGCGCGGCGGGCCGAGATCGGGAACGTCGACGATCATCCAGCGGTGGTCGGGCAGTTCGACCGAAGCGACCATTCCCGGCCTGCCCGCATTGCGGCTGACCACGGCCGAAACATTCAGCCCGTCATGGCGCAGGATCTCGTTCAACACCCTAGTGTGCTTGCGATCCTCGAAGCCGTCGGCCGGGCGATCCTTTACGATGACGGGCGCCTCGCTTGAATTCGGCGCATGGCCGGGAGCCAGTTGCACCATGTACTGGATCTGGTGGGCAAGCGGGCCCATGATCAGTTCGGGCGATGGTCCGCCGAGCACCTTGACCGCGACGAAGGTGGCGAGCCCGACCACGCCGAGGATCGACACGACGAGCAGGATGATCAGCCGCCGGCGCAGCGAAGTCATGTTTCGGTCCCCGCTGCCGGGACCCGGTACTCAGTCGTCTCGACGCGCGCGGTCAGTTGATAGCCGCCATTGCGCACGGTCTTGAACAGAGCCGCCTCGCCCGCTTCGGTAAACTTCTTTCGCAGCCGGCTCATCAGCACATCGACGGAACGCTCGAGCGGATCGCGTTCACGCCCTTGCGTCAGGTCGAGCAGCTGGTCGCGTGACAGCAGCCGGCCGGGCCGGTCGAGAAAAACCTGCAGCAGGTCGAACTCGGCGCCGGTCAGGTCGATCAGGGCGCCATCGGCGTCGATCACCTTGCGCGTATCCGGCTCCAGCCGGTAACCGGCGAAACGATAGACGCGAACCTTGGGCGGGGCGGCCTCCTCGGGCGCCGAACGCCTGAGCACGGCGCGGATGCGGGCCGAGAGCTCGCGCGGATTGAACGGCTTGCCGAGATAATCGTCGGCGCCGAGCTCCAGCCCGATGATGCGGTCGACATCTTCCTTCAGCGCCGTCAGCAGGATGACGGGGATGTGCGGCTTGCGATCGCGCAAGCTCCGGCAGATGTCGAGACCGGAGCCGTCCGGCAGCATGACGTCGAGCACGATCAGGTCGAACTGGCCTGAGCCGAGCTTCTGCTCGCATTCGCGCCTGTCCGCCGCCACCGACACGCGAAAGCCTTGCCCGTCGAGATAGCGCCCGAGCAGCGTCCTGATCTCGCGATCGTCGTCGACGACTAGGATGTGGGGTTGTGCCTGCATTCTTCGCCCGCTTGCCTTTTCGTCCGTGATTATAGGGAGCGACGCCGCCAAGCGGCATGGAAAATTGCAACGGAACGTTTCCACGACGACGCCGGAAACATTCGGAAACAAATCTCCTTTTTCCGGAAACCTTCGGCAACGCGCCGAAGCAATGCGGCAAAAGACGCTTCCTATCCTCCCTGGCATCCGAAGCATGCAGGAAAGGATCATGTCATGCGAAGCAGATTTCTGGCGCTTGGCCTCTTCTCGGTCGCGGCCATCCACCCCGTGTTCGCCGCGCAACCGGAACCGGGCGCAGCACCCAGCGACGAGCCGCCGGCAATCGGCCGGCAGGACGATGCAGGTCCCGGCCCGATGAAGCCGTGGCATGATCAGCACTGGGCGATGCGGCATGGAGCGGAGGATTTCGGCCCGCGGCCCGAAATGCTCGCGGCGCACCTTTCGTTGCTCGAGACCCGGATCGGCATCCGCTCCGAGCAGCTTGACGCCTGGCGCGACTATACCAGCGCGCTGCAAGCGGTGCTGGCGCCGCCGCCGCGGCCCGATTTCGGACAGGCCGGCCGCGGACCGGACGATGCTGCCGGCGGCAAGCCGGACCAGGCAACGCGCGACCCTTTCGCCTTCCAGGAAAGGCTGGCCGACGAGGTGACCAAGCGCGCCGCCTCCGCCGCCAAGCTCAAGGACGCCATTGAGGCGCTACGCGCCAAGCTGACGCCCGAGCAGCTCGAAATACTTGCTTCGGCGGATTGGCCGCACGGCCCGCCCCCCGGTCCATGGGGTGATCCGCCGGATGCAGCCGGTCCCAGAGGTCTGCCTGATCACGGCGGACAGCTCCCCCCACCCCTACCCTGGAATGGCGAGCAACTCTGACCGGCTGCGCCGGCCGGCTCCCCTGACCCACCCGTTCAAGGGCCGGCCGGTACTTTTTTTGCGAATTGGCGGACGCCCCCGCGCGTCCGCCAGCAAGCATGGAACGCATTATGATGTGGGAAGCCCTGATGATGCTGCGGCTGCTTGCCTCCGTGGGCTCGCCTCTGACGATCCGCCCCGGCGCCAGTGCCACGCAGCGGATCCTGTCGAAGCAGGTGCTCAAGGGGGCGATCCGGCTGAGCTTCGCCGCCTACCGCCTGTCGCTTCCGATCTCGCCATCGAACACCGAAAATCATGACCGGAAAATTGCGTAAAAGCCATCTTCTCCTCGTCGCCGTACTGGTCGCGGCCGGCGTCGCCGCGATGCTGAAGGCCTATGGCCGCGGGGCGCCGGAGCCGGAGGTCGGGAAAGCCGCGCCTGCTCAGGCCGCCACGCTCACCGTTTCAGTGGAGCGGGTCCGTCCCGAGGCGATCACGTCCTCCGTCAGCGCCACCGGCACGGTGGCCGCTTGGCAGGAAGCGACGATCGGCGCGGAAGAGAGCGGCCTGCGCCTGGCCGAGGTCCTGACGGCCGAGGGCGACCATGTAAGGGCCGGCGATGTCGTCGCCCGGTTGGACGACTCGCTTCTCAAGGCCCAGCTTGCCGAGCAGAAGGCAGCCGTCGCCCAGGCGCAGGCGACGCTCGACTCCGCGCTGTCGGCCGCCGCGCGCGCCGACAAGCTGTTGGCCAGCAACGCCGTCAGCACGGAGACCGCCGAGGAAAAGGCGACCGCCGTCAAGACCGGCAGGGCCGGCGTCGACCAGGCCGAAGCCGCCGCCGAGCGGCTGCAGGCCCAACTCGACAGGACGACCATCCGCGCCCCCTTTGATGGCGTCGTCTCCAGCAAGCCGGCCGTGGCTGGCTCCATCGTCCAGGCCAGCACCGAGCTGATGAAGATCATCCGCGACGGCAAGTTGGAGGTCGGCGTCCTCGTCCCTGAAAAGGATCTGGCGGCGATCTCGGTCGGTCAGGCGGCGAAGATCGTCGACGCGTCCGGTCGCGCCTTTTCCGGCAGCGTTTCCCAGATAGCCGAGACGGTCAACGCGACGACGCGTCTCGCCACCGTCTATGTCGCGGTCGGTGAAGGCTCGGGCCTGAAGCCTGGCATGTTTGCCCGCGTCACCATCGAGACGGCGGCGTCCCGGCAACTCGCCGTCGCCGAGACGGCCCTGGTCTGGCATGACGGCAAGCCGGCCGTGTTCGTCGTCGACGATCAAGGCAAGGTCAGCGCGCGTCCCGTCGCCACCGGCACGCGCCAGAATGGCCGCGTCGCCATCCAACGCGGCTTGTCGGAAGGCCTCTCCGTCGTCGTCGCCGGCGCTGGCTTCCTCAACGACGGCAACCTCGTACGCGTCGCTGCCGGCGAAGCGACGGCCGATGCCGCAAGCACGGCGGAGCGGGCACAATGAATGCCATCTCCTCCTGGTCGATCCGCAATCCGGTTCCGACCATCGTGCTATTCCTGTCGCTCGCGATCGCCGGCGTCTACGGCTTCATGCATCTGCGCACCAACAACATGCCCGACATCGACCTGCCGACCGTCACAGTCACGGTGGCGCAGCCGGGCGCGGCGCCGAGCGAAATGGAAGTCCAGGTGGCGCGCGTCATCGAGAACGCGGTCGCGACCCTCGAAGGCGTCGACGACGTCTCGACCTCGATCAGCGAGGGCTCGTCCGTCACCACGGTCGAGTTCACCCTCGGCACCGACCCGGAGACCGCCACCAACGATGTCCGCAACGCCGTTTCCGGCGTGCAGTCCAGCCTGCCTGCCACCGCGCAGACGCCGGTCGTGGCGAAGGTCAACGCAACCGGCAATTCGGTGCTGACCTTTGTCGTCGAGGCGCCGACCATGTCGCCCGATCAACTAAGCTGGTACATCGACAACGACGTCGCTAAGGTCCTGCTCGGTGTCGACGGCGTCTCCAAGATCACCCGTTCCGGCGGCGTCGACCGGGTCATCCGCGTCGAGCTCGACCCCGACCGCCTTGCGGCGCTCGGCATCAGCGCCGGCGATGTCAGCCAGACGCTCGCCTCCAACAACGTCAACCAGCCGGGCGGCCGCGCCAATATCGGCGGCCAGGAGCAGTCGGTGCGCACGCTCGCCAGCGCCACGACGCTCGAGGCGCTGGCCGATACCCGCATCGCGCTCAATGGTGCCGGCGACGTCAAGCTCTCCGACCTCGGCACCGTCGTCGACAGCTGGGAGAAGCCGCGCCAGGCCGCCTATCTCGACGGCAGGCAGGTCGTCGCCTTCAACGTCTACAGATCGGTCGGCTCGAGCGAAATCGATGTGGTCAAGGCCGCCCGCGCCGCGATCGCCGACATGGGCGCGAAGACCACGAAGGCAAGGTTCACCGAAGTCACCTCCTCGTCTGGCTTCGTCCAAGAAAGCTATGACGCCGCCCTCGAGGCGCTCTGGCTCGGCGCCCTGCTCGCCATCGGCGTGGTCTGGCTGTTCCTACGCGACATCAGGGCGACGCTGGTGTCGGCGGTGGCAATGCCGCTGTCGCTGGTCCCGACCTTCGCGGTGATGGCGGCCTTCGACATCTCGCTCAACAACATCACCTTGCTGGCGCTGTCGCTAGTGGTCGGCATCCTCGTCGACGACGCGATCGTCGAGATCGAGAACATCGTGCGCCACATGCGCCAGACCGGCGTCAGCGCCTACCAGGCGGCAATCGAAGCTGCGGACGAGATCGGGCTGGCCGTGGTGGCGACCACCGCCACCATCGTCGCCGTGTTCCTGCCCGTGGCCTTCATGCCCGGCATTCCCGGCAAGTTCTTCTTCTCCTTTGCCGTCGCCGTCTGCGTGTCGGTGCTGTTTTCGCTGCTGGTGGCGCGCATGCTCACCCCGCTGATGGGCGCCTATCTGGTGCGTGCCGGCGGCCATGACGAGGACGACCTGCCAGCCTGGGTGCCGACCTATCTCTGGCTGCTGCGCAAGGCGCTCGACCACCGCTGGATCACGCTATTGGCCGGCATCGCCTTCTTCGCCGGCTCGATGGCGCTGGCAACGAAGCTGCCGACCGAATTCATGGCGGCGGCCGATCGCGGCCGCTCGATGATCTCGGTCGAGCTGCAGCCCGGTTCGACCATCGAGCAGACTACGGCGGTGGTGCAGGAGATCACCAAGCGGCTCGAGCAGGAGCCGGCCGTCGACGGCGTGTTCGCCACCATCGGCACGGCCGTCTCGTCGGGTGGCGGGCCGAACCAGGGCTCGAGCTCGGCCGAGGTGCGCACCGCGACCATCACGGTCAACCTCAAGCCGCGCGCCGAACGCAGCATGAGCCAGCAGCAGTTCGAGGCCGAGGCTTCGCCGAAGCTCAACGGCATCCCCGGCGCCCGCATCCAGTTTGGCGCCGACGGCTTCGCCGGCGCCAAGGTGTCGATCACGCTGGTCGGCGACGACGGCGCGGCGCTCGAGAAGGCGAGCAACGCGCTGATCGAGGAGATGAAATCCGTGCCGGGCCTCATCAACCCGACCTCGACGGCCGCAACCACCAAGCCCGAGCTGATCGTGCGGCCCGACAGCGCCAAGGCTGCCGAGCTTGGCGTCACGCCGACCGAGATCGCCGCGACAGTGAAGATCGCCACCATCGGCGACACCGACACCAGCTTGGCGAAATACAATCTCGGCGACCGCCAGGTGTCGATCGTCGTCACCTTGCCCGACGGAGCCATCGACGACCCGGCCAAGCTTGCCGTCCTGCCACTGGCCGGCAGCAAGGGCACGGTGCCGCTCGGCGCCGTCGCCGACATCGGCTTCAATGCCGGGCCGAACAGCATCACGCGTGTCGACCGCAGCCGCAGCGCGACGATAGAGGCCGATCTCTCGGGCCTGACGCTTGGCCAGGCGACGACCGCCATTCGCGCGCTGCCGATCATGGAAAGCCTGCCCCAAGGCGTGCACGAGCTGGCGCGCGGCGATGCCCAGCGCATGCAGGAGCTGTTTTCCGGCTTCGCCACCGCGATCGCCGCCGGCATCATCCTGATGTACTTGACGCTGGTGCTGCTCTTCCGCAGCTTCGTGCAGCCGGTGACCATCCTGGTGGCGTTGCCGCTGTCGGTCGGCGGCGCGCTCGGCTTCCTTCTGGTCACCGGCAAGGCACTTGGCATCTCGCCTTTGATCGGCATACTGATGCTGATGGGCATCGCGGCCAAGAACTCGATCCTGCTCGTCGAATATGCCCTGGTCGCCGAGAAGGAGCATGGCATGAGCCGCTTCGAGGCACTGCTCGACGCCGCCCGCAAGCGCGCCCGGCCCATCGTCATGACATCGATCGCCATGGGCGCCGGCATGCTGCCGATCGCGCTTGGCATCGGCGCCGACGCCGAGACCCGGGCGCCGATGGCGATCGCCGTGATCGGCGGGCTCCTCTCCTCGACCGTGCTCAGCCTCGTCTACGTGCCGGTGATCTACACCTTCATGGACGACATCCAGAGCTTCCTCGCCCGCCATCTCGGCAAGCTGTTGGTCGAAGCCCCCGGCGCGGCCGGCCAGGCGAGAACCGCAACTCCAGGGAAAGATCCAACCAATGCATACCCAACCTGATCGTTCTCCGTCGCTGGCGAGGCCGCGCCGCCTGTCTCCCTGGGCAGGAATACTGTGCGCCACGCTTCTCCTGGCGGCCTGCTCGCAGGAAAAGAGCCAGGTGCCGCCCGGCATGGGCGGCGTCGGCAGGCCCGAGGTCGGCGTCGTCACGCTGCATCCGCAATCGGTCGCGATCACCGCCGAGCTGCCCGGTCGCACCGCCGCCTCGCTCGTCGCCGAGGTGCGCCCGCAGGTCGACGGCATCATCCAGCAGCGCCTGTTCCAGGAAGGCGCCGAGGTGGTGGCGGGACAGCCGCTCTACCTCATCGATCCGGCGAGCTATCAGGCCGCCTATGACAGCGCCGTCGCCACGCAGCAGAAGGCGGAAGCCGCCGTCCCCACCGCGCAGGCGAAGTTCGACCGCTATTCCGGGCTGCTGAAGCAGAACGTGGTCTCGAAGCAGGATTACGACGATGCCGCCGCGACGCTGGCGCAGGCCCAGGCCGACGTCGCTTCGGCCAAGGCCAGCGTCGAGACCGCCAAGATCAGCCTCAACCGCACCTCGATCACCGCGCCGATCGCCGGCCGGATCGACAAATCGACATTGACGCCGGGTGCGCTGGTCACGGCCAACCAGGAAACGGTGCTGACCACTATTCGCTCGCTCGACCCGATCAATGTCGACGTCACGCAGTCCAGCACCAACCTGCTCAACCTGCGCCAGGCGATCAACGAAGGCAGGCTGAAGTTCAGCGGGCCCAATGTCAGCGTCAAGCTGAAGCTCGACAACGGCACCATCTATGCGCAGAACGGCAAGCTGGAATTCGCCGGCGCCAATGTCGACCAGTCCACCGGCACCTTCGCGCTCAGAGCCCAGTTCCCCAATCCCGACCGGCTGCTCTTACCCGGCATGTATGTGCGCGCCATCGTCGAGGAAGGTGTCGCCCAGAACAGCTTCCTTGTGCCGCAGCGCGGCGTCACCCGCGATCCCAAGGGCCAGGCGACGGCCATGGTCGTCAACGCCCAGGGCAAGGTCGAGCAGCGGACGCTCAGCGTGCGCAACAGTGTCGGCAACAACTGGCTGGTCGATTCCGGCATCAGCGATGGCGACCGCGTCATCGTCGAGGGTTTGCAGCTGGTGCGCGCCGGCGGCGATGCAACCGCCGCCGAGGTGACGATCGACGAGACGACCGGCGAGATCAAGGACCGCGAGCAGAGCTCCGCCTCGGCCGCCCCCGCAGGCGGCAACGCCGCCGGCGCCGCAAAGCAACCAGCCTCTGGCGCAACCGGGAACTGAGCGATGTCGGGTTTCTTCATCAACCGGCCGATCTTCGCCTGGGTGATCGCCATCGTGATCATGCTGGGCGGCCTGCTCGCGCTGCAGTCGCTGCCGATCTCGCAATATCCGCAGATCGCACCCACAACCGTCAACATCAGCGCCACCTACCCCGGCGCCGATGCCCAGACGGTCGAGAACTCGGTGACCAAGGTCATCGAGCAGGGCATGACCGGCATCGACAATCTCGATTACATGACGGCGACGTCGACCTCGACCGGCTCGGCCTCGATCACGCTGACCTTCACCAGCGGCGCCAATCCCGACACCGCCCAGGTGCAGACGCAGAACAAGCTGCAGCTGGTGCAGTCGCAGTTGCCGCAGGTCGTCCAGAGCAACGGCATCACCGTCTCCAAATCCTCGACCGGCTTCCTGATGGTCATCGGCTTCGTCTCCAGCGACGGCAAGATGAACTCGACCGACCTCGCCGACTATGTCGACAGCACCGTCAACGACACGCTGAAGCGCGTCGAAGGCGTCGGCTCGACGCAGCTCTTCGGATCCGGCTATGCCATGCGCATCTGGCTCGACCCCGACAAATTGGCGCAATATGCGCTGATGCCGACCGATGTCGCCACCGCGATCGAGGCGCAGAACACGCAGGTTTCGGCGGGCCAGCTTGGCGGCTTGCCGGCGCGCAAGGGCCAGCAGCTCAACGCCACGGTGACGGCCAAGAGCCGGCTGCAGACCGCCGAACAGTTCCGCAACATCATCCTCAAGAGCAACACCGACGGCTCGCTGGTGCGGCTGAACGATGTCGCCAAGGTCGAGATCGGCGCCGAAAGCTACACCACGCAAGCCCACTACAACGGCAAGCCGGCCGCCGGCGTCGCCGTCAACCTGGCGACCGGCGCCAACGCCATCAGCACCGCCGAGGCGGTGCGCGCGACCATCAACCGCCTGAGCTCGACCTTCCCGCAAGGCGTCGAGGTCGTCTACCCGTACGACACCTCGCCCTTCGTGCGCCTGTCGATCGAGGAAGTGGTGAAGACGCTCGCCGAAGCGATCGTGCTGGTGTTCCTGGTGATGCTGCTTTTCCTGCAGAACCTGCGCGCCACCATCATCCCGACGATCGCGGTGCCTGTCGTGCTGCTCGGCACATTCGGCGTGCTGTCCTTCTTCGGCTATTCCATCAACACCCTCACCATGTTCGCCATGGTCCTAGCCATCGGCCTGCTCGTCGACGACGCCATCGTCGTGGTCGAGAATGTCGAGCGCGTGATGCAGGAGGAAGGCTTGCCGCCGAAAGAGGCGACGCGCAAATCGATGAACGAGATCACCGGCGCGCTGATCGGCATCGCCACCGTGCTATCGGCCGTGTTCGTGCCGATGGCTTTCTTCGGCGGTTCCACCGGCATCATCTACCGGCAATTCTCCGTCACCATCGTCTCGGCGATGGTGCTCTCGGTGCTGGTGGCACTGGTGCTGACGCCGGCGCTCTGCGCCACGATCCTGCGCCCGGCCAAGGACCATGCGACGCAAAGAGGTCCGTTCGGCTGGTTCAACCGCGTCTTCGATCGCGGCACGATCGCCTACCGCGACGGCTCGCACGGCATCATCAACCGCTCGTGGCGATTCCTCGCCGTGTTCCTGGCCATCGTCATCGGCATGGGCTGGATGTTCGCCCGCCTGCCGAGCTCGTTCCTGCCGGACGAGGATCAGGGCATCCTGATCACCAGCGCATCGCTGCCGGTCGGCGCGACGCAGGATCGCACCGAGCGCGTGCTGGCTGAGGTGACCAACCATTATCTCAACGAAGAGAAGGACGCGGTCGAAGGCGTGTTCACCGCTTCCGGCTTCGGCTTCGGCGGCGCCGGACAGAATGTCGGCATCGCCTTCGTGCGGATGAAGGATTTCGACCAGCGCAAGACGCCGGCGCTCGCCGCCTCGGCGGTCGCCGGCCGCGCCATGGGCGCCTTCTCCACGATCAGGGACGCCCAGGTCTTCGCGCTTGCCCCGCCCGCCATCCAGGGCTTCGGCAACACCAACGGCTTCGATTTCTACCTGCAGGACGTCAACGGCGCCGGCCATGAGGCGCTGATCCAGACGCGCAACCAGCTTCTGGGCTTGGCCGCGAAGAGCACGCTGCTCGCCAACACCCGCCCTAACGGCCAGGAGGATCAGCCGCAATTTTCGGTCGACATCGACCAGGAAAAGGCCAGCGCGCTCGGCATCAGCCTCGCCGACATCAACAACACGCTGTCGACCGCCTGGGGCAGCGACTACGTCAACGACTTCATCGATCGCGGCCGGGTGAAGCCGGTCTATCTGCAGTCGGACCCGGACTTCCGCATGCAGCCGGAAGACCTCGACAAATGGCAGGTCCGCAACTCCGGCGGCGCCATGGTGCCGTTCTCGACCTTCGCCTCCAGCCACTGGACCTATGGATCGCCCCGCCTCGAACGCTACAACGGCTCGGCGGCTGTGGAGATCCAGGGTGCCGCGGCCGCGGGCCAAAGCTCCGGCGCCGCGATGGACGAGATCGACAGGCTGGTCGCGCAACTGCCGGCCGGGTATTCGCATGAATGGACGGGGCTGTCGCACCAGGAGCGGCTTTCCGGCAACCAGGCGATGTCGCTCTACGCGATCTCGGCGCTGGTCGTCTTCCTCTGCCTTGCCGCGCTTTACGAGAGTTGGTCGATCCCGTTCGCCGTCATGCTGTCGGTGCCGATCGGCATTTTCGGCGCGCTGGCGGCGGCCACCCTCTTCGGCCAAACCAACGACGTCTATTTCAAGGTCGGGCTGCTGACCACGATCGGTCTTGCCGCCAAGAACGCCATCCTCATCGTCGAGTTCGCCATCGAGCGGCAATCGGCCGGAATGGGGCTGGTAGAAGCGACGCTCGAAGCGGCGCGACAACGCCTGCGGCCGATCCTGATGACCTCGCTGGCCTTCATCCTTGGCGTCACGCCGCTTGCGATTGCCAGCGGCGCGGGCTCCGGCGCGCAGAACTCGGTCGGCATCGGCGTCATGGGCGGCATGATCGCGGCGACCGTGATCGGCGTCTTTTTGGTGCCGCTATTGTTCGTCACGGTGCGCCGCATCTTCAAAGGCAGGGCGGCCAAGCAGGATACGGGCGGGCAGAATTCGGGCGGGACACAAGCCACAGCCACTCCGGAATAAAGGTTTCTCTCAAATGTTTGATTTTGAACGCGGTCTCGCGACCGCGAAGGGGCTCTTTTTGCCCGCGTTTGCCGCTGCCCTGCTTTCGGGATGCGTCGTCGGTCCGGATTACCAGAAGCCTTTGCTGGCGATGCCGGCAAGCTGGGGCGGGCAGAAGGCGGGCAAGCCGGCCAAGCCGGCGCAATTGTCGAAATGGTGGCAGCGCCTGCGCGATCCCGAGCTGAACGCGCTTGTGGACGAAGCGGTTGCCGGCAATCTCGATGTGGCAAGCGCCAAGGCCAAGATTCGTGAGGCGCGGGCGAGCTACCGCCAGTCGGTCGGCACGTTGCTCCCCTCCGCGGACGGTTCAGCATCGGCCAGTCGCAACCGGGTTTCCGCAACCAGCGCGGGCACGACGGCCAGCGAGACCTATAGCCAATACCAGGCGGGCTTCGATTCCAGCTGGGAACTCGACCTTTTCGGCGCCAACCGCAGGGGCGTCGAGGCGGCGAGCTACGGACTGGACGCCTCCGAGGAGGAGCTGCGTTCAACCCTTCTCACGCTGGTTGGCGATGTGACTTCGAATTATGCCCAGGCACGCGGCTACCAGGCCCGCATAGCGCTTGCCCGGCGCTCTGCCGCATCGCAGCGGCAAACCGCCCAACTCACCCGCACGATGGCTCTGGCCGGCTCGGCGACCGCGGCGGATGTCGCCAAGGCGGAAGGACAGGCCAGCAGCACGGAAGCCGGCATTCCAAGCCTGGAAGCAAGTTATGCCGAGGCCGTGCATCGCCTTTCCGTGCTGACCGGGCGCCCGCCGGCGGCGCTCAACGAGCGCCTGAAGCGCCCGACACCGATCCCGGCGCCGCGCCTGCCGATCCCGACCGGTATCCCGGCCGACATCCTGCTCACCCGCCCGGACGTGCGCTTGGCCGAGCGGCAATATGCGCAGTCCACCGCCAAGATCGGCCGGGCCGAGGCGGCGCGCTATCCGAGCGTCAGCCTGACCGGCGACATAAGCACCACGGCTCTCAAGCTCGGCGATCTCGGCAAGAACTCCACCATCGGCTGGTCCTTTGGCCCCACGCTCAGCGTGCCATTGTTCAATGGCGGCCAGTTGCAGGCAGCCGTCGACGTCGCCAAAGCCCAGCGCGACCAGTATTTCGTCGCCTACAAGGCTGCCGTGCTGACGGCGCTGGAAGACGTGGAAAACGCCACGGTTTCGCTGTCGCAGGAGCGCATCAGGAACGGCAAGCTCGCCTCCTCCGCGAAGTCCTACGGCGATGCCGCGCGGCTTGAAAGAACGCTCTACAAGGCCGGCGAGACCAGCCTTCTCGACGTGCTCGATGCCGAACGCTCGGCCTATTCCGCCGACGATTCCGTCCTGCAAAGCCGCGTCTCGATCGCCACCGACTATATAGCCCTCAACAAGGCCCTAGGCGGCGGCTGGAACGGCGCGATCGAGACCGCCAGGCCCGAAATCATCGACGTCCGCACCGGTCCGCGGCTGGCGTCGAAGACCCAGTGATACGAAGGCCAGCGGGGATCGGGGCGCACGGTGTCTACAAATTCGCGTGAGCGATGCCCGCACGCAATATCCCGCTATATAAAAGCGTCGTTGAGGTAATGAGATGTCAGGCGCCTACGATCTGGGAACCAATCTGGTCCGCCGTATCTATGAAAAGCGCATAGATGCACCGGCCATTCTTGATGCCGGCACGCATTTTCCCAATGCCGCGAAGTTCACCGCCGCCTGGCAGGATATCCGCGATGAGGCGCTGGCGGCGAAGCTGAACAAGGCGCCGCGCTTCCACGACATCATGCCGGAGCAGGCCGATATCTCGGCCAATGATGGTCTCGACTGGCGCATGTTCGTGCTCAAGGCCTACGACATGACCGTTCCGGAAAACATCGCAAGGATGCCGGTCCTGAGCCGGTTGCTTTCGGAGTGCCCCGAGGTCAAATCGGCGGCTGTCTCGTTCCTGGCCCCGCGCAAGCACATCCCGCCGCACCGCGGGCCTTTTCGCGGCATCATGCGGTTCCATCTTGGCCTGGTCATCCCGAAGCAGCCGGACGGTCGTCCGGCAACGATCATGATGATCAATCACGAGGAAAGGCGCATCGCCGACGGCGAATGCATGCTCTGGGACGATACTTTCGAGCACGAAGTCATGAACAACTCGGATCAGCCCCGTGTCGCTCTCCTGCTCGACGTGTGGCGTCCGCAAATGCCGCTGGATATGGAAATCCTGTCGCGCGTGATCGTACGCGGCGTGCAGGTGGGGATGCGCTATCGTGGCGTGTCGTTCGGCGGCTGAACCAGCTGCAAAGGCTCAAGCGCGTCACGCTTCAAGCACGTGCCTCGCGATAGGTCCCTGCCCTGCTGCCACGCTTGCCGGGGAACATGGCGTCCCTCGCCAGCAATCCGCTGACGCGGCAGAAGGCTGCGAAGGCGCGGCAGGCTTCCTCGGCGCTGGCCACATCGACCGTCGCGCCGAAGCAGGCGTTGAACGCGGCGTCGTAGACCTTGCCCTGCCGGCGCTTCGGCCAATCCTGCAGGAAATCGAGCGCCTGCTCGACGCTGTAGATTTCCTCGACCGGCAGGCCAGGCGCGGGCGTGATGCGCACCGGCACCTCGAATTGCAGTCTGTCCATTCCCTGTCTCCCGAACTGGCGCAACCGGAGCAACGCCGCTCGTTCTGAAAAGTTTCTTTTGCGGCCTTCTGACTCGCAAATGTGACCTCAGTGCGGTGAAGATTAGGTTCGCCGGTGCGGCAGATCGGCGTCAGTCCGGATCGATGCCGGCTGCATTGCCAATGCCGGATTTCCACCGTATTGCCGGCCATCACAGCTGCCGCGGGCGAAAAGATGAGCGAAATCCGGGTCGAGTCTCTGATCAAGCGCTATGGCGGCACCACCGCGCTGGACGGCGTTTCGCTGGCCTTTCCGCAGGGATCGTTCACGGCGCTGCTCGGCCCTTCCGGCTGCGGCAAGACGACGATGCTGCGCCTGATCGCCGGCTTCGAGGCGCCGAGCGAAGGCCGCGTGTTCCTTGGTGACGCGCTTGTCGCCGACCCGAAGCGGCAGCTGCCACCGGAGGCGCGCAATGTCGGCGTCGTCTTCCAGTCCTATGCGCTATGGCCGCACATGGATGTCGCCGAAAACGTCGCCTATCCGCTGAGGGCTCGGCATGTGCCCTCCGCGGATATCCCAGCCCGCGTCACGGCTGTGCTCGACATCGTCGGTCTGGGCGGCTTCGCCAAGCGCCGCATCGACGAGTTGTCGGGCGGTCAGCGGCAGCGCGTCGCGCTCGCGCGCTGCCTGGTCGCCGAGGCCAGGATCATCCTGTTCGACGAGCCGCTCGCCAACCTCGACATGCATCTGCGCGCCGCGATGGTCGACGCCTTCCGCGATATCCATCGCCGCACCGGCGCGACCATCGTCTATGTCACGCATGACCAGGCCGAGGCCCTGGCGCTTGCCGACCGCGTCGCCGTGATGAGCAAAGGCAGGCTGCTGCAGGCCGCCCCCCCGCAGGAAATCTATCGTTCTCCCGCCGACGCCGCTGTTGCCGGCTTCGTCGGCCGTGGCAGCCTGGTCTCAGGCAACACCGTCGGCCATTCGGACAAGGCCTCGATCGTCGATATCGCCGGCCACCGGCTCGCGGCGCGCAGCCACGACAAGCCGGTCGGCGCGGTCAAGGTCCTGCTGCGCCCGGAAGCCTTGCGCATCGCGGCCGAGGGCCTGCCGGCGACAGTGCTGGACAGCGTCTACCGAGGGCCGGTGCACGAAGTGCGGCTGGCGCTCGCTGAGGCCGGACAGCATCTGCTGGTCGACAGCACCGAGGCGCTGGCGACGGGGCAGCATGTGCATGTCGCCGTGTCCGACGCCTGGGTGGTGCCGGGCGCCTGAGAGCAATTCCAGGAAAAGTGTGTAGCGGTTTTCCGTCCGGAATTGCAGAAAACAAAGGTCATCGCCAGGGCAACACGCCTGCCGGCAAGCGACGGCCGAACCGATCCAGCGCCAGAAGCAGCACGATGACGACGGCGATCGTGGACACGGCAATTGCCGCCGCCTGCGTGCCGAGCCCCGCCTCCTCCAGGCTGAACAGCACGACGCCGAGCGTTTCCTTGCCGCTCGACCACAGCAATGCCGAGACCGTCAACTCGTTGAAGGCGCTCATGAACACCAGCAGACCGCCCGCCGCGGCCGCGGGCGCCGCGAGCGGCGCGGTGATCGTCGCGAGCCGCCGGAGCGGACCGGCGCCGGACACTGCCGCCGCCTCGTCGAGATCGCGTGGGATCTGTCCCACCGCCGTCGTCACCGGTTTCATCGCCAGCGTCAGGAAGCGCATGGCGTAGGCGACCAGGATGATCGACGCGGTCGCATAGAGGCTGCCGATCAGCGGCAGCGGCCGCAGGAACAAAAGGATGCAGGCGATCGCCAGCACCACGCCGGGGATCGTGTAAGGCAGGTCGACGATGCCGCCGAGCACGCGCCGCCAGCGCCTGTCGAAACGCTCAAGCCGAGCGGCCATCGGAATGACGCCAAGGGCAAGGATCAGGGCCGCGCCGCCGGCAAAGAGCAGCGAGTTGCGGAAGGCCCGCACCGTGGACGCTTGCCGGATAAGCACTTCCGTATAGTTGGCGATCGTTGCAGTGCGCGGGCCGAGCGGCACGCCGAAGGACGGTACCAGCGACGTCGCCAGCAGCGCGCAGGCCGGAAGTATGAGGACCAGGCCGATGACCGTCCAGCCGGCACAGGCGAGCGGCACGCGCAAGCCTCCGAGCTCGAATTGCGCCGGCGTGCCGGCAACGATGCGGTGCCCGGCGCCGCGCAGCGCCAGCGACTGGAACACCATGCCGATAAGCGCCAGCGCGCCGACCAGCACCGACAGGGCCGCGATCTGAGGCAACACACCAGGGCCAAAACTCGATAGGTCCTGATAGATCAGGGTTGGCAGCGTCAGGTAATTGACGGGCATACCGAGAAGCGCCGGTATGCCGAAATTGCCGACACCGGAAACGAAGGCAAGCGCCGCAGCGGCCACCACATAGGGTCGCACGACGGGCAGCACGATGGTCCGCAGCACGCCGAGCGGCCGCGCGCCGCAGGACCGCGCCGCCTCGACCAGATCGCGCGGCACGCGCGACAACCCGGCCCGCATGGTGATGAACACGATAGGCGCGTGTTGCACGCCGTAGAGAAGGATGATGCCGCCACGGCCCAGCATCGGGTTGCCGCTGCCGGGCACCGGCGCCAGCCCAAGCATGCCGAGCAGCGTGCTCGACGGGCCGAAGAGATGCAGCCAGGCGAGCGCCGTGACCTGCGGCGCGATCATCAGCGGCAGAAGCAGCAGGAAGCCGAGGATCTTTCGTCCTGGCAGATCGGTCATCGTCACCGCGATGGCGAACGGAATGCCGAGGCAGAGCGCCAGCAGCGCGCCGAAAAAGGCCGTGTCCAGCGTGTGCCACATCGCCTTGAGCGCGGCGGGGCCGGCAAGCCGCCCGGCAAAGGCGGCGAAATCGACCGCTCCCCCGGGCGCGATCGCCGCAAGCACGAGACGCGCCATCGGCAGCAGGCTGAGCACAGCGATGACCAGCAGCACAGCCAGGGCCGACAGACGCTGGCCGAATATCGGGCCTGACTGCGCGAAACCGCCCGCCTGCGGCAATGCCGGGCCTGGCCCGGCAACGCGATGTTCCGCGGTGGCCAAAGTTCCCTTCCGGGCCGCCTACTGGCTCATCACCGCGCTGAACTTTTCCTTGTTCTGCGCATCATTGGCCAGCGCCGCCGCCGCGTCATAGTCGAGCACCTTGATCGAGGCGCGGTCCGGATAGCCGGCCGGCAGCGCGACATCGGCACGGGCCGGGATGTAGCCCATCTTGGCGGCCACTTCCTGCCCGTCCTTCGACAGCAGGAAATCGACGAAGGCCTTGGCGGCTTCCTGGTTCTTGGCAGTCGAGAGGATCGCGACCGGTTCGGTGACGGCGGAAACGCCTTCCTTCGGGAAGACGAACTCCACCGGCGCACCCTTGGCCTTCTCGCGGATCGGCATGTAGTCGACGATCATGCCGAACAGCTTGTCGCCGCCGCTGACCGCCTTCAGCACGTCGCCATTGCCGCCGCTGGCCTGCGCGCCGTTCTTGGCGAGCGCGCCGTAATAGTCCCAGCCCTCCGCCAGATTGCCGGTGAGCGTGACGGTGTGGATCATCGCCGCGCCCGAGGTCAGCGGGCTGGGCATCGCGATCAGACCCTTGGCTTCCGGTTTCTTCAGGTCTTCCCAGCTCGTCGGCACGAAAGGCGCCTTGGTGTTGTAGACGATGCCGGTGGTGATCAGCTTGGTCGAGAAATAGGTCCTGTCCTTGTCGTAGAGCGCCGCGTCGAGGCCCTCGACCTTGGCTTCCGGATAAGCGAGCAGCCGGCCTTCCTTCTTCAGGCCTTCCATGGTCACGACATCGGCGATCAGAAGCACGTCGGCCTGCGGCTGGCCGGCCTCGATCTCGGCATGCAGCTTGGCCAGGATCTTCGGTGTGCCGTCGCGCACCCAGTCGACCTTGATGCCCGGGTTCTTCGCCATGAAGGCGTCGACCGTCTGCTGGGCATCGGTGTTCGGCTGGCTGGTGTAGAGCACCAGCGTGCTGTCGGCGGCGGCGCCCGCAACGGTGGATGCCAGCAATAGGGCGGCGAGAACGATCTGGCGCATGGAAATACCTGTTTCTTGATTACGGCTGGGGAAGTCCGGCAGGCGCCGGGGCTGGAAAACCTGAGTAAGGCCGCAGGATAACCATTATGTGACAGGGCGACGCAACCCGCATCGCCCTGCCCCTTGTCCCTCTTCCATGCCCTTGCCGTTACTGGCTGGCCGGATCGGTCTCGGCGTCATAGGCCATGCGGGTAACCACCATCAGAACATAGGCGGACGGCAGCGCGAAGATGGCTCCGAGCACGATCGCCGCCGTTCCTTCCATGCGAACGGTGGCGGCAACGGCCCAGTAGAGGGTGCCGAGGCAGATCACGGCCTGAATCGCCAGAAAGCAGGCCGCGGCGGCCGCGCGTGTAAGTGTCTTGAACGTCTTGATGCGTTGCATTGAATGGAATTCGAATTGACGCGCACGCAACCGGCGAACGGCCAGCGGCCGTCGCCGGGTCGCGACGCGAAGGAATGTTTGTGATTGAAGGCCGCGCTTGGCGGCTAAGGCTTTACGCGGCGGGCGGCGCGCGCGGCTGGTTGGTGCGTGCGGCTGTTACGCTTGCCGATACGGCCGTGACGCCCATTTCGGCGGGCAACGCCTGGCCGATAACCAGGAAACCGGATGCGGGCGCAAGCGCGCCGTGATTGCCGCTGAGGAGCTTGACCGGGAGCGGCCTGCTGGCCCTCGCTTCAAGCGCCGGGGCCTTGCCGGTGGTTCTGAGCAGCGCGATCGTGTCGCCCTGGCGGGCGGCGCTGACGCTGGAGCCGCCCGAGAGCGAGACGGCCGACGCGGAGATTTCCGCCTGGGCGAAGCCCAGCAGCGCGAGCATCAGCAGCGCCATCAGGCCCGCAAAAGCGGTCCTGGCCGGCAGCAGCATCGATCTTTCGCGTTCAGGTGCCGTCAAGGCAATCTCCCGATACCAGCACCCGGCCTAACCCATGGAATGGCCAAAGGAAAGCGGCAATGGACGCGGCAACCGCACTTCGTCCTTGAACCTTGCGGCTTCCGGTGCCAAATCTGGAGCAGATTTTCGTATTCGGCTCCGTTGGAGCCAACGTCGGCAAACGGACAAAAATGGTTACCTATCTAGACGCCTCCACGGCCCCCCTTCGAAACACCGGCCAGATCCGCCTCTATGGCGAGGAAGGCTTTGCCGGCATGCGCAAGGCCTGCGACCTCACCGCGCGCTGCCTCGACGAGCTTGTGCCGATGGTACAGCCCGGCGTGACGACCGAAACCATCGACCGCTTCGTCTTCGAATTCGGCATGGACCATGGCGCGCTGCCGGCGACGCTCAATTATCGCGGCTACACCAAGTCGTCCTGCACCTCGATCAACCACGTCGTCTGCCACGGCATTCCCGACAACAAGCCGCTGAAGGAAGGCGACATCGTCAACATCGACGTCACCTATATCCTCGACGGCTGGCACGGCGATTCCTCGCGCATGTATCCGGTGGGCACGATCAAGCGCGCCGCCGAGCGGCTCCTCGAGGTCACCTATGAGTGCCTGATGCGCGGCATCGCCGCGATCAGGCCCGGCGCCCGCACCGGCGCAATCGGCGCCGCGATCCAGACCTATGCCGAGGCCGAGCGCTGCTCGGTGGTGCGCGATTTCTGCGGTCACGGCGTCGGCCAGCTTTTCCACGATGCGCCGAACATCCTGCATTACGGCACCGTCAATGAAGGCGTCGAGATGCGGCCGGGCATGATCTTCACCGTCGAGCCGATGATCAATCTCGGCCGGCCGCATGTGAAGGTGCTGTCGGACGGCTGGACCGCGGTCACGCGCGACCGCTCGCTCTCGGCGCAGTACGAGCACACGATCGGCGTCACCGACACCGGCTGCGAGATCTTCACGCTGTCGGCGAAAAAGCTCGACCGCCCCGGCCTGCCGGCCTAGCGGTGCCTACTGGCGCCCGCGGGACCACCGAGCGGCGAGTTTGGCGCCAGTCTATGGGATCAGCAGCAAACTTCCGGTGGTTCGTCCCGCCTCGAGTTCGGTGTGGGCTTGGGCTGCCTCACCGAGCGCGAATTCCCCGCCAACATCGGCCGCGATATTCAGACTGAAGGCGTCGATCAAGGCCGCCGCGGCTTCGGTGTAGAAAGCCTGATCGTTGGTCGCAGCCATTATGCTCGGGTGGGCGAGAGCGCGGTTGGGCCGTAGCTGGTCAAGCAAAACCGGCGGGATCGGTCCGGCCGCCTGGCCGAAGCTGACGGCGGTGCCGAACGGCCGTATGCATTGGATTGTCTTGGCGAGCATGGCGCCGCCGATGCCGTCATAGCCGACGTCGACGCCTCGACCGCCTGTAAGCTCCAAGACCTGCCGGACCAGATCGGCGTCGCGCCCGACGATGAGATGGTCGGCGCCGTGAGAGCGAGCAAGAGCGGCCTTCTCCTCGGAGCTGACCGTGCCGATCACCGTTGCGCCCAGATGTTTTGCCCAGCGGACCAGGATAGCCCCAAGGCCGCCTGCAGCGGCATGAACCAGGATCGTCATGCCCGGCTTCACGGCGTAGGTGCGGTTGAGCAGCATGTAGGCCGTCATACCCTTCAGCGTCGATGCGGCCGCCGCGCGCGAGCCAACGCCGTCCGGCAGCTTGATCGCCCGGGTCGCCGGCAGCAGGCGCGTCGAGCTATACGCGCCGACCGGGGCGCCAGCGTAGGCGACACGATCGCCTGGAGCGAGCAGCACGATCTCGGCGCCGACGGCCTCAACGATACCGGCTCCCTCGGCGCCAAGCACGGCGGGATAGGAGGGCAGCGGATAGATGCCCTTGCGATGATAGATATCGAGA
This sequence comes from Mesorhizobium sp. BH1-1-5, assembly GCF_020165615.1. Classification (NCBI taxonomy): domain Bacteria; kingdom Pseudomonadati; phylum Pseudomonadota; class Alphaproteobacteria; order Hyphomicrobiales; family Phyllobacteriaceae; genus Mesorhizobium; species Mesorhizobium sp. BH1-1-5. The sequence continues at coordinate 99,829 of NZ_JAIUIM010000005.1, forward strand.
AAATTGACGCCGATCGCCTCATGCCTGATACGGATTTCTTGCGGACCTGGAGATTGCGGCGCCCGCTCCGACACCCGCAGCTGGTCGACGCCTCCGGTGGCGGCTAGCGTAACGGCGATATCCATCTTCATTCTCCAACCTGATGTCCGGCAGGTGAATGGCAGATGGCAAGCTGATTGAAAATTGCCTATAAATCCCCATTTGATGGGAAAAAATAGTCAGATGCTGGATTGGGAGGACCTTCGCCATTTCCATGCTCTTTCACTGCTGGGCACGCTTTCGGCCGCCGCACGCGCGCTCGGCGTGGAGCATGCCACGGTAGCGAGACGGGTGGTACATCTGGAAGAGAAGATCGGCGCCAAGCTTGTCGACCGGCGCGGGCGGCGTCTTTCGCTGACGGCCAAGGGCCAGCAAATAGCCAGCATCGCCACGCGGATGAGCGAAGATGCCCTGACGATCGAACGTACGGCATTGAATACCGACAATCGGCACACAGGTACGGTCAGGGTAAGCGCCCCGCCTGCCTTGGCAACCGCGCTGCTGGCAGAGCCATTCGTTCGCCTCCGGCAAAGGCATCCCGGAATAAATGTCGTGGTCATCGGCGAGACCCGTTATGCCTCGCTTGGACGACGGGAGGCGGACATCGCCGTGCGGATGACGCGACCCGAACACGGCGACCTGACGGTCACCAAGATCGGCGACATCGGCTTCAGCCTCTATGCCGACCCCGCCTATCTCGCCGCGACGCGCGAGGCGGACTGGTCCTTCGTCGGTTATGAGGAAACCATGGCCTCGTCGCCGCAGGAAAGGATGCTCGCGCGGATTGCCGCGGATCGTCCCGTCGCCATCCGCGCCACGGCACTGGAGTTTCAATTGGCGACCGTCAAGGCTGGCGGCGGCGTCGCGCTGCTGCCGGATTTCATGGCGGCAGGTCTGAATTTGACCCGACTGCCTTTGCCGGACGGTCCGCTGACGCGTGAACTCTGGCTGGTCGTGCATACGGATATCAAGGATGTACCGATGATCCGCGCCGTAATGGACGAGCTTGGCGGCAAGGCCCGGTAAGCAGACCGGCGGGACCCCTTCCCGATACACACATCCTTGACTGCCTGCGCTGGAAACACCGCGCGCATTGGGACGTGCCAAGGACACCTTCCGCATCCAGGCAAGGGCTTGCCGAAAATCGACTCCCGGTTTCCGAATCGATGCTGTAGGCTTTCCGCCGGGCCTTCGGGGGTACGGGCAGGCATGGGCAAAGTCGAGGACGAGCGGGCGTTCTTTTCCGAAGGCTGGATCGAACCGCCGCAGAAGTCCCTGAAAAAGGCTACAGCGGAAGAAAAGCCGCATTATCACGGCCATCGCGATCGCCTGCGCGAACGTTTCGTTGCTGGTGGCCCGGACGCCCTGCCCGACTATGAGTTGCTCGAGCTGCTGCTGTTTCGGCTGATCCCGCGCGTCGACACCAAGCCGATCGCCAAGGCGCTGATCGCCCGCTTCGGCTCGCTGGCCGAGGTGCTTGGCGCACCGGCGTCCCTGCTCGAGGAAGTGAAAGGCATCGGGCCGACCGTGGCTGTCGACCTCAAGGTCATCGCCGCCACCGCGCAGCGCATGGCGCGCGGCGAAGTGCGCGGCCGCGAGGTGCTGTCGAACTGGACGCAGCTTCTCGACTATTGCCGCTCGGCCATGGCCTTCGAGAACCGCGAGCAGTTCCGCATCCTGTTCCTCGACAAGAAGAACGGGCTGATCGCCGACGAGGTGCAGCAAACCGGCACCGTCGACCACACGCCGGTCTATCCGCGCGAGGTGGTGAAGCGCGCGCTCGAGCTCTCCGCCAGCGCCGTCATCCTTGTCCACAACCACCCCTCGGGGGATCCCACACCTTCCCGCGCGGACATCGAGATGACCAAGCAGATCATCGATACGGCCAAGCCCCTCGGCATCGCCGTGCACGACCACATCATCATCGGCCGCAAGGGCAACGCCTCGATGAAGGGCCTGCTGCTGATCTAGACCGCCTGCGTCGCTGCCACACGCTCGCTAAGACAGGCCTGCGAGGCATCATCCACGCGTCTTCAGGTTTCGAAGCATTGCCACAGCAACAATTGCGGCCAGTAGCATGATCCCTGCGGCAGCCAGGAACGAGCCCGCCGCCGCGCTCGTGTAGGCGCTTCGCGCTGCCGACAACAACACGTTGCCCTCTCCGAGACTTGGCGCAAGACTGCTCGCAGTGCCGATACCGCGCAGCGCAGTCTCCATCGCATCGTCAGAAGCGCCAGTCGGCATGGCCGTGCCGAGCGCAGAGCGATAAAGCAGCGTTGCCAGACTGCCAAGCAAGGCGATGCCAAGCGCGCCACCGAACTCGGAGGCCGTCTCGGAAAGCGCGGAAGCAGCCCCAGACCGTTCCTTCGGCGCCGCGCTGACGACGAGGTCTGCGACGATCGCGATGCCCGGAGCCGAGCCGATCGAGAAAAGCACATTGCCCAGAACGATTAGGATCAAACTGTGCATTTCCGCCGCATATGCCATCAGCGCAAGACCACCCGCTCCGAGAGCGAGGCCGAAGCCGAGGGCATGGGCCGGCCGCATCAGCTTGAGCACGACCGAAGTCAACAAGGAGCCCGCTATGAACCCAAGGCCGGCAGGGATGCTCCACAGGCCGGCTTCCAGCGGATTTAGTCCCAGAACCAACTGAAGATATTGGGCCACAAGAACGAGAATTCCGAAGCCGACAAAAAAATCGAGGACGTTGACTGCGAGCGCCGCTGCCACCACGGACTGCTTGAACAGGCGCAAGTCGAGGAGCGGGTCAGGCAGGGCCATCTGCCGACTTACAAACAGCACCCCGAACACCAGGCCCAATGCGACCGCGGATGCCGACAACACGAGGCCGCCGCCCTCGGCGACGAGCTTGATGCCAAAGATGACTGGCAACACGGCCGCAAGAGACAAAGCAGCACTCAGGACATCAAGCCGCCCGGCGTTTGGGGTCTTGTGCTCGGGCAACAGCACCGGCCCGACCACCAGCAGCACCACCGTGATGGGGATAGGCACCAGGAACACGGCTCCCCACCAGAAGTGCGACAGGAGCAAACCGCCGACGACCGGGCCGATCGCGCCGCCAAACGAGAAACTCGCAACCCAGACGCTTACGGCAAAAGTCCTCTGGCGGTTGTCGCGGAACATGTTGCTGATGAGAGACAGTGTCGAAGGCGCCATCGTCGCGCCGGCGATTCCGAGCAGTGCCCGAGCCAGGATGAGCATCTCGGCGCTCCGTGCAAAGGCTGCGACCAGCGACAGGAGCCCGAACGCCGCCGATCCGATCAGCAGCAGTTTGCGCCGTCCTATCCGGTCACCGAGGGCGCCCATAATGAGGAGCGTACCCGCAGCCAGAAAGCCGTAGATGTCAACGACCCAGAGCAATTGCGCGGCTGTCGGCTTGAGGTCGGCGCTGAGCGACGGCACGGCCAGGTTCAGCACGGTCAGGTCCATTGCGTAGAGTATGCAAGGCAGCGCAATGATCCCGAGGCCGATCCATTCGCGATACGTGGCCCGGTCTGCGCGCGGATCGGTGATGCCGGATGCGCCCATTGCCATCTCCTGATTGCCGACGTCCGCAGACGTTGCCGCTTCAAAGCGATGCCACGCGCGGCTTTACTGCCGCCAGAGCTTCGCCAGCCGACCAAAGCGCCACACCGAAAAGGGTCAAGTCCTTGACGATGAAAGCGCCGAGCGCCGGGTCGAGTTGCGGCGTGGTCGCCAGGAAACTGAGCGTGACCACCAGCGAGGCGGCGACGCCGTAACTACCGATCGCCGACACCCATGGCGTAAAGGGACGCGAGGCCATCATCAGGGCCAAGGCAATCTCCACGATGCCGATGATGTTCGAAGACAGCTGCTGGTCAAACAGGCTGGGGAGCCAGAACAAGAATGGGCTGTGGACGAGCAACGGATGAATCGCCGTCGCTTCGGCAGCGGTGAACTTAGCTACCCCAAACACCACGAAAAAGAGGACAACGCTGTATCGAGCCACCACCTGCCCTGCCGCCAGGGTCCATTTCTGTAAATTCGCCATGACTACCTCCTTGATAAGTGCGTGCTACACGCACATAATAAGCCATATAATCGCTAGCGCCGTCAACCCCTCATGATAAAGATTGCCGCCATGACCCGTCTGAGAACCGCCAATATGCTTGCCGCTTTCGCCGGCGAAATTGCCGAACGCGTCGAGGCGACCCTAAAAAGTCACCCCAACCAGACTGACTCCGCCTCGGCTGCGCTCAACATCATGGGTTTTTGGGAAGGCATCACCAACGCGCAGCTCGCGCGAGCGCTGAACCTCTCGCACACGGCAACGGTGCGTCTGGTCGATAAGCTCGAAGCCCAGGGTTTCGTCGAAGCTCGTAAGGGTGAGGACAAGCGTGCCACCCACCTCCATGTAACCGCGGCAGGCCGCAAAGCCGTACTGCCCGCGCTCGTCGCACGTTGCGCGGCGGTCAAGGACTATCTTGAAGTCCTCACCGCCGCTGAAGAAAAGCAGCTCGCCGGCCTCCTCGAGAAGCTGATGCGGCCACTGGCGACGGATGCTTACGGAGTGAGCCATTTTTGCCGCCTTTGCGAATTTACCGCCTGTCCCGGAGACCAGTGCCCGATGCATGCGGACATGGCGTCTTGGCCCGAAATCTGACGAGCCGCCCGGCACGGATACGAACAGGACGAATAGCCAATGCCTCAGAACGACAAACAACCTTGGCGGTTCGACAAAGAACGCGCCGCGCTCCTGGTCATCGACATGCAGAGCGACTTCGTCGACGAGGGCGCGGTGATGGAAGTGGCGATGGCCCGGCATCGCATTCCGGTCATGCGGCGGGTGATCGAACTGTGCCGCGCACATGGCGTCCCGGTGGTCTACACGCAGCATGTGCTGAGCGACCATTTCAACATCTCGCCGCTCGAAACCGCCTACCAGCCGAGACTGAAGGCCGAAGGCATGCGCGAAGGCAGCGCCGGCACCGGGATCGTCGCGCACCTCGCCCCCTTGGCGGGCGAGGTGGTCATCAAGAAGCACCGCTACGACGCATTCCACAACACGCAGCTGGAAACGGTGCTGCGCAACATTCGCGGCGCCGGCCAGGTCGACACCGTCATCATCATCGGCACGGTGACGAGCATCTGCTGCGAATCGACGGCCCGCAGCGCCTTCATGCGCGACTACAAAGTGGCTTTCGTCAGCGATGCCAATGGCGGGCTGGACGAGGCATCGCACGACGCGACGCTCGCTATCATTGGCAAGGTGTTCGGGCGCGTGATGACGGCCGCGGAACTGGAAAGCCTGTTCTAAGCGTAGGATCAGGGCGGATCGGTCTTGCAGCTTGCCGCAATCTGCCCAATCGCCTCGGAGAGGCCCGAGAGCTCGAAATCGGCCTCGCCGCGCCCCGAGAGCAGACCGAAGCGCCATGACAGCGTCAGCCGGTTGGCTGACGCCAGGCGCCTGATGCCATCGTCTCCATCCCTGACCAGCGTTCTGCCGCGCGGGCCAACCGACCAGCTCTCGTCGGTTTTGCCGCCGCCATCGACAATGACGGAGATGGTGATCTTGCGGCTGGCGGAGACGGCATCGTTGAGCTGGAGCCATTCGCTCCAGCGCGGTTCGCCGTCAGGCCGGCAAGCCAAGGTCAATACCGGGCTGTAACCCAGGGCTCCGCCGCCGGTGATCAGCTTGTTGCTGGCGTGCAGCGATGCCGTGATCTGGCCGTCATCGCCGGCGCCGACGCTCCAGTTGCCGAGATCCGGCTCGGCCCGGGCAGCGCCGGCGGTCGTGGCAAAGAAGAGCGCCGCGGCGACGACCACGTCTCTCATCATGAACCCCAGCCTCACCAGTGCCTCCAAACAGCCGCGAACGCGATGAAGCGCAGATAATGTTCAACGCTTGGTATCGCCAGCGGCAGGCCATCAAGACAAGTTGTCTGTGTTGCCGCGCCGCCACAATGGATCACATCACAATGAAAAAGGCCGCCCGGAGGCGGCCTTTCGAAATCGATGAATTGGGACCTGTTACTCGGCTTCCTTGGCGGCCTTCTTCTTCGGCGCGGCCTTCTTCTTCGGCTCTTCGGCCTCGTCGGCGGCTTCGCCCGCCTTTGCCTCGCCCGTCTTTGCCTCACTTGCCTTGGCTTCGGCTTTCTTCGAGGAAGCCTTCTTGGCCGGCTTCGCCTTAGTCGCGGTCTCGGCCTCCTCGTCGTCGGCCATCAGTTCGTCCTTGCCGACCTTGACGTCGTTGACCGAGATCTGGCCGAGCAGATAGTCGACGACCTTCTCCTCGAACATCGGCGCGCGCAGCGCGTTGATGGCTTCGGGGTTGCTGCGGTAATACTCGAAGGCTTCCTGCTGCTGGTTGGCCGGGAAGCGGCGCACCTGCTCGAACAGGCCGCGCTGCAGCTCTTCGTCCGACACGGTGACGCCGGCCTTCTCACCGATCTCGGCCAGAACCAGGCCAAGGCGCACGCGGCGCTCGGCAAGGCGCATATATTCGGCCCGCGCCTCTTCTTCCGTCGTCTCCTCGTCGGCGAAAGTGCGGCCGGCTGCTTCGAGGTCGCGGTTGACCTGAGCCCAGATGTTGTTGAACTCGGCCTCGACGAGCTTCGACGGCGCCTCGAAGGAATACGAAGCATCGAGCTGGTCGAGCAGCTGGCGTTTCACCTTCTGGCGGGTCATCGAGCCGAACTGGTTCTCGATCTGGCCACGCACGATCTCGCGCAGGCGCTCCAGCGATTCCAGGCCGAGATTCTTGGCCGTCTCGTCATTGACCTCGAGCGCGCCGGGCGCCGACACTTCCTTGACGGTGACGTCGAAGGTGGCTTCCTTGCCGGCCAGATGTGCCGCCTGGTAGCTTTCGGGGAAAGTGACGGTGACCTGCTTCTCGTCGCCGGCCTTCGCGCCGATCAGCTGGTCCTCGAAGCCGGGGATGAACTCCTTGGAGCCGAGCACCAGCGGTTGGTCGTTGCCGGCGCCGCCGGCGAAAGCCTCGCCGTCGATCTTGCCGACATAGTCGATGCTGACGCGGTCGCCCTCGGCGGCCTTGCCGGTCTTCGGCTCGTAGCTGCGCGCCGATTCGGCGACGCGCTTGACCTGATCGTCGACTTCCGATTCCGGCACGTCGTAAACCTGACGCGTCACCTTGATGTCGGAGAAATCCTTGATCTCGATCGCCGGGATGACCTCGTAATTGAGGCTGAATTCGAAGTCGGAGCCGCCGGCCAGGATCTTCTCGGCCTCCTTCTCGTCCTCGGTCATGATCACTTCGGGCTGCATGGCGGCCTTTTCGCCGCGCCCCGAGATGATCGAACGGGTCGAGTCGTTGAGGATCTCGTTGACGACCTCGGCCATGAACGACTTGCCGTACATCTTGCGCAGGTGCTGCACCGGCACCTTGCCCGGGCGAAAGCCGTTGATGCGCACCTTGTCGCGGGCATCGGTCAGCCGCGCCATCAGCTTGGCTTCCATGTCACCGGCCGGCACGGTGATCTTGATCTCGCGCTTGAGACCGGAGTTGAGCGTTTCGGTGACCTGCATCCTAGAACCTTTGTTTTAACAACGAGACTGCCAACGGTCCCAACCGTTTACAGCCTGCCGGTATGATCTTGCCGGAAATGGCTTTTGGTACGGAACCTGGCGATTTGACCGCCGATGCGGTTCAAATTCTCCTGAACTAAGCTTTGCAAACTGCGAATAAGTTCTTGTTTTACCTATAACTTTTCACATCTTGCAGAAGCGGAAATTCACGTTCCGTAACATTCGACACGCCTTTTGTCACAGGCTAGGCTAATTTTCAACTATCTTCGCTGCAATGCATGCCGCCCAAAAGTGCGCAGCGGTTTTGGGAGAACGGCATGCATCAAACGAAACTCAAGGCGCGTCGCCTGAATCCATTCCGACGCGACGCGCTTTAGCCGGATAAGCATGACTTGAACCCCCGACATTGACAGAATGATGGCTACATGGGATTGCCGGGGAAAAGCGGATGTGGCGGAATTGGTAGACGCCCTGGATTTAGGTTCCAGTGCCGAAAGGCGTGGGGGTTCGAGTCCCTTCATCCGCACCATCCTTCGCGCTGACGAGCTTCGGATGGCAGGCCGCCCTTAGCCGATGTCGCTTCGATAATGGAAATCCCTGAGGAACTTAGGCAAGCCCACAAACACGGCTCCAACCATAGGCAAGAGGTGGAGAGCAGCCTAATCTGCGGATGTTTCTTTTGCCTTTCCGTCTATCCTCCCTCTGATATCCAAGAATGGGTTGATGAAGATGAAGCCGGACGTGGGACGACGGCCATCTGCCCCAAATGCGGCATCGATTCCGTTCTTGGAGACAAATCAGGCTACCCGATAACCGACGTCTTCCTGAAAAGCATGAAGACGCTTTGGTTCTAGTAATTCAGTACAGCGGCTCCTCGAACAGCGTCTTGTCGCCGTCCATCAGCGCCTTGATCTGTGCGGTGCCATCGGCCGATAGCGCGAGCTTGATGCCGAACGGGCGTACGCGCATGTCGTCCTGGATCGCCATGCCCTCGCCTTCCGGCACATAGAAGCGATTGATCCCGTAGTCCGGCGCGATCGTCGTGTCGGGGCTGCGCAGGTCCCAGCCCGCGGCGACATGTCCGGCGATATCCGCCTCGTCCGCGCCGGCCGGGGCCGGCGCCTTGCCGAACCAGGCCGCGGTCGGCTGCCAGTAGCCGTCCGCGCCCTTCTTCAATCGCACCGTGATCGAGCCGTCGTCGGTGGAAAACGCGCCTTGCGGGACGTTGGCGATCAGCTTCACCGGAATGCGCGAAATGTTGTTGTTCAGCGAGACATAGTCGCCGCGCAGGAGATCGCGCGGATCGACGGGCTCGACTTTCAAGAGCACTTCCTTGCCGTTGCGCAGGATTGCGGCGCGGCCGGCGATGATCCAGCTGAGAAAGCCTATCTGGACAAGCGCCAGCACCAGCGCCGAGACGATGAGTTTCTTGCCGGTCATGCTGTTGCCCCCTGCTGCGCGGGCGCCCTCATGCGCTTCTCGACGCGGATGATGATCAGCGCCAGGATGCCGAGCAGCACCGCCGCGGCCAGGAAGAACCCGGCCGTATCCAGCATCGACTTCAACGTGACGCTGTAGATGATGGCAAGTTCGAAGGCGAAACCGGCATAGGCCAGCCAGCGCAGCCCCCTGCTCTCGCGGCCCGCCAGCATGATCGCCACGACGATGCCGGCAAGCGCTATGATCGAGGCGACGGCGAAACCGCTATTGTAAGTGCTTTCATCCGCCAGTTCGAACTGAATGATCGCCATGCCGGTGAGAAAGCCGAGCAAGGCGTGCAAGGACAGCCGGCCGCCGAGCTGAAGGATCCTCTCGATCGGATCGCCCGCAAAGACCGCGGCGGCAAAGAGCAGCGCCGAGGCGACTGCCAGCGAAACCGCCACCGGCAGCGTGTCGTGATCCGTCGCAAGCAGCACCAGATAGAGAATGACCGACAGGATGATGAGGTGGCGCGCGGCCTGGCTGCGCGTCCAGAACGAAATGGCGAACAGGACGATCGCCATGACGATGAAGAGATGCGGAATTTCCGCGCGCCAGTAGAAGCCGAACCCCTTGAGGACCAGCCAGGCGTCCGCGATGCCGACCGCCGCCACCGTCAGCGGGTTGGAACGCAGCGCCACCGCCGCCAACGCCGTGCCGGCGCACCAGGTGAGCAGAGCCGAGGCCTCGTCGCCCGAGAGGTGATACATCTGGCCGATCAGGGCGATCGACCCGCCGAAGGCCGCGGCGGCAATGATCCACAGCGCCTCGCCGATCGCGGCATGGTCGCGCGTCTTCAGCACCGCGCCGCCGACATAGCCGGCAAGGATGAGCGCAAACAGCGCCGCCACGCGAACGAGACGCGGGATGACCTCCCAGTTGGCGGCGACGAAAATCAGGATCGCGGCGCCGAACAAAAGCGCTGCCATCATCGCCAGGATGGAGCCGAAACTCAGCGACGCGCGTTCATTGGCCACCACGTCGCGCGTCAATGCCTCCGCCGTGGCGGGATCGACCAGCCCGGCCTCCCGCCAGCGCGCAATATCCGCCCTCACTCGTGTCGCATAGCCCGCCATGCTTTCCCCCGAGCCCGGTCATTTCCTTAGCCGGGGCAGCCAAACCGTTGACGCGGCGGCATTTTCCGATTCGGCCTTCTTTGTGACGCAGGCGTGAATGGCCATTAATGTTGCATTGCACAATTTGCATTGCTGCCATGCGCCAACGGCACTTTTAAACCGATATGATCTCACCTATTTTCTGTTCGTACACAAACGGAATGATCCGAACCAAAGACGAAACGAGAACTACCATGAACCTGATCCGCAACTACCGCAACTGGCGCCGCTACCGGGACACCGTTTCCGAGCTGAGCCGCCTGTCGAACCGTGAACTGACCGACCTCGGCATCAGCCGCAGCGACATCCACTACGTCGCTCGCAAGGCGGTCTAATCCGCTTCGGACCGCAAATGGTCCGAACCAGTTTTGAAGAGAGTTAAGACAATGAACCTGATCCGCAGCTATCGTAACTGGCGCGTCTACCGCGACACCGTTACTGAGCTGGGTCGGCTTTCGAACCGCCAGCTCCATGATCTCGGCATCGTTCGCGACGAGATCAAGATGGTCGCCCGCAAGGCGATCTGAGTAAGGAATTTCGCCAGGGTCGACCTCCTCCCCGACCCTGACGGATACGGTCAACCTTCACCTCCTCCCGAGGGTTGACCACCGAAACGGCGCCCGCCGGACCTCCTCCCCCGGCGGGCGTTGTTCTCCAGAAGCGAACGAAGTTCGTCTTCCAAGCGAACGAAGTTCGTCTTCCAAGGTTTCGCCCCTTCTCAAAGGCGAAAAGAATTTTTGTCCTTAAGGACGAAAGGAATTTCGTCAGAGCCGACCTCCTCCCCGGCGATGATGAATACGGTCGATCTTCACCTCCTCCCGAGGATCGACCCCCAAAACGACACCCGCCGGACCTCCTCCCCCGGCGGGTGTTGTTGTTTTTGGCGCTAGTCACCAGGCCAGCCATTTTCCCGGCAATTGCAATCGCTGCGCCAAGCGATTATTCCGGCGCTCATGAGCAAAAATCCCGTACACGTCATCGGCGGCGGCCTCGCCGGCTCCGAAGCCGCATGGCAGATCGCGCAAGCCGGCGTCCCGGTCGTGCTGCACGAAATGCGCCCGGTGCGCGGCACCGACGCGCATAAGACCGATGGTCTGGCCGAGCTCGTCTGCTCCAATTCCTTCCGCTCCGACGACGCCGAAAACAACGCCGTTGGCCTGCTGCATGCCGAAATGCGGCTTGCCGGCTCGCTGATCATGAGCGCCGGCGACGCGCATCAGGTTCCTGCCGGCGGCGCGCTGGCGGTCGACCGCGACGGTTTTTCCGACGCGGTGACGGCCAGGATCGAAGCGCATCCGCTGATCACCATTCAGCGCGAGGAAGTGCCCGGACTGCCGCCCAAGGATTGGGACCAGGCGATCATCGCCACGGGTCCGCTGACGGCGCCCTCGCTCGCACAGTCGATCGCAGAGGCCACCGGCGCCGATGCGCTGGCCTTCTTCGACGCGATCGCGCCGATCGTGCATTTCGACACGATCGATATGAAGACTGCCTGGTTCCAGTCGCGCTACGACAAGGTCGGCCCCGGCGGCACCGGCAAGGACTACATCAACTGCCCGATGGACAAAGACCAGTATTTCACCTTCGTTCAGGCGCTGCTGGAGGGTCAGAAAACCGAGTTCAAGGAGTGGGAAGGCACGCCTTATTTCGATGGCTGCCTGCCGATCGAGGTGATGGCCGAACGTGGCGTCGAGACCTTGCGCTACGGGCCGATGAAGCCGATGGGCCTGACCAACGCCCACAACCCGACGGTCAAGGCCTATGCCGTGGTGCAGCTTCGCCAGGACAATGCGCTGGGCACGCTCTACAACATGGTCGGTTTCCAGACCAAGCTGAAGCATGCCGAGCAGGTGCGCATCTTCCGCACCATTCCGGGGCTTGAAAACGCGGACTTCGCACGGCTCGGCGGTCTGCACCGCAACACCTACATCAACTCGCCGACGCTGCTCGATCCCTCGCTCCAGCTGAGGTCACGGCCGGGCCTGCGCTTCGCCGGCCAGATCACCGGCTGCGAAGGCTATGTCGAAAGCGCCGCCATCGGCCTGCTCGCCGGCCGCTTTGCCGCCGCCGAGCGACTCGGCCAGACGCCATCTTTGCCGCCTGCGACGACGGCCTTCGGTGCGCTCCTCAACCACATCACCGGCGGCCACATCGTCTCCGACGACGAGCCGGGCAAGCGCTCCTTCCAGCCGATGAACGTCAATTTCGGCCTGTTTCCGCCGGCGGAAGCGCCGAAAGCCGAAGGCAAGCGCCTGCGCGGCAAGGATAAGACTATCGCCAAGCGCCACGCCATCACGTCGAGGGCGCTGGCCGATTGCAGGCAATGGATGGGCCTGCCCGCGCAGGCGCAGGCGGCGGAGTAGCTTATGGCTGACGTCTCCAGGTTGCCTCAGCTTCTGCCGCCGGGTCTGCCGGCAAGTGAAGAGCCCTTTGCGGGTGACTACGAGATTATCTGGAGCCTCTATATTCGCTGCAAGAGCCTCCAAAAATTGCGCGAGGTTCATATCCCTGCACTCGAAGCGCTGATCGGCCAGCCACATGGCGGCAAAGGCTGGCAGTACGACAACGAACGCTACATCAAGAACCGGGACCGGAGCCTGAAGAGGATTATTGCCTTAAAGCGCCTCCCAGGCCCTTACACCGATCAGATCCTCGTCGATTTCATGAAGACACTTTATTCGCTCTCTTCGTATTGGACAATTCAAGCGCGGCTGGACCCGTCGCACCCCCGCGGTGTGTATGTGTGCGCCAGCTTCAAATCCGAAACTGCGCCCTCAGAGACACCGGCGGTCGTCGACGCTATGGTTGAATTGGAGGCCAATTTCACAGACGCCATGGGTGGAGAATCCGGGCTGTATCTCGGCTCCGGTCAGCGTATCAGCTAGTCATTTCCAACTATTCCGCCGGCTCGGCACTCGCCTGGGGCAACCCCGGCTTGCCCGCCTCTCCCGGATTCCTCCGAACATAAGCCGCCTTCAGCGTCTCCGACGTATCGCGCGAGCCGTCATGGCTCCAGCCGGGGGGCTGGATGAGATAGTTCAACCGCTCGCCAACCGTCAGCCCGGGCGCCAGCGCATCCTTGAACATACCGATCCATTCGTGGAAGGCCACCTTCAACGGGTTGAAGGTGCCGATGTTCTTGACGATGCCGTAGCGCGGCCGGTCCTCCTCCAGCTCCTCGACGAAGGTGCCGAACATGCGGTCCCAGATGATCAGCGTGCCGGCAAAATTGGCGTCGAGATAGCGCGGATTGGTGGCGTGATGGACGCGGTGATGCGAGGGCGTGTTGAGGATGAATTCGAACCAGCCCCACGTCTTGCCGATCGTTTCAGTGTGGATCCAGAACTGCCAGACAAGGTTGAAGCCGAAGACGAAGGCGATAACCGCCGGATGAAAGCCGAGCAGCACCAGCGGCGCCTGCAGGATGAAGGTAAAGGTGAACAGGCCGGTCCAGCTCTGTCTGAGCGCCGTCGAGAGGTTGTAGTGCTGGCTGGAATGATGGTTGACGTGTTCGGCCCACACCCAGCGCACCCGGTGCGCGATGCGGTGATAGACGTAGTAGCGCAGATCATCGAGCAGGAAGGCGGCGACGAACACCCAGATCGACAGGCCGAGATTGAAGAAGCGGAACTGCCAGAGCCACAGCAGCGCCCAGTAGGACACGACGCCGAGCAGCAGGCCTGCAACGACATTGCCGGTCCCCATCATCAGGCTGGTCAGCGTGTCGCGCGTTTCGAACGATCCCTTGGCGCGGCCGGTGCGCACCAGCCAAAGCTCGATCAGTATCGCCGCGACGAAGAACGGGATCGCAAGCTGGGTGACCTGCGGGAAATTATACTGATCCATCACGCCGCCTCCCGGATCCGATCATGGCCATGCAATGCCGCCGCCACGGCCAGCGCGCCTGCTTCGTCGGCAAAGACGAAATTGCCGCCTTTCCAGGTGAAATCATTGAGCCGCAGCGACACCGCATTGCCTTCCCTGGTCAGCGCCAGAATGTCGTGCGGCATGACGATACGCGTCAGAAAGCAATCGCCCATGCTCTGGACGATGCCACAGCGCTTCGAACCGAGCTCGAGAAACGCGGCATGGCTGTCGGCCGTCAGCCGCACAGCGCCTGGCTTTTCGTCGGGAAAATCCTCGGCGAAGCGTGCAAGCGCCTGATCCTCGCCGGCAAGCGTTGCGGTGGTCGTGCCGCCTGTGAAATGCACGGCGGCGACCGACAGCGCGATGCCGAACACGACTAGGACGACCAGGACTGGCAGGCTCATGGAAGGGCGGCTCCTCCGGTGGCCCGCATTTCTTTGATGCGAGTCCACGCGACGGAACCCCTAGCACGATTGACGTTTACGTCAAAGGGGTGTCCAGCCTCGCATCGCGTGACGCAGGAGCAGCCAGTGCCTGCGCAGGATGGAAAGCGTCGCTGTCGCAGCGAGCGGCGACCTGCCCGTCTTCTCCGTCCTGTCGAGATAGGCGCGGGTCAGCGCCAACGGCAGGAAGGCCGGCCGCAACGCAACGGGAAGCCTTGGCGCGCCTTTCTCGAAGGCGCTGAGATGCTCCCGCGCCAGCGCGATCATCGCAGCGACCGTGCGTTCCGCGGCGGCCCCGCCCTCTCCTTTGACGAACTCTTCCGGCGTCGTGCCGGCGGCCGCCAGGATGTCCGCGGGCATGAAACACTGGCCGCGCCGGCGATGCAGCGGCAATAGAAGCAGCAGCCCGGTGATGGCCTGGGCGCAACCGGCCCTGCCCGCCAACTCGGCGAAACCCGGCGCCGCGACCGGATCGAGCACCATCGCCGCAAGCTGGATAAGGGCTGCGGCCGTTTCGCCGCAATAGCCCTCGAGGTCGGTCCTCGACGGCATCGGATCGTCATAGAGATCGAAGATGCGGGCCTCGAGCATGTTGTCGAAAGCAGTCTTCGGCAAATGGTGGGCGGCGATCGTCGCGCGCAGCGCATCGGCGGTCGGGTGGCCTGTCTCGGCATCTCCATCGGCCGCGATGACGTCGCGCCACCATTGCAGCCTGACCTCGCCCGGCAACGGCTCGTGGATGCGGTCGCGCACCCCGGCGATTTCGGCGTTGAAGGCATAGAGCGCAAGCAGCGCGCCGCGCTTGTCGGCCGGCGCGTAGAGTGCTGACAGGTACCGGTCATGGTCGGCGGCGCGCACCGCATCTATGACGATGTCGCCATTTTTGATGTTGGACGTGCCGGCCATTCAATCGACGGCGATCAGCGCCGCGGCCACGGCGCGGTCTTCGGCGAGCAACACATTGTAGGTCCGCACCGCCGCCCCGGTCGACATCGGGTCGGCCGAGATGCCGGCCTCCTTGAGCGCGGCGCGCAGTGCCGCCGGCAGCGGCCGCAATTCCTTGCCCATGCCGACCAGCAGGATCTCCACCCTGCCGGCCTCGGCGAACAGTCTGTCGAAATCCGAGGCCTTCAGCGCCAGCGGATCGGCCGGCTCCCAGCCATGGATGCCCGACGGCAGGACGAGCAGCGAGCCGCGATGCGACATGTCGGCAAAGCGGAAGCCGCCATTGCCATAGGCTTCGATCGGCGCCTTGCCGGGGAAATGCGCCTCGCGGATGATGATGCCTTGGGCCATGGGTCTAGAGCATGATGCCGAAAAGTGTGAAGCGGTTTTCGGACGACATCATGCTCTATCTCTTTACCATCCGGCCCTGGCGACGTCAGGTCGTCACGGCCTTGCCGTTCACCGGCTTTTCCTCGTCGGCGGTCGAGGCCTGCGGCCGCAACCGGAACAGGATCAGCAGCGGCGCGGCGATGAAGATCGACGAGTAGGTGCCGAACACCACGCCGAACAGCATGGCCATCGTGAAGGAGCGGATGACCTCGCCGCCGAACAGCACCAGCGCCAACAGCGCGAGCGATGTCGTCACTGAGGTGAGTGTGGTTCGAGACAACGTCTCGTTGATGGCGTTGTTCAAGAGCTGCGGCAGCGGCATCTTCTTGTATTTTCGTAGATCCTCGCGGACACGGTCATAGACCACGATCGTATCGTTCAGCGAGTAGCCGATGATGGTGAGGATCGCCGCCAGCGACGACTGGTTGAACTCCAACCCCGTCAGGACAAAGAAGCCGATCGTCATCACCACGTCGTGGACCGTCGCCACGATGGCGCCGACCGCGAACTGCCATTCGAAACGGAACCAGACATAGAGCAGGATGCCGGCCAACGCGATCAGCATGGCGATCGTGCCCTGCTTGGCCAACTCGCCGGAAACCGTCGGCCCCACGACTTCAACGCGACGGAAGTCGTACTGGTCCTGCAATTCGCCCCGCACCTTGTCGATAACACTCTGCTCGGCATTCTCGCCGGCGTCCTGCGTTCCGACGCGGATCAGCACGTCGTTCGGCGCGCCGAATTGCTGCACCTGGATCTCGCCGATGTTGAGGTCCGAAAGTCGCGAGCGGATGTCACCAAGATTCGCGTCGCCCTGCTTGGACTGCACCTCGATCAGCGAACCGCCCCTGAAGTCGATGCCGTAGTTGATGCCGAGGGTCAGGAATCCGACAACCGAGAGGATGGACAACGTGCTTGAAAGCGCAAAGGTCCAGCGGCGGATGCCCATGAACGGGATCTTTGTGCCAGGCCGAATAAAGGTCACGGGCGCCCGCGGCAGCTCCTTCGGCCGGGCACGGCGCAGCCAGATCGCCACCAGCATGCGGGTGAAGGTGAATGCGGTGAAGACCGTGGTCAAAATACCGATGGCATAAGTGATGGCGAAGCCCTTGACCGGACCGGTACCCAGCCAGAACAGCACCACGGTGGCGATCAGCGAGGTGACGTTGGAGTCGACGATGGTCGCCAGCGCCTTGGAGAAGCCGGTGTCGATCGCCTGGATGACGGAACGGCCGGCTCGCCGCTCTTCGCGAATACGCTCATAGATCAGAACGTTCGAGTCCACCGCCATGCCGATGGTGAGCACGATACCCGCGATACCCGGCAAGGTCAGCGTGGCGCCGAGCAGCGACAGCGCCCCGACAATCATCGCGACATGGACGGCCAAAGCGATGTTGGCGAGGAAGCCAAGGAAGCCATAGGCGACGAACATGAAGCCGACGACGAGGATCGAGCCGATCACGCCCGCCACTTTACCGGCGTGGATGGAATCCTGGCCGAGGCCCGGTCCAACCGTGCGTTCTTCGATAATGGTCAATTTCGCCGGCAAGGCGCCGGCGCGCAGCAAGACGGCGAGGTCGTTGGCGCTATCGGCAGTGAAATTGCCGGAGATCTGGCCGCTGCCGCCAAGGATAGGTTCGCGGATCACCGGCGCCGAAATCACCTGATTGTCGAGCACGATGGCGAATGGCTTGCCTACATTCTGCTGGGTCGCCTGGCCGAACCGCGTCGCCCCACGGGAATTGAAGGTGAACGAAACGACCGGCTCATTGGTCTGCGAGTTATAAGTCGGCGTCGCGTTCGACAGGTCTTCGCCCGACACGATGACGCGGTTCTCGACCAGGTAAGGAACTGGCGGATCGTCCTGCGAGTAAAGGACGGAGTCGCCGGGCGGCGGTCGATTTTTCATCGCGTCCTGGACCGGCACCGACGTATCGACCATCTGGAACGTCAGCTTGGCGGTCTGGCCGATGATGTCCTTGAGCCTTTGCGGGTTTTGCAGTCCGGGCACCTGGACCAGAATGCGATCGTCACCCTGCCGCTGCACGATCGGTTCCGTCGTGCCGAGCGCGTTGACGCGCCGCTCCACGACCTCGATCGCCTGCGACAGCGCCGTCGATGTGCGGTACTTGATGCCCGCATCCGTGACGGTGAACTTCAGCAATCCGGGCTCGGAATCGTCCAGGGTCATCGACTGGACGGAACCGCCGCTAAAGAGCCCGGCCGTGACTGGATTGGTTATCGGCTTCAACGCTGTCTTTGCGGCTTCGACCTGGCTCGGATCGTTGATACGCACCTGCACGGTGCGGCCCGTTCCACCAAGTCCGGTATATTGGATCTTGGCATCGCGCAGCAGCGTCCTGATCTCGTCGCGTGTCGTCTCCAGTTGATCCTTGACCAGATCGTTCTGGTCCATCTGGAGCAGGATGTGCGAGCCGCCCTGAAGGTCGAGGCCGAGCGTCATCTGCCGCTTCGGCACCCAGCTTGGCAGTTGCGCCAGCGTGCTTGCCGGGAAGAGATTGGGCGCGGCGAGGATCACTGTGATGGCCACGGCGAGCCAGATCAGGATCATCTTCAGGCGCGAGAAATAGAGCATTCGTTCTTATCCGTTCAGGCGTACAAGCGGCAGCGTTCCGCCATCGGCTCGTTGTCAACTATGGTTGTCATTCCGGCCATGGCCGGCCCTATCGTGCTTCCTCGACGATTGTCAATCTCGCCGGCAGCGCGCCGGTGCGGAATAACAGGGCCAGTTCCTTGGCGCTTTGGGCCGTGAAATTGCCCGATATCTGCACCGTGCCATGCTCGATGGGTTCCCGGATGATAGGCGCCGAAATCACCTGATCGTCCAAAATCACTGCAAATGGCTTGCCGATATTCCGCGTGGTCGCCCACTTGAAACGTTGCGTACCCTTGGAATCGAGCCGGAATGCGACGACAAACTGTTCTGTCGAGCTGTCGTGGGTCGCTTCCGCGTCCAGCACACTGTCGCCCGAGACAAGCACCCGGTCCTCGACCAGATAGGGCACTGGCGGATCGTTCTGCGTGTAAAGCACCGTTGAACCGACAGGCGGCTGGCCATTGACCGCATCGTCCACAGGCATCGAAGTATCGACCAATTGGAAGCTCAGCCGGCCCTGCCGCGCAAGGATTTGCGCCAGGCTGTGCAAGTCCGCGACGCCTGGCGCCTGAACCAGCAAGCCGTCATCCGCCAACTGGACCGAGGGATCGGCCACGCCAAGTTCGTTGAGGCGATTTTTGATGACCTCGATCGACTGTGTGAGCGCCTCGGAGGTTCGGTACTTTGCGCCGGCATCGGTCATGGCGAACTTCAGCAGGCCGCGCTCGCTATCGTCCAGCGCAAACTCCTGGACCGGACCGTCCTTGCCGGCAATGGGCTCGACCACCGCCTTAAGCGCCGCTTTGGCGGCCTCGACTTGCCCAGGATCGTCAATGCGCAGTTGAACCGTGAGGCTCGATACGGCAAGGCCGCTGTAGCTGATCCTGGGTTCGGCGTCGTGAAGCAGCGTCCTGATCTGGTCGCGCATTGCTTCGAGCCGGCGGCCTTTTACCTCGTCCGTATCCAGGCGAAATAAAATATGCGCACCGGGCACCGAGGCGAAAGCATGCGACGCGCCGAAGACCATCGAGATCAGGGCAAGCCCGATCAAAATGACCCTCAGGCGCGAAAGATAGACCATATGCCGCCGTTCGTCAGAGCCCTGCCCGCGGCTATCGCCGCCAGGATTTCGCTTACTTCTTGGCGTTCTGGTTCGCCACCGGCTCGCCCTTGACGCGCACGTCCGAGATCGTCGAGCGAAGCGCCGTCACTTTGGTGCCGCCGCCAAGGTCGATCTCCAGCTCATTGTCGTCGATCACCTTGGTTACCTTGCCGACGAAGCCGCCGCCGGTCACCACCGTGTCGCCGCGGCGCACCGCCGACAGCATTTCCTGGCGCTTCTTCAGCTGCGCGCGCTGCGGCCGGATGATCAGAAAATACATGATCACGAAAATCAGGACAAACGGCAAAATCGAGATGAGCATGTCTGGCGAGGCGCCGACGCCCTGGGCGTATGCCGGTGTAACGAACATCAAGAAACTCCTGGATGGTGAAATACCGCCGGGGCGGCCCCGCGAAAATTTGGCCGGAATATAGTCGGTAAACTTACCAATGCAACTCCGCTGCGGGACAAATCCGTTGCTTTTCCAGCCGTTTGCGGCGTGCTAGAGCGTCGCAGCGGAAGCCGCTTCGAGGCCACCGAAAAGATCATGCTCCAACAAAAGCTTGGGCCTGGTTCTAGCAGCGACGCCATGGAAGCTGCTCCCACATCTCGACATGCCACAACAAAAAGACCTGACATGACCGACAGCCTGGATGCCTTGAACAAGAAACTCGACCGCCTGATCGAGGCGGTTTCCCGCCTCGCCCCGCCGCCGGTTCCGCAGACCGACCTCGGCGTCGCCGACTGCTTCGTGTGGCAGGCGGATCCGGGTTTTCTGGAACCGGTGCGCAAGGTCAACCGCGTCGACATCGGCCTGATCCGCGGCGTCGACCGTGTCCGCGACATCCTGCTCGACAACACCGAGCGCTTCGCGTCCGGCTATGCGGCGAACAACGTGCTCTTGTGGGGCGCTCGCGGCATGGGCAAATCCTCCCTGGTCAAGGCCGTGCACGCCACCGTCAACGCCTCCGACAAGCTCGACCGGCCGCTGAAGCTGATCGAAATCCACCGCGAGGACATCGACACGCTGCCCAAGCTGATGGGTCTCCTGAAGGCGGCTCTATACCGCTTCATCCTGTTTTGCGACGACCTCTCCTTCGACCATGACGATACGTCATACAAGTCACTGAAGGCGGCGCTGGAAGGCGGCGTCGAGGGCCGGCCCACCAACGTCATCTTCTACGCCACATCCAACAGGCGGCACCTGCTGCCACGCGACATGATCGACAATGAGCGCTCGACCGCGATCAACCCTTCGGAAGCGGTGGAGGAGAAAGTCTCGCTTTCCGACCGCTTCGGCCTGTGGCTCGGCTTCCACAAATGCTCGCAGGACGAATATCTCGACATGATCGACGGCTATGTCCGCTATCACGGCCTGACGATCGATCCCGAGCAGCTGCGCGCCGAGGCGCTGGAATGGGCAACCACCCGCGGCAGCCGTTCCGGCCGCGTCGCCTGGCAGTTCACGCAGGACCTCGCCGGCCGGCTTGGCAAGCCGTTGAAGGACTGACCGGCCACCCTCGCCCGCAACTGAAAAGGGCCCGCCCCTTGCGGAGCGGGCTGAAGACGGCGGGCCGGACTGGAGGTCAGGCGGCCCGCAAATGTTCTTGTTCTATTCGAGATAGCCGGTCGGATCGACCGGGGCCGAGTTCTTGCGCACTTCGAAGTGCAGCTTGGGCGAGTCGGTCGTGCCGCTCATGCCGGACAGCGCGATCTCCTGGCCGCGCTTGACCTTCTGGCCGCGCTGAACCTCGATCGAGCTCGCATGGCCATAGACGGTCACCAGGCCGTTCTCGTGCCGCACCAGAACGGTGTTGCCGAACTCCTTGAGGCCGTCGCCGGCATAGATGACGACGCCGTTCTCGGCCGCCTTGATCGGCGTTCCTTCCGGCACCGCGATGTCGACGCCGTCCTTGCCGGAACCGAAGCCGGAGATCACGCGGCCGCGCACCGGCCAGCGCATCTTGCCGATGCCGGTCGCGTCGGGCGCCACCGCATCGTCGTCCTCGGCCTGCTGGATGACCTTGGCGTCCTTCTTCGGCGGCGTATAGGAGGCGAGCGTTTGCGACGGCGTGGTCTTCGCCGGCGGCGTCGTGGTCGCGGTCGTCACGGGATCGACGCCAGGCTTGGCGGCGGCGGGCTTGGCGGCTGCCACCTGAACGGTGCCGCCGGCCGGAACCTTGAGTGTCTGGCCGATCTTGAGCAGGCCGTCCTTCATGCCGTTGGCCTGCTTCAGCGCCGTGGTGCCTACACCGGTCTTCCTGGCGATCGACGACAACGTGTCGCCCTGCTGCACGGTGTAGGTGCCGCCGGCGCCGGCCGGCTTGGCCTCGGCCATTTGGGGCGCGGGCTTCGGGTTCTTGGAACCTGCGGCCGCGGCCGACGCATCGACCTGAGCGGCAGATTTGCCGTCCTTGACCTTGGGTTGCTGCGGCAGCACAGCGACCTTTTCGGGAGCAGGCTGCTTCGGCGTGTTCGTCGGCTTGCCTTCGGCGACCTTCGGCTCCGCCTTGCTCGAATAGGCATAGGCGGGGATGACGATCTTCTGACCGCTGCGGATGCCCTTCTTCGGATCGATCCCGTTGACCTTGGCGATGGCATCGGCCGGCACATGGTAATGCGCCGCAAGGCCCGAAAGCGTCTCGCCGTCGCGCACCACGATTTCCGTCGCATGCGGCGCGGCGCTCGCATTGCGCACGGCGTCGGGCTCGGCGGTCTTGAACGGCTTGGCCGCGGCAACCGTGCCGGTGGCCGTCCTGTCGAGATGCGGCGCAGGCGCGAGGGCAGGAGCCGGCGCGAGGGCGGGCGCCGAAGCGGTACGCATCGGCTTTGCCGCAGCCGGCGCCGACGGAGGCGGCAGTTGCTGGGCGGTGACCGGCTCGAGGCTGGAGCGGCTCACCGACTGGGTGTGGGTGCCGTCGAGCGGCGCAGGCGCGACCGTATCGCCCGGATAGGGCTGGTCGACATTCTGCTTGTTGATGATGGCACGCTGATTGTTGGTGGATGATGTGAAGACATCGTCGACACCGTTGAAGCGCATCGACTGGGAACTGCACCCGGCCGCCGCGCCGGCAATCATCAGCACAGCGCAACCGCGCGTCAGATTGCGTCTGTTTGCCTTCAAGTGATTGAATTGCATCGCACTAACCCGCACAGACCCGGTACAAACTGGCCATGATTAAAGCGCGTTAATGTTACTGGCCGGTTAACCCATTAGAATCCGGCGAAAATTTTCTTAAAACATTGGCGGAAATTTTGGCGCGGCCAAAATCCGGGCGACGGCGACGCGGACATCCCGGCTTTCCGGCGCATTCGCGGCTGGTTCTCGGGACCGCGGGCTTCGCTTCATTGCAGGCCGGGAACAAAGTTCAATCGCCGAACATCGAAGTGATCGGTCCGGACGCCGCAGTTTCCTATCCAAGTATAGTTTGGATTCAAATATTCCCGGGTGTTGCTTCCAGGTAACGGGATTTCCGGGGCGAGTTCCGATACCGTCAGGGAACTTGGGAGGGTCCTTCAATGAAATGTTTTCTCACCGCCGCGGCGTTTGCCGCTGCTTTGGGCGCGACTGCGCCCGTATCCGCCGCCGATCTCACCGAAACACCCGTTGCCGCGAGCTACGACTGGAGCGGTTTCTACATCGGCGCCAATGGCGGCTGGGGATCGAGCCACTCATGCTGGGACGCTCAACTTGCCGGCCTGTCTTTCAACGAGGGCTGTCACAATGCCACCGGCGGCACCGTCGGCGCACAGCTTGGCTATCGCTGGCAGCGCAACGACTGGGTGTTCGGGCTCGAAGCGCAAGGTAACTGGGCCGATCTAAAGGGTTCCAATGTCAGCGAATTCATTCCCCCTTTTATAGATCGTTCCCGCGTCGACTGGTTTGGATTGCTGACGGCCCAGGTGGGATACAGCGTCGATAACGCACTCTTTTACGTCAAGGGCGGTGCGGCCGTGACTCACGACCGTTTTGAGGTCCTCTTTCCTCCAGACATCCCTGCTGGCAAGACCGGCGATCAGACCCGGTGGGGTGGCGTGCTGGGCGCGGGCCTTGAATACGGCTTCGCCCCGAATTGGTCACTCGCAATCGAATACGATCACCTGTTCATGCCCGACAAAACCACTACTTTCGCAACCGTCGGGCTGCCCTTCCCGTTCGGCACGGATCGCATCAGCCAGGACGTCGACCTAGTCGGCTTGCGGCTGAACTTCCGCTGGAACGGTTGAGAAAAGCTAGATCACCGCGGCGACGCTGCGCAGGATCGGCTGCAGCCTGACCATGCCGATGTCCTCGCGCTCGAAGCGGCTGCCGACCTTGGTGAGCTTGGCCAGCACCTGCTCGCCTTCCTCCGGGCCGATCGGCGCGATGACGACGCCGCCGCTCGACAGCTGGTCGAGCAGGAAGCGCGGCAGGTTGTCGAAAGCCGCCCAGGCGACGATGCGGTCGAACGGCCCTTCATTGGGCAGGCCGTTGGAACCGTCGGCCTGGCGGACGATGACGTTGCTGATGGCGAGCGCCTCGAAACGCTGCTTGGCCTGCTCGGTGAGCGTCTTGTAGCGGTCGATGGTGATGACGCGCGCCGCGAGCCTCGACATGACCGCGGCCGTGTAGCCCGAGCCGGTGCCGATCTCGAGCACGCGGTTGCCCGGCTCGATGTGGAGCGCGGCAATCACCGCAGCCTGCAGATCGGCGCCCTCGATCGCTTCGCCGCACTCGATCGGCAACATGCCGTCCGACCATGCGATCGGGTGGAACTGGGCCGACAGGAAACCACGCCGCGGCGTCGCCTCGAAGGCCGCGACCAGCGCCTTCGGCGCCGTGCCCCTGCCCCGCAGCCTGAGCAGGAAAGCGGCAAACCCCTCGCGGTCGTCGATAGCCGTGTTCATGCCAAAACCTTATTCATGACAACGCCTTGGTCAGTTGGTCGCGGAGTTCATGGGCGGTAAGGTCGAGCTGCAGCGGCGTCACCGACACCAGCCGGTTGCGCATCGCATAAAGGTCCGTGCCCTTTTTGCCCTCGACCGGCTCGCGGCCGAAGCGCAGCCAGTAGTAAGGCAGGCCGCGCCCGTCGCGCCGCTCGTCGACCCACAGGCTATGCACCAGCTTGCCCTGCGAGGTGACGACGGTGCCCTCCACCTCGTCGGGAGCGCAGTTCGGGAAATTGACGTTGAGCAGCACGCCTTCCGGCAGCGGCGTTTCCACCAGCCGCTTGAGCAGCGCCGGTGCCAGCGCCTCGGTCGTCTCGTAGGGAACGACGCGGTCCTCGCCGACATAGGAATAGGCCTGGCTCACCGCGATGGAGCGCACGCCGAGCAGCGCGCCTTCCATGGCGCCCGCCACGGTGCCGGAATAGGTGACGTCGTCGGCGATGTTGGCGCCGGAATTGACGCCGGACAGGATCAGGTCCGGCGGTCCGGGCAGAATCTTCTTCGTGCCCATGATGACGCAGTCGGTCGGCGTGCCGCGCACGGCGTAATGCTTCTCGCCGATCTTGCGCAGCCTGAGCGGCTCCGAGATCGACAGCGAATGCGCGTAGCCGGACTGGTCCTGCTCGGGCGCCACCACCCAGACATCGTCCGACAGCGCTCGCGCGATGCGTTCGAGCGACGCCAGCCCTTCGGCGTGGATGCCGTCGTCATTGGTCAGGAGAATGCGCATCGAGTCACTTCGCTTCGATCTTGGCGAGACCACCCATGTAAGGCCGCAGCACTTCAGGAATGGTTACGCCGCCATCCTCATTCTGGTAGTTTTCGATGACGGCTATGAGAGCGCGGCCGACCGCGGTGCCCGAGCCGTTCAACGTATGGACGAAGCGATTGCCCTTGCCGTCCTTGTCCTTGTAGCGAGCATCCATGCGCCTGGCCTGGAAATCGCCGCAGACCGAGCAGGACGAGATTTCGCGATAGGCGTTCTGCCCCGGCAGCCAGACCTCGATGTCGTAGGTCTTGCGCGCGCCGAAACCCATGTCGCCGGTGCAGAGCGTCATCGTGCGGAACGGCAGGTCCAGTTTTTTCAAAACGGCCTCGGCGCACTCCGTCATGCGCTCATGTTCTTTGATCGAGTTCTCCTGGTCGGTGATCGAGACCAGCTCGACCTTGTAGAACTGGTGCTGGCGCAGCATGCCGCGCGTGTCGCGGCCGGCCGAGCCCGCTTCCGAGCGGAAGCATGGTGTCAGCGCCGTGTAGCGCAGCGGCAGCTTTTCATGCGCGGTGATCTCCTCGCGCACCAGGTTGGTCAGCGGCACTTCCGCCGTGGGGATCAAACCGAGACGACCGTCGCCATGCGGCGTGAAGAACAGGTCGAGCTCGAATTTCGGCAGCTGGTTGGTGCCGAACAGCACCTCGTCGCGCACCATCAGAGGCGGGATGATCTCTTCATAGCCGTGCTCGGTGGTGTGCAGGTCGATCATGAACTGGCCGAGCGCGCGCTCCAGCCGCGCCAGCTGGCTCTTCAGCACGGTGAAGCGGGCGCCGGACAGTTTCGCCGCGCGCTCGAAATCCATCATGCCGAGCGCTTCGCCGATCTCGAAATGCTCCTTCACCCAGTTCGGGCGCGTCGGCACCTCGCCAACGATGCGCTTGACGACATTATCGTGCTCGTCCTTGCCGACCGGCACGTCCTCCAGCGGCACATTGGGCAGCACCGCGAGCGCGTCGTTCAGCGCCTTGTCGAGCTCGCGCTCGCGCGCCTCGCCGTCCTGGATGAACGCCTTGATGTCGCTGACTTCGCCCTTAAGCTTCTCGGCAAGTGCCGCATCGCCCGAACGCATCGCATTGCCGATCTCCTTCGAGGCGGCGTTGCGGCGCTCCTGCTTGACCTGCAACTCGGTCAGATGCTCGCGCCGCGCCTCGTCCTTCGCGACCAGATCGTCGACCGTGGACTGCGCCTCGCCCGCCGACCACGAGCGCTTCACCAGCGCCTCGACAAGGGCCTTCGGGTTGTCGCGAATCCATTTGATGTCAAGCATGGTCGATCCTCAAGGTAAGGATCGAGGGCGTAAACCGCATCCGTCATCGATGCAAGACGGCGGCCGAGCCGACCGCCGCGATTTTCCCGGCTCGAATGGCTGGCTAGGTCGAGGAGGCGTCCGGTGTGTTGCTCGAAACCGAGCTACTCTCCGCCTCTTGCTGCTGCTCGCGCGCCAGGCGGTCGCGCGCCTGGCTGCGCTCGATCATGCGCGACGACCAGATGGCCACCTCGTAGAGAATGATGGTCGGGATGGCGAGGCCGCACTGGCTCATCGGATCCGGCGGCGTCAGCACCGCGGCAACCACGAAGGAAAGGACGATCGCCCATTTGCGCTTCTCGGCCAGCGCCTGCGACGACAATATGCCGACACGCGTTAAAAGGCTGGTCACCACCGGCAGCTGGAACACCAGGCCGAAGGAGAAGATCAGCGTCATGATCAGGCTGAGATATTCCGACACCTTCGGCAGCAGCGATATCTGCACCTGGTCGTTGGTGCCGGTCTGCTGCATGGCCAGGAAGAACCACATCACCATCGGGGTGAAGAAGAAATAGACCAGCGAGGCACCCATCAGGAACAGGATCGGCGAAGCGATCAGGAACGGCAGGAAGGCGCTGCGCTCGTTCTTGTAGAGCCCAGGCGCGATGAACTTGTAGATCTGCGTGGCGATCAGCGGGAAGGCGATCACCATGCCGCCAAACATGGCGAGCTTCACCTGGGTGAAGAAGAACTCCTGCGGCGCGGTATAGATGAGCTCGACCTTGTGCGGGTCGAGCCCTGCCCATTGCGTCGCCCATTTGAACGGGATGACCAGAAGGTTGAACAGGCGCTTGGCGAAGAAGAAGCAGACGAGGAAGGCGACGAAAAAGCCGCCCAGCGACCAGATCAGCCGGCGGCGCAGTTCGATGAGATGCTCGATCAGCGGCGCGGACGATTTCTCGATTTCTTCCTTTTCCTTGTCCGAAACGCTCACTTGGCGGCTCCCGCCGTCTTCTTGCCGTCAGTTGTCTTCTTGGCGGCCGGCTTCTTCGCCGTGGCGGGCTTTGCCTCGGCCTTGGGCGCGGCCTTTCCGGCAGTCGCTGCGGCTTTAGCCGGCGCTTTTGCGTCCGGTGCCTTCGTCGCCGACACCTTTGACGCCGCTGCCGTATTCGCCGCGACGCTGGCCTTGGGGGTCGTGGCCTTTTTCGCGGGCTTGGCCGCTGCGGGGGCCTCTGAAACCGATTCCGTGACGGAGGCGTCGGTCATGGCGGGGAAGATCGGCGCTGCCGGCGTGGCCTCGGTTCCGCTGGCGCCGGGCATATCCGTGGCGCCGTTCTTCAACGGCTCGGCGGCCTGCGGCGTTTCCGCTGCCGGCGCGGCCGGATCGGCGGCCGGCTTGGGCTTCATCATCGTATCGACGCCGGCGCGCACATCGGCCGCAGCCTGCTCGAACGGATTGAGCTGCTTGCGCACCTCGTTCATCGGATTGAGGCCGCGAAGACTGTCGATCGAACTCTTCACGTCGTCGAGTTCGGCTTCCTTCAGCGCTTCGTTGAATTGCTTCTGGAAATCGCCGGCCATGGCGCGCAATTTCGCCGCGGTGCGACCGAAGGTGCGCAGCATGTTGGGCAAATCCTTAGGCCCGACGACCACGATCATGACGACCGCGATCACCAGCAGCTCGCTCCAACCGACTTCGAACATGGCAATCTATTCCGACGGGTGCCTGCCGCTCAAACGCGCGAAGCGGTTTTGGGACAACGGCATGCTCAAACCAACAACCGGGATCAGCTCTTGCTGACCTTTTCCTTGGCCGGCGAAACAGTCTCGTCGGCACGATGCTCGACGGTACGCTTGTCGTCGGCGGTGTCGTCGTCAGCCATGCCCTTCTTGAAGCTCTTGATGCCCTTGGCCATGTCGCCCATCAGTTCCGGGATCTTGCCGCGGCCGAACACCAGAAGCACGATGACCAGCACGATCATCCAGTGCCAAATCGAAAATGAACCCATTGCTAATCTCTCTCGAATGTTTTCCCTGGCGATGATCTATGCGTTTTCGCTCGGGGATTCAAACACAACCGCAATGAAGTTGATAAAATGGCTAGCGGATGTCACGCACTTTCGGCGCGAGCGCCTTGCTACGAATCCGCGCAGGCCTTGCTAATAGACCATCCGCGCCGGTTTCGCGCTCACTCTTCCGTGACGCGCGGCGTCAGCAGCCCGAGCTCCTCGAGGTCGATATCGGTAAGCGCGTCCTCGTCCTCGGCGAGCGCATCCGGATCGGCCGGCGGCACCGGCATCGAGAAATTGGCCGGCATGCGCGTCGAGAGCAGGCCAGCGCCCTTCAATTCTTCCATGCCCGGCAGATCGCGGATCTCCTCCAGCGCGAAATGGTCGAGGAACGCGTCGGTCGTGCCGTAGGTCACCGGCCGCCCAGGCGTGCGGCGGCGGCCGCGCATCCTGACCCACTCCGTCTCGAGCAGCGTGTCGAGCGTGCCTTTGGACGTTTCGACGCCTCTGATGTCCTCGATCTCGGCGCGCGTTACCGGCTGGTGATAGGCGATGATCGCCAGCACTTCGAGGGCCGCGCGCGACAGCTTTCTCTGCTGGACGGAGTCCCGGCTCATCAGGAAAGCCAGGTCGCCCGCGGTGCGGAAAGCCCAGGCATCGCCGACCCGCACAAGGTTGACGCCGCGCTTGGCATAGATTTCCTGCAGATCCGCCATCGCAGCGGCGATGTTGACGCCTTCCGGCAGGCGCGCGGCAAGCTGCTTTTCGCTGACCGGCTCGGTGCTGGCGAAAACGATCGCCTCGGCCATGCGCACGGCTTCCGACAATTGCAGCCGCTCGGCTGGGTTTTCGATGGAACCCTGCTCGGCCATATCGTCTTCCGGCTCGTCCTCGACCTTGAACGGGATGACCGAAGCGTTGGCGCGTTCGCTCATGATACCACCTCGACTGCCCTTACCCCTTGCGCGCGGCCGCGCAGATAGATCGGCGCGAACACCTGTTCCTGCCGCACCTCCAGTTTGCCCTCGCGCACCATCTCAAGCGTCGCCGCGAAGGAACTGGCCATTGCCGTGCGCTTCTCTTCCGGCGTCGCCAGATATTCGATCAGGAAGCTGTCGAGCGCCGTCCAGTCGCCGACCGAGCCGATCAGGCGTGCCAACACCTCGCGCGCATCCTTCAGCGACCATACGGCGCGCCTAGCGATCGTCACACTGTTGATGGCCTGCTTCTGGCGCTGCTGCGCATAGGCGGTGAGCAGATCGTAAAGCGAGGCCGAAAAGCTGTTGCGCTTCTCGATGATCACCATTTCCGGCATGCCGCGCGAAAAGACATCACGGCCGAGACGATTGCGGTTGACCAGACGCGCCGCGGCGTCGCGCATGGCTTCCAGCCGCTTCAGCCGGAATTGCAGCACCGCCGCCAGTTCCTCGCCGCTTTCGCCCTCTTCGCCCGGCTGCTTCGGGATCAAGAGCTTCGATTTCAGGAAGGCGAGCCACGCCGCCATCACCAGATAGTCGGCGGCAAGCTCGAGCCTCAGCGCCCGCACCTTCTCAATGAAGGCCAGATATTGCTCGGCGAGCGCCAGGATCGAAATGCGCGCCAGATCGACCTTCTGGTTCCGTGCAAGATGCAAGAGAAGATCGAGCGGGCCTTCGAAACCCGCCACGTCGACGACCAGCGACGGGTCGCCGGTCAGGCGTGAATCGTCGTTCTCGGCCCACAGACGGTCCATCGGTGCGGCCTTCGCGGCCTTGCCTTCCAATGTCTCCGCCACTTGCCTTTCGTCCCTTCGGTTCAGGCCACCGCTTCGAAATAGGTGGCAAATTCTGCGCGTATCGCCGTTTCGTCGGCGACGTCGCGGTTCCTTATATAGGTCAGCGCCCGCTCCGCGCGTTGCAAGGACTTGCCTGACAGCGCCGTCGTGCGCGACGCGATCCCCGACATCTCCTCGAAAACGCCGTTGCAGTGAAGGACGAGATCGCAGCCGGCCGCAAGGATCGAGGCCGCCTTTGTCGGGAAATCCCCAGAAAGTGCCTTCATCGAGGTGTCGTCGCTCATCAGCAGCCCGTCGAAGCCGATCTCGCCGCGGATCACCTGACTGACGACCTTGGCGGACGTCGTCGCAGGGTTGTCGGGATCGACGGCGCTGTAGACGACATGCGCCGTCATCGCCATCGGCAGTTCTCTGAGCGCCATGAACGGGGCGAAATCATGCCGGCGGAGCTCATCGAGCGGCGTATCGACGGTCGGCAGCGCGAAATGCGTGTCGGCAAAGGCGCGGCCGTGGCCGGGAATATGCTTCATCACCGGCAGCACGCCGCCCGACATCAGCCCCTCGGCAGAAGCCCGGCCAAGCTCAATCGCGGCGTTGGGCTCCTTGCCATAGGCGCGCGCGCCGATGACGTCGCTGGCGCCCTCGACCGGAACGTCGAGCACCGGCAGGCAGTCGGCCGTTATGCCCAGGCGGGCGAGATCGAAGGCATGCAGCCGCGCCATCAGCCAGGCGGCGCGGCGGCCTGCTTCCTTGTTTTCGCGCCACAATGCGCCAAGCGCGCCGCCAGCCGGGTAGTTCGGCGCCAGCGGCGGGCGCAGCCGCTGCACCCGGCCGCCTTCCTGGTCGATGAAGATCGGAGCGTCCGGCCGGCCGACGCTGTCGCGCATCGAGGCGACAAGGTCGCGGATCTGCCCGGCATCGCCGATATTGCGCGCAAACAGGATGAAACCCCAGGGACATTCATCGCGATAGAAGCGGATTTCGTCTTCGGTGAGGGATTTCCCGGCGCAGCCGAGGATCATGGATTTTGATTCGCTCATGCACGGAAGCTTAAGGCTTTGGGCGGGCAAAGGGAATCACCCCTGCCCTCCGACCGGCCAAAGCCCACAACCGTCCACAACGAAAAGCCGGCGCGGCCTTTCGGCGGCGCCGGCTTGAAAGGTTAAGCGGGTTAGCGCGATACGAAGCAATTGCCGCCGGCCGCCTTGTAGCTGGTGCAAAGGTTGATCGCATCGTTGCGCGACTGGGCCGGGACGCGGACGCGGTAGAAGGTGCCCTTGCCCGCGACCTCGGCCTTGACGATGTTGGCCGTGCGGCCCGAGAGCACGCTGCCATAGCGGCGCTGCAGATCCTGATAGGTCGACTGCGCGCTTTCAACCGTCGGCTGCGAGGCGATCTGCATCGACCACGAGCCGCCGCTGGCAGCCGCCGCCGGATCGATGGAAGCGACCTGGTCCGGCTTGACCTCGCCGACGATGTCGACCGGCTGGTCGGACGGACGCGCCGGCGCCACCGGCACCGTTGCCGGCGTGTTGGTCGACTGCGCCTTGGCTTCGGCCTTCTTCGCGGGTTTCACCGGCTTTGGGGTCTGCGCATCGGCCTGGTCCGTATCGGAAGATACGGTTCCCGTCTGCTGGCCGTCGGAGGTCGGCGCGACATGCTGCGGCGCCGGATCGCTCGGCTCAGCCGCGGCGACCTTCGACACGGCCAGGGCCGGATCCTCACGCGGCACCAGCGAGCCGTCAGGCTTCACCATCATGGTCTTCACCTTGCGCGGCGCGACGGCGACGACATCGTTGCTGCCGGTGTTGTCGGCATCCTGCTGCAGCACCTGGGCGATGCGGTCCTCCGACTTGGGCGCCGGTGCTGCCGGCTGCGTGCTTGCCGGCGCGGCAGGCTGCGCGCTTTCAGGCACAGCCGCTTGCGCGACGCCGGGCAACGTCGTGGCTGGATCGTCGGCGGCGTCAGCGCCGGCCGCGGCGTCGTTGTCGTTGGGCGAAAGATCGACCACGCGGCTCTGCGGCGGTTCCTTCGAGGCCAGGTCCACGGGCTGTTCGGTGGTGTTCACCAGCTTCTGCTGCACCGGCTCGTTGGGCTTGGCCGCGCCGCCGCCCTTGGCCACCGCGTCATAAACCTTGTTGTCCTGGTTCGGCACCACCGCGCCGCCCGGATTTTCAGGCTTCACCTTGATCGGCGAATTATCGGCCTTGACGATCACCGGGGCCTCGCTGCCGCCCTTCCCGCCGAAGGAGAAGGCCAGCGCGCCGAGGCCGCCGAGAACCACCACGGCGCCGACGAGCGCCGCGATCGTCATGCTGCGCCGGCGCGGCTGCGCCGCCTCGCGCTCGGCAAGCCCGGGGATCGCCATCGCTTCTTCGAGCTCGGGATCATAGTCGAGCTCATCGGTGGTGAAATCGTCCGCCTGCGAAACCGGCCGGCTGCCGGGCAGGTCGTCGACGTCGTAATCGTTCGCGGCGGCAAACGAAGCCGGGGCCACCGGAGCCGCCGGAGCCTCGGCACGCAAGTCGCGACGGTCGTAGCCATTGAAGCCGGCATTGTAGGATTCGTCGTCATAACCCCGGTTCTGCGTGGGCGCCGACGCGATCTCCGTCGCGTTCATATCGGTGAGCAGGCTGGCGAATTCCGCATCGAGATCGTCGTAAGCGGGTGCCGCCGGCTGATCCTCCTCGAAGCTCAGCTCCGGAATGTCGAGGTCATCCGCGAGCGCGACGACGCGCTCCGGCACATCCACCGTCTCGACATCCGGCACGTCGTCATGCTGGGGGGGCTGCGGCGGAGACACCGGCGACTGCGCCGGCTTGGCGTAGGCGGCATAATCCATGGCCGGTTCGCTGCGGTAGGCAGGCGCCGCCATCTGCGCTGGCGCTGAAGGCGCAGCCATCTGCACCGGCGCCGAGGGCGCCGGCTGCGCGGCGAACGAAGCTTGCACCGCCGGCGCGGCGGTTGGGGTCGAACGACTCCAAGACCTTGCCGACTCGGCGTGGGTCGAGCTCGCCCTGGCCGCGGCCTCCTGCTCGGCCTCGATGCTCCGGGCGAAAGCGGCGCCGAAGGCGTCGTCGTCGAAATCAACGCCCGGTTGGGCCCTGGAAGGCTCGGTCTTGGCCGGGGCAGCAAAATCCTGACGGTCGAGCTCGTTGGCGAGCAGGTCGTCCAGGTCGCTGTCGACCGGCTGAACGCCCTGCCCGTTCTGCACCGGCTGATGCTCGTCGATATCCCAGTCGAGATCGTCGGCTGCCGCCTTCCCGCTCGTGTGGCTCTCGGGTTCCGCAACCAGCCGTGGCGCGGGAGCAGGCTCCTTGACCGCCGGCATCGGCCGCGCGGCCATGGCGCCGAGCAGCGCATTGAGCTCGTCTTCCAGGCTACGCTCGCTGGCAGCCGGCTTTGCCGGTTCCACAGCCGCGACCGGTGGCACCGGAGCAGCAACGACCGGAACCGGCTCGGCGACGACCGGCCGCAACACGGCGGCGGGCTCGACGGCCGGAGCTTGCGGCTCCTCGTTCAGCGCATCGCGAAAGCTCAGCTCGAAATCGTCATCGAGCGTCAGCGCAGCGGAAGGATCGGGCGCGACGGGTTCTGGCTCAGCGGCAAAATGGGCTGCCTCCACCGGCACCTCGACCATCGGCGCCGGCTCGTCGTCAAGCGACAGCTCCGGCTCCTGAAAGTCCTGATCCTGGCCGAGATTCATATCGGCATCGCTTATCGCCTGGTCGAAATGACCGGCAAAATCGTCCTCGGAAATCAGCGGAGCAGCCGCTTGAGTTTCGGCCGGCTCGGCGGCCTGCGCGTGTTGCTCCGGCTCGTGGCTCTCGAACGACAGTTCGTCTTCGAGCGACATCTGGACCGCGTTGTCGAAATCGGCGTCGAACGCCCCTTCGCTCGCTGCCTGCATGGCTTCGACGGCACCCTGACGGGCGTCAGCCGGCTCGTGATAGTCGAGGTTGGCGGGTTCATGATGGTCGAGCTGGAAATCCTGGTCCAGCGAAGCCGCCATTTCTTGATCGATCGGAAGCTCATCCTCGAGCGGCGACACATCGAGCGAAGTGGCGACCGCCTTGTCGAAATCATCGTCGAAAGCGACTTCCGGCTCAGGAGCTTCTTGCGGCTCCGGCGCGAAATGCGGCTCGGGTGCAAAATGCACCTCTGGCGCCAGTTCTGGCTCCGGCTCGACATGCGGCGCTGGGGCGAAATCCGGCTCCGGCGCAAAATCCGGCTCCGACGCACGGGCCATTGCGAAGTCGGCATGATCCGCCGCGTCGTCGAACACGAAATCCTGCTCGAAGGAAGCGGTGAGCTCATCGTCGTTTGCGGCGACGCTGGCGGCCTCGAAGGCCGGCTCATGGCTGATCTGGTGTATGGCAGCCCGCTGAGCGACCGGCTCGCTTTCCTCGACGGAGTCGAACTCGCCCATCAACTCCTTCTCGAGGTCGATGTCGAAATCGCCCTCCTCCACGGCCTGATTGGCCGGCATGGCCTTCTCGACCGCGGGAGCCGGCTGCCTCACCGGCTGGCGCGGGTCGAAACCCATGATCCGGGTCAGTTCCGCGAACGGATCATCGGCGGCGATATCGTTGTGGTCGGCTACTTTCAGCGGGGTTCTGTCTGCCATTATTGTTCCCGAACTCGCACACAGTCGGACGCCATGGACGTCGCGCAGGGTTGGCCCTTACCAGCGCAATGTGGGCAAAAGGTGACAGGTTTTTTAGTTAAACCTAACGCATTTCCGTGGGCGCGTCTGCCCCGATCAGCGTCAGGCCGGAGGTCAAAACATCCGAAACAGCCTGCACCAGCCCTAGTCTGGCATAGGTCGATTCTCGGTCGTTAACCTTAACAAAACGTAAGTCCTGGTTGTCGTGGCCGCGATTCCACTGTGCATGGAAGCCGGAAGCCAGGTCATAGAGGTAGAAAGCCAGCCGGTGCGGCTCCAGCGAAAGCGCGGCGGATTCGATCAGCCGCGGATATTCGGCCAGCTTCCGGATCAGCGCGATTTCGCCTTCGTCGGTCAGCGCAGCCACGGAAGCCGCGAGCCGGTTGCGGTCGAAATTCGCCTCGCCGAGCTGCTCGCTCGCCTGCCTGAAGACGGAATGGCAGCGCGCCGAGGCGTACTGCACGTAAAACACCGGATTGTCCTTCGACTGCTCCGTCACCTTGGCGAAGTCGAAATCGAGCGGCGCGTCGTTCTTGCGGTAAAGCATCATGAAGCGGATCGGGTCGCGGCCGACCTCCTCCACCACTTCGCGCAAAGTGATGAAATCGCCCGACCGTTTCGACATCCTGACCGGCTCGCCGTCGCGGAACAGTTTGACCAGCTGGCAAAGCAGCACCGTCAGCTTGACCTTGTCGCCGGCAACTGCCCGCGCCAGCGCTTCCAGCCGCTTCACGTAGCCGCCGTGGTCGGCGCCGAGCACATAGATCAGGTCGACGAAGCCGCGCCCGACCTTGTCCTTCAGATAGGCGACATCGGCGGCGAAATAGGTGAACGAGCCGTCGGACTTGACCAGCGCCCGATCCATGTCGTCGCCGACAGCGGTCGACCGGAACAGCGTCTGCTCGCGATCTTCCCAGTCATCCGGCTTCTCGCCCTTGGGCGGCGGCAGCTTGCCCTTGTAGATGTGCCCCTTCAGCGTCAGGTCGGCAATCGCCGCCCGGATCTTCTTGGCGTTGTCGGCATGCAGCGTGCGCTCCGAGAAGAACACGTCGTGATGCACGTTGAGCAGCGCCAGATCCTCGCGGATCATCGCCATCATCGCATCGACGGTGCGGTCCTTGACGATCGCCAGCGCTTCATCTTCCGGCATTTGCAGCAGGCCGCGGCCGAATTCCTTGGCCAGCGCCTGGCCGACGGGAACCAGGTAGTCGCCCGGATAGAGACCGGACGGGATCTCGCCGATGTCGTCGCCGAGCGCCTCGCGATAGCGCAGGAACGCCGAGCGGCCGAGCACGTCGATCTGCGAACCGGCGTCGTTGATGACATATTCCTTGGTCACGTCGTAGCCGGCGAAGGCCATCAGATTGGCCAAGGCGTCGCCGACGACGGCGCCGCGGCAATGGCCGACATGCATGGGGCCGGTCGGGTTGGCCGAGACATATTCGACATTGGCCTTGCGGCCGCCGCCGATGGTCGAACGGCCATAGTTGCGCCCCTCGCCGAGCAACGCCGCCAGATGCGCATGCCAGAACGCGTCCTTGAGCCTGAGATTGACGAACCCCGGCCCGGCGATCTCGGCCGAGGCAATATCAGCGTCGCTCCGCAGCGCTTCCGCGAGTTTTTCGGCAAGCGCGCGCGGGTTCTGTCCGGTGGGCTTGGCCAGCACCATCGCCGCATTGGTGGCGAGGTCGCCGTGGCTTGCATCGCGCGGCGGCTCGACCGCGATACGCGACAAGTCGAGCGCGGCCCCCTCCTTGTCCTTGAGATCAAGGGCTTCGACGGCCTTTACGATCCGCGCGTTGAAATCGGCGAAGATATTCATTGGAAGTGCTCTGGGCTTTAAGAGGCAACCGGCTCGATGGCCGGCAAAATCGAGGCTCGCCCTAGCTCAAATCGGGCGTATGGTCAAACAGACGCCGATGTTCCTTGAGCGCATAGGTGTCAGTCATGCCGGCCAGGAAGTCGGCGACGCTGCGCGCCTTGATGCGATCCTCGGCCCGGTCGAGCCCCTC
The DNA here is from genome assembly GCF_020165615.1 of Mesorhizobium sp. BH1-1-5. Classification (NCBI taxonomy): domain Bacteria; kingdom Pseudomonadati; phylum Pseudomonadota; class Alphaproteobacteria; order Hyphomicrobiales; family Phyllobacteriaceae; genus Mesorhizobium; species Mesorhizobium sp. BH1-1-5. Next base: position 136,761 of record NZ_JAIUIM010000005.1, read on the forward strand.
GCGCCAGCCATCCGGCATGGCGCGCGGATCGGCGAAATAGACGTCGAACAGCTCGCGCACGATCCGCTCGGCCTCGGCTCGCACCCGCATCACTTCCGGGTGCCGGTAGAGATGCTTGTAGAGGAAAGCCTTCAATTCTTTTTCGGCCGCAGCCATGTCGGCTGAAAACGTCACCAGGGTCTCGCCGGCTGCGCGCACCGCATCGGCGCTTTCCGGTTTCAGACGCTCGATATTGGCAGCGGTCGATGCGATGACATCCTCGACCATCAGCGTGATCTGCCGGCGCATCAGCTCGTGTCCGGTGCGGACATCGTCCAGCTGAGGATATTTGGCGCGCACGCCCCTCAGGATCGAGCCCGGCAGGCCTACGCCTTGCAGCATGTCCAGCGTCAGCAGGCCGGCGCGCAGGCCGTCGTCGATGTCATGGGTGTTGTAGGCGATGTCGTCGGCGATCGCGGCGCACTGCGCCTCGATGCCGGCGAAGCGATCGAGCTCGAGATCGTGCAGTTCCGAGTAGTCGCGGATCGCTTGCGGCACCGTACCCTTGAGCCCCTTCCCGCTCGCGTCGGTCAACGGGCCGTTGTGCTTGACGAGCCCCTCCAGCGTTTCCCAGGTGAGGTTCAGCCCGTCGAATTCGGCATAGCGCCGCTCCAGCCGCGTGACCACGCGCAGCGACTGCGCGTTGTGATCGAAGCCGCCCCAGGCGGCCATCTTCTCGTTGAGCGCATCCTCGCCTGTGTGGCCGAAGGGCGTGTGGCCGAAATCATGCACCAGGGCGACCGCCTCGGCGAGATCCTCGTCGCCACGCAATGCCCGCGCCAGCGCGCGGGCGATCTGCGCCACCTCGATCGAATGCGTCAGCCGCGTACGGAAATGGTCGCCCTCATGCGCGACGAAGACCTGGGTCTTGTGCTTCAGCCGGCGGAAGGCGGTGGAGTGGATGATGCGGTCGCGATCGCGCTGGAACGGCGTGCGCGTCGGGCTTTCGGGCTCGTCGAACAGGCGCCCGCGCGAGCGCGCCGGGTCGCTCGCATAGGCGGCGCGCGGCCGATAGCCGAATCCGATGTCGCTGAGCGCATCCTTGCCCTGCCGCTCGTCCATTGACCCACCAGTTGACTCAGGCCTGCCCGCTTCATACCTATCATGTGAAACCGAAAGCAAGGTGACGCCTATGGGCGCGGATGCCAAGACTGCCATGAAGGTCGAAATGACCGACGCCGCGGCAAAGCGGATCGCCAGGATCGTGGCCGGCGAACCGGGCAAGACGGCCTTGCGCGTTTCCGTCGAAGGCGGCGGCTGCTCCGGCTTTTCCTACAAATTCGATTTGGTCGAGACGCGCAACGACGACGACGTCGCCATCGAGAAGGATGGCGCGACCGTCCTGATCGACGACCTGTCGCTGGTCTATATGGGCGGCTCGGTGATCGACTTCGTCGACGATTTGATGGGCCAGTCCTTCCAGATCAGGAATCCCAACGCGGTCGCCTCCTGCGGCTGCGGCACGAGCTTCTCCATCTGACCGACCGAAACTTCGCAAACCTCTAATCGGTGCGAACCGGATAGCGCATGGCTATTGGCAGGAATGCGACCGGACGGCCTTTCTAAAGACCCGCGCAGGCAATACGATCCGCTTCGTCGAACCGCCTTCCGTCCGAACCGCATCGAGGCCTGCATGAAGATCGTCACCTGGAACATCAACGGCGTTCGCGCCCGCATCGGCAACCTCACCCACTGGCTGACCGAGAGCGCGCCCGACATCGTCTGCCTGCAGGAGATCAAGACGGTAGATGAGCAGTTCCCGCGCGCCGAGATCGAGGCGCTGGGCTATAATGTCGAGACCAACGGCCAGAAGAGCTTCAACGGCGTCGCGATCCTGTCGAAGCTTCCTTTCGACGAGGTCAACCGCGGCTTGCCGGGCGACGACGCGGACGACCATGCCCGCTTCATCGAAGGCGTCTTTTCCACCGACCAGGGCGCCCTGCGCGTCGTCTCGCTCTATCTGCCTAACGGCAACCCGATCGACGATGAGCGGAAATTTCCCTATAAGCTGGCCTGGATGGCGCGGCTGGAGCGCTGGGCGCAGGAGCGGTTGCGCCTCGAAGAGGCACTGGTGCTGGCCGGCGACTATAACGTCATCCCCGAACCCGCCGATGCCCGGTTTCCCGAAAACTGGCTGGGCGACGCCCTGTTCCAGCCGCAGACAAGGCAAGCCTTCCGCCGGCTGAAGAATCTCGGCTTCACCGAGGCGGTGCGTACGGTGACCGACTCGGCCGGCGTCTACACCTTCTGGGATTATCAGGCTGGCGCCTGGCAGAAGAACAACGGCATCCGCATCGACCACCTGCTGCTCTCGCCGGAAGCCGCCAACCGTTTCTCGTCGGCCTCGGTGGAAAAGCACGTCCGCGCCTGGGAAAAACCTTCCGACCACGTGCCGGTCGCGATCGAGCTCAGCCTGCAGCCGGCCTGAGACGTTTCTGGACCAGATATCGCCACAAATCCGGTCTTTGATACGGATTGCTGTGGGGGTTGAATGGCGATCCGTTATCTTATCTGGCCGCTCGGCCTTGCTTTGGCGCTTGCCGCGCCGACGTCATCGCTGGCGGCGCCAACCTGTCTTGCCAACGGCAACTCCTTCAATGTCGGCCAGACGGCGTGCCTGACGCTGGACGGCGAAAGCCACCTCGCCCGTTGCGATATGGTCCTCAACAACACGTCCTGGACCAGGATCAAGGACGAATGTCCGGGGGAAGCGCCAAAGCCGCACCCGACGTCGATCTCGACCCCGACGCCCGGCCCGGCGCCGACGGAGCCGACCGAGAACTGACTGGCATCTTTTTGAATTTTCCCGCCAGAGCAATTCCAGGAAAAGTGCGTAGCGGTTTTCCGTCCGGAATTGCGTAAAAAGAGTTAGAGCGGCGCTTACTGGTCGCCGTTGTTGCCCTTGGTCAGGATATCGTCGGCGAGCGAGATCGCGGTCCGGCGATCGGCCTCGCCTGCCGCGGCGAACGCCTCTTCCTGCATGTTGCGGATCCAGGGCTGGTCGGCCGCCGGAGCCCGCTCGAGTGCGGCCGTCATCATCGCCAGGCCGCGCACGACCTTGCCGCTCTGGAACAGGAGGTTGCCGAGCGTCGCCTGCGCGCCGGCATGACCCTTCTCGGCCGCCAGCTGCAGCCAGCGCCCGGCCTGCTTGACGCTGGCCTTCACGCCGCCCTCGCCCTTGAGGAACATCCGGCCGATCTCGAACTGGGCGTTCGGATTGCGGTAGTTGGCGGCGGCGCGCATGTAATATTCCTGCGCCGCGACGTCGTTCTCCTCGACCGGGGTGCCGGGAATGCCCTTGCGCAGATAGTCGCCGAGCGCCACCAGGGCGTCCGACACATAGCTTTCTTCCGGCGAGCCGGGCTCGACGTCCTGATCGACGATTTCCGAGAAGAACTTGAAGGCGGCGTAGTCGTCGCGCGTCACGCCGTCGCCTTCGGCATACATGCGCGCAAGCTTCCAGGTGGCGCCGATCTGGCCGTTCTCGGCGGCATATTTATAGGCCTCGACCGCCTGGTCCTTATGGCCGTTCTTGTAGGCGGAAAAGCCGAACTGGAACACGGCCCAAGGGCTCGACTGCGGCTTCACGCCGGTCTTGTCGTCGAACACCTTGTCGTCGAAGGCCATGGCCTGCCCGACGGCGCCCAAGGTCGCAAGCGCGACCAGTGCCGAAAAGACAGATGACCTCAACACCTCAGATGTCCGCATAGCAGTGCGTTTCTTCTGCCGCACCCGGATGGGTCACCGCGCCGTCGCGGGCCGACCCTACGGTCTGCGCATATTTCCAGATCGCGCCGGACTGATAGTCGGTCTTGCGCGCCTTCCAACCCTTCGCCCGGGCCGCCAGTTCGGCGTCCGACAGGGCCACGTCGATCGTGCCTATCACGGCGTCGATCGAGATCACGTCACCATCCTTGATCAGTCCGATCGGCCCGCCGACCGCCGCCTCCGGCCCGACATGGCCGATGCAGAAGCCGCGCGTGGCGCCGGAGAAGCGCCCGTCGGTGATCAGCGCCACCTTGCCGCCCATGCCCTGGCCGTAGAGCGCGGCCGTCGTCGACAGCATCTCACGCATGCCCGGACCGCCGCGCGGCCCCTCATAGCGGATGACGAGAACCTCGCCCTCCCGGTAATTGCGCTGCGTGACCGCTTCGAAGCACTCCTCTTCCGAATCGAAGCAGCGCGCCGGGCCTGAGAATTTCAGCTCCGACATGCCCGCGACCTTCACGATCGCGCCTTCGGGGGCAAGGTTGCCCTTCAAGCCCACAACGCCGCCTGTCCCAGTGATTGGCCGATCGGCGGGACGCACAACATCCTGGCTCTCATTCCAGGAAACGTGCTCCATATTTTCGGCCAAAGTGCGGCCAGTGACCGTCATGCAATCGCCATGCAGATAGCCGTTGTCGAGCAGCGTCTTCATCAGCAGCGGAATGCCGCCGGCCTCGAACATGTCCTTGGCGACATATTTGCCGCCCGGCTTGAGGTCGGCGATATAGGGTGTCTTCTCGAAGATCGCCGCCACGTCGAACAGGTCGAACTTGATGCCTGCCTCATGCGCGATCGCCGGCAAATGCAGCGCCGCGTTGGTCGAACCGCCGGTGGCCGACACTACGGTCGCCGCGTTCTCCAGCGCCTTCAGCGTAACGATGTCGCGCGGCCGGATGTTCTTGGCGATCAGCTCCATGACCTTTTCGCCCGAGGCGAAATTGAAGCGGTCGCGCATCTCGTAGGGCGCCGGCGCGCCGCAGGAATAGGGCAGCGCGAGGCCGATCGCCTCGGCAACGGTCGCCATCGTGTTGGCGGTGAATTGGGCGCCGCAGGAACCCGCCGAAGGACAGGCCGCCTGCTCGATCTCGAGCAGATCGGCGTCGCTGATCGTGCCGACCGAATGCTGGCCGACCGCCTCGAACACATCCTGCACCGTGATCTGCCGGCCGCGATAGCTGCCGGGCAGGATCGAGCCGCCATAGATGAAGATCGACGGCACGTTGAGGCGCACCATCGCCATCATCATGCCGGGCAGCGACTTGTCGCAGCCGGCGAGCCCGACGAGGGCATCGTAGCAATGGCCGCGCATGGTGAGCTCGACCGAATCGGCGATGACCTCGCGCGACACCAGCGACGACTTCATGCCCTGGTGGCCCATGGCGATGCCGTCGGTGACGGTGATGGTGCAGAACTCGCGCGGCGTGCCGTTGGCGGCCGCGACGCCCTTCTTGACCACTTGCGCCTGGCGCATCAGCGAGATGTTGCAGGGCGCCGCCTCGTTCCAGCAGCTGGCGACGCCGACCAAGGGCTGCGCGATCTCGGCCGCCGAGAGGCCCATGGCATAGAGATACGAACGATGCGGCGCGCGCGCCGGACCAACGGTCACGTAGCGGCTGGGAAGCTTGGCCTTCGAGATTGCCTTGGCGTCCATCATCGTCCTTACCGCACACCCCGCGGCCGGCCCCCTCGCCGCGCCAACCTGGCACGCATCCCGGGACATATCTCGGGTGCTCCGGGTTTATGGCGGGAAATGGGCAGTTCCCTCGGCAAGTCTTTTAGCGCGGGGGTTGTTCATAAACTGTTGCCGAAACGTCACAATCGTATCGGCCGCCGGTTGCGCGGCGAATCTACAACAGCGGGTGGCGGAACCAGGCTGAAGCGCCATCGACACAACGAAAAAGGCCGGGCAATGCCCGGCCTTTTCGATGAATTTTCAGAAACTTAGAACTTGATCTTGATTCCACCTGAGATCGCCGTGACGAGATCGTTGCCGAAGTCGTAGCTGGCGTCGGTGCCAGCCGTATAGCCTTCGGCCGTCACCGTCCCGGAATGGCCGCTGGTCATCACGCCGATCGCGCCCGCCAAACGAACTTCGATATTCGGCTGGGGCGTGTAGGCCACGCCGCCGCCGATCGTCCAGGTGTCGGTCTGCGCGCCGTAGCCGTGCGAGGTGCCGCGGTCCCAGGTCAACTGGCCGGCGGCGCTCCACTGGTCGTTGAACTTGTGACCGATACCGCCCGAAACGGTCCAGCCGTCACGATACATCAGGTCGAGCGACGTCGCCTCGACCGGCGAGCCCGTGTAACACGCTGCTATGGCTTGCGTGCCCTGGGGGCAGATCGCGACGCTCTGCAACAGGCTCCAATTGACCCACTTGATTGAACCGAACGCAAGCCAGCCAGGCGCGATACCCGACTGCAACTTCAGTTCGACTGAATCCGGCATGTAGGTGTTTTCGCCGTAGATAGGGGTGATGCCCTTGGCAACGCTGGTGAGATCGAGCGTGCCCGAGATGTTGTCGAGCTTGACCCGCGAATTGTAAACCAAGCTTGCGCGCAACGCGATGTCGGGAATCTCGTACGCAACACCAGCGCGCCAGCCCCAGCCGTTGGCTTCGAGATCGACACGGCCGATCAAGCCCGGAACTGGCGCCAGCAAGCTCTCTTTGAAGCCAGAAATATCCTGGTAGAACACGCCGCCAATAAAACGGAGCTGGCCCTTGCCGACATCAAACTTGTAAGAGCAGGTACCTGCGTAGTTGTTGCTCTTGATATCGGTTTCCACGTTGGACTCCGCGCCATTCCAAAGTCCCGGTGCGGTATGTGCGCCCCAAGGCTGCGAATAGTCGACCATACAGTCGACGCCCTGGACAACTTGAGCCTTCACTCCAATGCGAGGAACCCAGTAGTCCTCGGCTCCATCGGCGGAGGTCCCTAGACCAAAATCGGATCCGCCCGGACCCTTCGCATTCTTGTACTTGCGATCCGGCATCACATAGGTCGCTTCAGCTTCCGTCGCGACCGGCGCCGGATCGAAAAGCAGGTCGATGTCGTAGCCGCCGCGCTCCAGGCCGCCGGCATGCGCGGGGTGCATCGCGGCACCGATCAAAGCGATCGAAAAGCAGCCAGCCCCCGCCAGAGCTTTGAGCCGCAAGATGTTCATGGAAATCCCTCCCCGAAATACAAGTGGCTCAAGCTAGAACCAATTCGGGTTAATGACGCAACAACGTTTTCAAGAGCTGTACATGTACATCTTGACAGCACGTATTTTCGCCATGGCGGGGGGCGCCGCAATTGGCGCCCAAATCGCGCCAACCAGTGTCAAATGATCGAAAAAATCTGAAGAACCTGCCTAAAACAGGGCAAAAATGGGCATTTTCTGGGCCAGGCGGCCCCATTGTTACATTATGGCAACAATGGGGCGCAAACTTTCCGTTTACGTCAAAATTAACGTAGCGGCACGCTCATTTTCGAGGCAGCTAACGTACAGGAAAGGGCCTCGGAGTAAGGGCGAATCTTGCCGCTCAGCCGGCGTCGCGGACCCTCGCCAAAGCCACCGAAAGCTTCTCCTGCGCCTCGCGATATTCGGCGAGTTTCTCGCGCTCGGCCTCGACCACTTCTTCCGGCGCGTTGGCGACGAACTTTTCGTTCGACAGCTTCTTGTGCAGGCGCGCGATCTCCTCGGTCACCTTGGCCAGTTCCTTCTGCAGCCGCGCGGCCTCGGCCTGGAGGTCGATCAGGCTGCCGAGCGGCAGGCTCACCGTCGCCTCGTTGAGCACGATCTGGGCCGAGCCTTTCGGCGGCGCATCGGCGAGCGCGATGTCGCCGACGCGCGACAGCCGCTTGATCGCCTGGGCGTGGCGCTCCAGCCGCTCCTGCGTCAGCGTGTTGGCGCCGATCACCATCAGCGGCGCGATCGCCGCCGGCGGCACATTCATTTCCGAACGCACTGACCTGATGCCCGAGACAAGATCGACCAGCCAGTTGATGTCGGCGGCAGCCTCCTCGTCCTCGAAATCGGGCGACGGCCAGGCGGCATGGCAAAGCAGCGATGAGCGCTGCTTGCCCTCGCCCGCGGTCTGCGCCCACAGTTCCTCGGTCATGAACGGCATCATCGGATGCAGGAGCTTGTAGATCTCGTCCAGCACGAAGGCGACACAGGCCCGGCTCTCGGCCTTGGCGGCCTCGTCCGTACCCATGAACACCGGCTTCAACAGTTCCAGGTACCAATCGCAGAACAGGTTCCAGACGAACCGATAGGCGGCGCCTGCCGCCTCGTTGAAACGATAGCTGGTGATGCCTTCGGTGACCGCGCGCGCCGCCCGCGTCAGCTCGGTCAGGATCCAGCGGTTGACCGGCAGCTTGGCGTCGTTCAGCCAGAAATCGTCGTTGCGCGCGACCTCGTTCATCTCGGCGAAGCGCGTCGCGTTCCACAGCTTGGTGCCGAAATTGCGGTAGCCGGCGATGCGCGCCGGATCGAGCTTCACATCGCGCCCTTGAGCCGCCATCACGGTCAGCGTAAAGCGCAGCGCATCGGCGCCATATTCGTCGATCAGGTCGAGCGGATCGATGACGTTGCCTTTCGACTTCGACATCTTCTGCCCGTTCTTGTCGCGCACCAGCGCGTGCACATAGACGGTGTGGAACGGCTCCTCGTCCATGAAGTGCAGACCCATCATCATCATGCGGGCAACCCAGAAGAAGATGATGTCGAAGCCGGTCACCAGCACGTCGGTCTGGTAATAGGTCTTGAGCTCCGGCGTCTTGTCGGGCCAGCCGAGCGTCGAGAACGGCCACAGCGCCGACGAGAACCAGGTGTCGAGCACGTCCTCGTCGCGGGTCAGTATCTCGCCCGGCTGAAAATTCTCGAGCTTGTCCTCGACCCAGGCCTTCCACGGCCCTTCCAGCGCCAGGTAATATTCGATTGCGGCAGCGAGTGCTTCTTCCTCGGTCTTTTCGACGAAGACATGCCCGTCCGGCCCGTACCAAGCCGGGATCTGGTGTCCCCACCAGAGCTGGCGCGAAATGCACCAGGGCTGGATGTTCTCCATCCAGTCGAAATAGGTCTTTTCCCAGTTCTTCGGCACGAAATTGGTGCGGCCCTCGCGCACCGAGGCGATCGCCGGCTTGGCGAGCTCGGCGGCGTTGACATACCACTGGTCGGTCAGGAACGGCTCGATCGGCACCCCGCCGCGGTCGCCATGCGGCACGGCATGCCGGTGCGGCTCGATCTTGTCGAGGAACCCGCCGGCTTCCATCAGCTCGACGACCTTCTTGCGCGCGGCGAAACGGTCGAGCCCGTCGAGCTCGTCCCACACCGCCTGCCGCTCCGGCGTGACCTCTAGACCGGCGAGAAAATCCTCATTGTCCTTCAGCTTGATGTCCGCTTCGACCGTCAGGATGTTAATCGCCGGCAGCTTGTGGCGCTTGCCGACCTCGAAATCGTTGAAGTCATGCGCCGGCGTTATCTTGACCGCGCCGGAGCCTTTTTCCGGGTCGGAATACTCGTCCGCGACGATCGGGATCTTGCGGCCGACGATCGGCAGCACGACGTTGCGGCCGACCAGATCGGTGAAGCGCTCGTCGCCCGGATGCACGGCGACCGCCGTATCGCCGAGCATCGTCTCGGGACGCGTCGTCGCGACCGTGATGAAGGTCTTCGGGTTCTCAGGGTCGAACGCCTCGCCTTCGATCGGATAGCGGAAGTGCCAGAGATTGCCGTTCACCTCATGCTGCTCGACCTCGAGGTCGGAAATGGCGGTGAGCAGCTTCGGGTCCCAATTCACAAGGCGCTTGTCCTTGTAGATGAGGCCCTCCTTGTAGAGCGTGACGAAGACTTCCAGCACGGCCCTGGACAGGCCTTCGTCCATGGTGAAGCGTTCGCGCGACCAGTCGGCCGAGGCGCCGAGCCGCTTCAGCTGGTTGAAGATCGCGCCGCCGGATTCGGCCTTCCACTCCCAGACTTTCTCGATGAACTCTTCACGCGTCAGATCGCGGCGATGGATCTGCTTTTCCATGAGCTGGCGCTCGACCACCATCTGCGTGGCGATGCCGGCGTGATCCATGCCGGGTTGCCAAAGCACGTTCTTGCCGCGCATGCGCTCGAAGCGCACGAGGATGTCCTGCAGCGTGTTGTTGAGCGCATGGCCCATATGCAGCGAGCCGGTGACGTTCGGCGGCGGGATGACGATGGTGAAGGCTTCGGCCCCTTCCTCCGCGCCGGCGCCGGCCCGGAAGGCGTCGGCCTCTTCCCAGATTTTGGCGATCTTCGGCTCGACGGCTTTGGCGTCGTATGTCTTTTCAAGCATGGAGGAAGTCCGAACTGTCGGGAACAAGCGTCCGGTGTAAATCGGAAGGTCTTGGCCGAGTCAACCGCGAGAGCAGCGATCACTGCCACAGATAGGCCTGCCCGCGACCAGCGGCAATCCCGGCCGAATGGGGCAACGCGCTCACCTGGGCAGCCCTAAACAAAAGCGCCGCCCGGAAGGCGACGCTTTTCAGCCCGGGTGTTGCGGCAGCCTACTGCGCTCCGCGCGCCACGCGCTCGATCTCCTCGCGCACCAGCTTTTCGACCAGCGTCGGCAAATTGTTGTCGAGCCAATCCTGCAGCATCGGCCGCAGCATCTCCTCGGCCATCTCGTCGAAACTCTTCTTGCCGCGGCTGGCAAAGGCGTCGGAAAGCTCGCCGAAGGCCGCGGCGACCTGCCTGCCCGTACGCTCGGAAAGGATCGCGGGCCGGGCCGGCTGCGCCTCCGGTTCGGATGCCCGGGCAGCGCCGGCATGCGCGGCAGCTTCAAATGCCGGCTCTTCCTTCTCGATCTCGACCTTCGGCGCGGCTTCCGGGACCCGGACTGCCGGTCTCGCGGTAACCGTGCTGCCGCCGACCGCCGCTATTTCGCGCCGCCAATCGGCGACAATGGTCTCGGCCGACTGCGGCGCATTTGCCGCGGCCGGCCTGCTCGTGGCCGCTTGCGCGCTCGGCTCAGCAGTCCCGGCATCGACCGAAGCCGCCTTGACCGGCTCGGGCCGAGCCTCGACGCGTGCGATCGCCGGATCGGCCGCCGCAAGCTGGGCCTGGACCTCCGCCAGTGTCGCCGGCTTGCGGGCGTCGGCATGCAATTCGGAACGAAAGGCGTCGACCTCCACGGCGGGAGCGCTAACCGCGGCAGGCTCCAGATCCTGGCGCAGCTCGCCGGCCTCGGCCGGCTGCTTGCGCCCGGTGTCGCTGTCTTCGATGATCCTTCGGATGGAAGCGAGTATCTCTTCCATGGAAGGTTCGCGCTGCGCGCTGCTTGCCGTCGCCATCGTCACATCCGCCGCCCTAGTGACCTGTCCAAGAATCAGACCTGTTCAAGAACTGCCCCGTTCAAGAACCTGACCCATTCGAGAATTCCGTTCCTGTCCGGGTCGGAATTCGAATCAATGGCGACAGCGTAACCGACCGATCGTCATCCGAGAATCCCCAATCTGGGGACTCTTTGGATTTCAACAGATTAGGCGGCTCGCAACCCGATGAGCCTCCCGGAAATACAAACGCCGCGCGTCCATCGGACACGCGGCGTTTTGCCGGAAGCATGCTGTTGGGAATCAGCGCCCGTCGGGCGTGCGCAGTCCGAACCACTTGTCCTTGACGGCGTTGTAATGCTCTTCCGGCCTGTACTTGGTGACCGCCAGGCCAAGGCGATCGACCGACAACCGGCCCATCGCCTGGAGAATGGCATAACTCGCCACCACCACGTCGCGCTCGGAGCTCGCCTGATTGATCTTGGCGGTGATAACCGCGTTCTGCGCGTTGAGCACATCCAGCGTGGTGCGCTGGCCGACATTGCGCTCCTCGATGACGCCGTTGAGCGCCAGTTGCGCGGCATCGATCACCTGCCTGTTGGCATCCACGCTTTCTCGCGCCGAGGTGTACTGCGTCCATGCGGTGACCAGAGCCTGGCGCACCTGATCACGGGTAACGTCGATCTGGATGCGCGCCTCCGAAAGTGATTCCTTGTTTTGCCGCACCAGCGCCGAGGTCCGTCCTCCCGAATAGATCGGAATGGTCAGCGTGGCGCCGATATTGGCCGAGGTCGAGGTGCCGTTGGTGCTCCTGATGTCAGGAGCGGAGTGGCTGTAATTGTCCGAAATGCCGGCCGAAGCCGTCACTTGCGGCAGCAGCGCACCTTCCGATGATTTCACCACAAATGCCGCGGCGTCGACAAGATGCTCCGTGGCAAGAATGGCCGGATGCTCGGCCGAGGCGATGGCCAGGCCCGAATCCACACTCGACGGCAACAACTTGGCCACAGGCGATGCCGCCTTAAGCTTGCCCGGCTCGTCGCCGACGATCTGATGATAGGTGGCGGCGCTCGCCAGCGCCGTCGCGCGGGCGGCGCTGAGCTGCGCCACGGCCGTGGCGCGCGAGGCATCGGCCTGGGCGACGTCGGTGCGGGTGCCCTCGCCGACCTCGAAGCGCGACCTTGCGGCGCGCGCCTGCTCGGTCAGGAACTGCAGGTTCTGCTCGGTCAGCACCGCGACCTGGCGATCGCGAATCACGTCCATATAGGCGCTTGCCGCGTTGAACAGGATATTCTCTTCGGTGTTGCGCAAGCTTTCGACCGAAGCCTTCACCTGCGCTTCCGCCGCGGCGACGTTGTTCCTGGTCTGAAAGCCGTCGAACAGCGTCTGGTTGATCTGAACGCCGAAGTTGCCGGTGGTTATGTTCTGGGTCGAGCCCTGCGCGTGGGTGCTGGTGTAGTCGATGCTGCTCGAACCGGTGACGGTCGGGCGCCAGCCCGACTTGGCGATTGCCACGCCCTCATCGGTGACGCGCACGCCGGCGCGTGCCGCGTTGAGCTGCGAATTGTACTGATAGGCCTTGGCGAGAGCGCCCGTAATGGTTTCGGCGGAAGCGGCCAACGGCGAAAGCGCCGTGGCGGAAACAAGGATAGCTACTAAAACACTCTTGCGTAGAGGCGGCACGTTATTTCCCTCATTCGTTTTGCATGGGAACCACGCCACGTCGGCCTACCCTTACGGATCGGCCAGCGCCGCGTTGTTTATCGTTCCCCCGCTGACAGCCTCCCGAAAACACCCGGTTAACCAATCAGCAACGATTGTCTGGCGCAAGCGATCATGACAGCACTCTCGCTGCAAGGCAAAAACGCTCAGAATTCAAACGCGTGAGCACGTTCGAAGCCCGGTAGTGGCTTAATTGCCGCATTAAAGGCCCGTCTTCCGGTTACAACCCCCCCGGCTTTGAAAAACAGCCGGGCCACGCCAGAGTTGCCCTGTCCTTCGACCGCAACCAGGCGTCCTTCTTCCGCAAGCTGGTCGAGCAGCGCCGGCGGCACTTCCTCGACGCTGCCGCCGATGAAGATGACGTTGTAAGGCCCCTTGGCGGCCTGCCCCTGCGGCAACGGCCCGCTCAGCACCGTGACGTTCTGGCAGCCAAGGCTGGAAAGCGTGGATTTTGCCGCTTCCGCCAGCGCGGGATCGCTCTCCAGCGCCACGACGGAACGCGCGAGCCGCGACAGCAATGCGGCGGAATAGCCGGTGCCGCAACCGACATCGAGCACCGAATCGCCGGCATCGATTTCGGCCAGTTGCAAAAGCTTGGCGAGCGGCGACGGCTCCATCAGGTAGCGCGCGCCGGCGCCATTGGCGCCATCGGAAATGCGGATGTCTTCGTCGATATAGGCCAGATCCTGCTGTCCGGCGCCGACAAAGGCCTCGCGCGGGACAGAAAGCATCGCTTCGATGAGCGGCGCGCTGGTCACATCGGTGGTGCGGACCTGGCCGTCGACCATCTTCACGCGGCGTTCGGAGAAATCAGCGTTCATGTCCCAACAATCCGCTCCCCGCGCCGGACGCGCGGCCAAAACTTCGACTGGAACCCCTGCTCCGGCGCGATTGCGCTGGAACCCGCAAGCATCTGGAGGCCTCGCCCGGAATCGAACCGGGGTGCAAGGATTTGCAGTCCTCTGCGTAACCACTCCGCCACGAGGCCTCGCAATGCTCCCGGCGTTCCGAGCGAACTCATTATGTTGGCGCTTAAAGGTCGTCAAGCGCCCGCGCGTTATTCCCGACGCTTTCGCATGTGACGGCGAAAGTGGTGATTACCAATCGGTTGTCGCTTGGTCCCGGCATCGCTGCGGCGGAGCCGCCGCAGGTTCTCAGTCGGGCCGGCGCCGGCGTTCCCACCAGACGATGAAACGCCGACGATGGCGCCGGATCATCGCGAATTCATAGGACAGAACCAGAAGGCCGAGCGGAATCATCCAGAAGCCGAGAATCGGCAGAAAGCCCAGAAGCCCGCCAAGGGTGAGCAGCATGCCGATCGCGATTCGCCAGCCGCGCGAGCGCGGCATCGTGAACTCGCGGCCGAAGATCGAAATCTTCCGCGCCGGGGCGCTGTCATCGTCCGCTGCGGTCATTCAAACCAGTTCCCATCTGCTGCCGAACTCATGTCCAAGGCGATACCGGCCGCTTTGTTCCGTGCCGGTGTGAAGCCCTTCATATGTGGGCATGCCGAACGATGGCACAAATAGCCGCATCAAAAACTGGAGAAAAATTGCGAAATGCTGCTTTGCAAAGCCGAAGGGTGTTTGCTATAGGCTGCGCCACTCACGTCAGAGCCTCCGTTCCCCGGTAGCTCAGTGGTAGAGCAACCGGCTGTTAACCGGTTGGTCGCTGGTTCGAATCCGGCCCGGGGAGCCAAAATTTTCTCAAGGTATACAGAATTTTCAGGAACGGCCGAAAATCGGCTGACCTACGGCCTGTGCCCGACATGGCTAGGCACCGATCTACTCGGGAAACGCCCGGCGGGGACCGGCATAGGACGCGCTTCGCTCCGTCACCGCAGTTCCCCGTCATAAGCGGATGTCAGGTTTAGTCGCAATATATTAGCAACGGCTTGTATTTCTCGATGCGCAGGCAGATAATATCGATCGGGCATCTGAGGGACTGTCCGATGCGTTGGCCGTTGTTCGTCATCGCGCTCATCATTGGCTTCATTCTATGGGACCGCTTCGAGAACGACGGCACCTATACCGCCGAAATCGAACGGAGTTTCCATGATGCCTCCTTGGACATGCCGGGTGGTGGCGGGTGGAAGCCGCCGGTAATCACCTTCAACCGGGATATGCTGAAGCATTGAATCAGGGTTTCAGAGTGTGGGGGGAACCGCGGCGCAAGGAGTTGCTGCGGTATTGTCTCCACCCATCCCGCATGGGCCAGATTCCCTTACCCATTGTGCCGGCGAATTTTGCTTTGCCGTTCGGCCACCATGCCCTAGCCTCGCTGCGGAAAACCTCGCCGACAGCCGATAGCCGGACCTTTATGCCGTGCCCCTGAAAGCCACCGCCCATATCGAGGCCATGTCCGCTTTCGCGCTGGCGAATTTCGGCGGCTACGACCGGCCGACGCTGGCTCAGAACGAGAGCGCGTTTCCACCCAGCCCAAGCGCCATCGAAGCCGGTCGGGCCGCAGTGGCGCGCAGCCACCTTTATCCGGACCCGGACTGGACCTTGCTGCGCGATGCGATCGCCAGGGCCTATGGGGTCGAGCGCGATCTTGTCCTGTGCGGCGCGGGCTCGATGGAGCTGATCGCCTGCATCATCGCGGCCTTCGCCGGTCCCGGCGCGGACGTGCTCAGCACGGACTATGCCTATAATTTCGCGGCCTCGGCGGCCGCGCGCGTCGGGGCGGCCTACGTCAAGGCCGCGGAGCGCGGCTATGAGATCTCGATCGACGCGATCCTGGCGACTCTCACGCCCGCGACGCGCATCGTGTTCGTCTGCAATCCGGGCAACCCGACCGGCACGCGCATCAAGAACGCTGAGCTCCTGCGCCTTCGCGCGGCCCTGCCCGGTGACGTTCTCCTGGTGATCGACCAGGCCTATGGCGAATTCGACGACCAGGATCCGCAAGCCGTCTTCGCGCTGGCCGGGCGCGGCGACACCGTCGTCCTCCGCACTTTGTCCAAGGCATACGGGCTGGCCGGCGCGCGCGTCGGCTGGGGGTTGTTCGCGCCCCAGATCGCCGCCGAAGTGCGCAAGATGCAGAATTCCAACCAGGTCTCGACGGTTGGCCTCGCCATGGCCGTCGCGGCTGTCGAGGACCAGGCCTATACGCGCGGCATCGTGGCGCTCACATCGGACATCCGCGATCGCTTCGCGCAAGGCTTGCGCGCCGCCGGATACGAGGTCCCCGAAAGCCGGACGAATTTCGTGCTAGTGCGCTTTGCCGACGCCGCGGCAGCGGCGGCCGCCGACAAGGCCTTGCGCGGCGCCGACATCATCGCGCGCGGCCTCGCCGGTTATGGCCTGACCGATTGCCTGAGGATAACAGTCGGGCCGCAGGAGATCATGGACCGCACGCTGCGCGTCCTGACCGCCATGCGCGGCCGCCAATCCTGGTAACGGCTTCATCCGAGGGGATTTCATGACGTCAGACGCGCCTTATTTGCCCGCCCGCGATTTGATCGGCTATGGCGAGCGGCCTCCGCAAGCTGAGTGGCCGGGCGGCGCGAAACTGGCGCTCAACATCGTCGTCAACTACGAGGAAGGCGCGGAATACTCGATCGGCGAAGGCGACGGCGTCTCCGAGGCGATCCTGTCGGATCTTGCCGTGTCGCCTGCCGTGCCCGGCCTGCGCAACCGCAATATGGAATCGCTCTACGAATACGGCTCGCGCGTCGGCGTCTGGCGCCTCATCTCGCTGTTCCAGGACAAGGGCGTCGTTCCCACCTTCTACGTCGTCGGCCGCGCCCTCGAGCTCAACCCGGCCGCAGGCAAGGCGATCGCCGAACTTGGCAGCGACATCGTCTGCCATGGCTGGCGCTGGATCGACTACGCGCCGCTCACCGAAGAGGAAGAGCGCCAGCATATCGCCATGACGGTGGACACGGTGCGGAAGATCACTGGCATCGATCCGGTTGGCTGGTACACCGGTCGGCCGAGCCTCAACACGCGGCGGCTGGTGGTCGAACATGGCGGCTTCCTGTTCGACTGCGACGACTACAATGACGACCTGCCTTATTTCGTCGATGTTGGCGCCAAGCGGCACCTCGTCGTGCCGCACAGCTTCGACAACAACGACAGCCGTTTTTCGCGCGGCTCGGGGCTGGAGACGGGCAGCCAGTTCTTCGAATATGTCAGCGACGGCGTCGACTGGCTGCTCAAGGAAGGCCGAACGACCCCGCGCATGATGACGGTGTCGCTGCATTGCCGGCTGGCGGCGCGGCCGGGCCGCATGATCGGGCTGGAGCGCTTCCTCGACAAGATCACCGCCAACCCCGACATCTGGGTCTGCCGCCGCTCCGACCTCGCCCGGCATTGGCGGAGCCGGTTCGGCGGCTGAAGCAATTCCAGGAAAAGTATGAAGCGGTTTTCCGTCCGGAATTGCGTCACAAGGAATGGGCCGGCGGCGCGAGCCGCCGGCAAATCCCCTTACTTGTTCGGCACCTCGTAGACCTTGCCGTGCCAAGGTGCTGCCTCGATCTGGTCGAGCGCCATCACGTAGAGCATCTTCTCGTCCGGTCCGAAGGCGAAGTTCGGCATCGATGGCGACGGTACCGAAAGCGTGCGCAACAACTTGTCCTTGTCGACGACTATGATCTTGCCTGGCGCGTCGAGCGAGCGCGGGCTCTGGCCGATATACATCTCGCCTTCCTTGTCCATCTTGATCCCGTCGGGCCAGATATGCGGCTGGTTCGGGAAGAGATCGTCCAGCCGCATGAAAACGCGGCGATTGCTTAAGCTGTGGTCGGACGAAACGTCGAATTCGATGATCCGGTTGTCCTCGGTCTCGACCAGATAGAGGATCTTGCCGTCGTTCGACATGACGAGGCCATTGGCATTGTGCAGGTCGCCGGCGACCTTCCTAACGCTGCCGTCCTTGCCGATGTAATAGGCCGAAGCGTCGATCAGCGGGCCGCCCTTGCCGGAGCCGGTGAAGTAGACGCCGCCGTCCGTGTCGGGCGCGAAATCGTTCGGTCCGCTGAACGGCTTGCCGTCCGTGTCCTTGTCATAGGCCGGCAGCGTCTTGCCGTCGGCCGCGATGCGGCCGATCGTGTTGTTGTCGTAGCAGGTGACGAGGAACTCACCACGCGTCGTCGGCAGCACGGCCGACGGGCCGCAGCCATCCATCTTCCAGAAGATGTCATTCTTCTTGCCGTCCCAGACGGTAACCGTGCCGCGGCCGTATTCGACATAGAAAAGCTTGTCCTGATACCAGATCGGACCTTCGGCGAACCACGCGTCGTTGTTGACCACCTTAACGTCGGCAGCATGCGCTGCGGACGTCAGGACCAGGGCAAGCATCGTGCCCAGCAAATGCCGTTTGATCATGCGATTCCCCTTTGTTTTTAGTTGGTTGAGTCCTCTTCGAATGTCGTGTGCCTCCAGCCGCCGGGCGTTCGCGGCTTACGACCGCAGCCGCTTGCCTTCCGGGTCGAAGGGCGGGTGGGCAAGCAGCACCGCGTCATGCGGCCGGCCCAGTATGGCGACGGTCACCTTGTCGCCGGCCTTGGCGGTTCCCGCCTTGACGTAGCCCATCGCCAGCGACTGATCGACGAAATAGCCATAGGCGCCGGACGACACCTGGCCGATCGGCGTGCCGTCCGGCAGGAAGATCGGCTCGCCGCCGGTGGCGTCGGCATCCTTGGCCGAAACCGAAAGCATGATCAGCTCGTCCCGAGCCGGCTTTTCGGCGACGGCGAGATAGGCTTCGCGGTTGAGGAATTCCTTGTCCGTCTTGATCAGCCGGTCGAGCTTGACCTCCTGCGGCCAGTATTCCGGCGAGTATTCGCGGCTCCAGCTGCCGTAACCCTTTTCGACGCGCAGCGACATCAACGCCCGCGAGCCGACCGGCCCGGCGCCGACTTCCGCGCCGGCCTTGAGCAGCGCACGATAGAGCTCGACCTGCTCGGCGGCCTTGCAGTGCAGCTCCCAGCCGAGATCGCCGGTGAAGGAGACCCTCAGCGCCACAACATCGACGCCGGCGACGGTGATCTGGCGCGAGCGCATGAACGGGAAAGCCTCGTTCGACAGATCGTCATTGGTCAGCCGCTGCAGCAATTCGCGCGATTTCGGCCCGGCGACATTGAAGCCGCCGAGATCCTCGGTGCGTGAGCGGAAGGTCGTGCCTGCCGGCAGCGGCACCGATTTGAAGAAGCGCTGGTGGAAGCGCTCGGCCATGCCCGAGCCGATCACCATGAACTCGTCTTCCGCCAGCCTCGTCACGGTGAAGTCGCCGGCAATGCCGCCGCGCTTGCCGATCAGCGGTGTCAGGCAGGAATTGCCTGTTTTGGTCGGCATGCGGTTGGCGAAGAGCGCGTTGAGCCAGGCTTCCGCGCCTGGGCCCTTCACCTCGTATTTGGCGAAATTGGAGATGTCGATGATACCGGCATGCTCGCGCAGCATGCGGGCTTCGCGGCCGACCGGCGCCCACCAGTTCTGGCGCGTGAAGCCGATCGTCTCCTCGCGCGGCTCGCCATCGGCCGCGAACCACAGCGGGTGCTCCCAGCCGAAATTGAGGCCGAACACAGCGCCCATTTCCTTCTGCATTTCATAGACCGGCCGGGTCCGCACCGGACGCCCGGCAGCGCGCTCCTCGTTCGGGAAATGTATCTTGAACCGGTGGCTGTACTGGTCTTGCACGCGCGCCTTGGTGAAGGCCTTGCCGGCCCAATGACCGAAGCGCGCCATGTCCCAGCCGAACATGTCGAGCGTCGGCTCGCCCTCGATCATCCATTCGGCGGCGAGCTTGCCCATGCCGCCCGACTGCGAGAAGCCGGGGATGATGCCGTTGCAGCAGAAATAGTTGCTGAGCTCCGGCACCGGCCCGAACAGCACCGCGCTGTCGGGAGACCAGATCATCGGACCGTTGATCACCTTCTTGACGCCGGCGGTAGCGGCCGCCGGGACACGCTGGACGGCGCGCATCATGTTTTCCTCGATGCGGTCGAGGTCGTCGGGGAACAGCTCGTGGCCGAAGTCCAGCGGGGTGCCTTCCTCGGCCCAGAATTTCATGTTGCGCTCGTAAGCGCCGATCAGCAGCCCCAGGCCTTCCTGACGCAGATAATATTCGCCGTCGCGGTCGGCGACCGACGGCAGGCGCCGGCCCATGGAGGCGATCTCGGGAATGGTCTCGGTGACGAAATACTGGTGCTCGGTCGGGATCAGCGGCAGTTGCAGCCCAGCCATGGCGGCGACCTCCCTGCCCCACAGGCCGGCGGCATTGACCACCCATTGCGTGCGGATGTCGCCCTTCGGCGTGCGCACGATCCAGCTGCCGTCCGCTTGCGCCTCCGTCGCCGTGACCGGCGTGAAGCGATGGATTTCGGCGCCGCGCTGGCGCGCGCCCGCGGCATAAGCCGCCGTGACGCCCGACGGATCGACATTGCCACCCTCCGGCTCATACATGATGCAGCGTATGCCGTCGAAATCGACCAGCGGATGCAGCCGCTCCGCCTCGTCGCGGCCGACCTCGTAGAAATTCATCTTGTAGCGCCGCGCCTTGGCTTCCTGGAGCCTGAGCTGGTGCTCGCGCGCCTCGGTCTGGGCGAGATAGAGCGAGCCCGGCTGGAAGATGCCGCAGCCCTGGCCGGTCTCGGCTTCCAGCTCCTTGTAGAGCGCCATCGTGTAGTGCTGCAGCCGGCTGATATTGGTGGAATCATGCAGGCCATGGATGTTGGCCGCCGCGTGCCATGTCGAGCCGGAGGTCAGCTCACTGCGCTCCAGGAGGACGACATCCGTCCAGCCGAACTTGGCGAGATGATAAAGGATCGAGCAGCCGATCAGACCACCGCCAATGACGACGGCTTGTGCATGAGTACGCATAGTTGAGCTTTCTTCCCTTGGTTCGGCGACTTGTTTTCGCGCTCTCTGGCAGCGCTTTGGGACTTCATTTAGCTGACCGATCGATTGCAGTCGCCGGCTAAGTCAGGGGCGCAAAATTGCGCCCCTGAACCATTGCTTTGATCCGCCCGGTTCAGGTCTTGTCCAGCCAGACCTTGTCCAACTGCAGCTCGAATGTCTGATGCATGCCGAGGTTCTTCACGTAGGTGGCATGGTGGCGGTAGAGCGAGCGCCAGAACGCTTGGACGAGGATGCCGGAGTCCTGCAGGATGAACTCCACGTCCTTCATCAGCTCCTTGCGCTTGGCCGGGTCGGCGATGGCCATCGCCTCGTTGAGCTTCTTGTCGAAGTCCGGATTGGCGTAGCCGGACTCGTTCCACGCCTCGCCGCTGCGATAGGCGATCGCGAGCACCTGCACGCCCAGAGGCCGCATGCCCCAGTCGGTCGTCGACCATGGGTATTTCGTCCAGTCGTTCCAGAACGAGGAGCCCGGGATGATGGTGCGCTTGACCTTGAATCCGGCGTCGCGCATCTGCGCGGCGACGACGTCGGCCGGGTCCTTCACATAGTCGGCGTCGTAGGAGATGAGCTCGAACTCGTGATCGGTCTGCCCGGCCTCGGCCATCAACGCCTTTGCCTTGGCAAGATCGCGCGGGACTTTCGGCAGATCGTAGTATTCCGGGTGGATCGGGCAGACATGGTGGTTTTCAGCGACCTGGCCCAGGCCGCTATAGCCGAGTTTCAGCACCGTCTCGTTGTCGACCGCGAGCTGGATGGCGTTGCGCACCCTCTTGTCGTCGTAAGGCTTGTTGGTCACGTTGGTGCGCAGCACGATGGTGCCGGCGGTGACGACCGGTTCCTTGACCAGGCCCATGCTGTCGTAGAGATCCACCGTGCCGCCGACCGTCTGGTAGTTGCAGTCGATCTCGCCTGCCTCGAAGGCACTGGCGATAGCCGGGTTGGATGCGTCCGACCCGTAGTCGGTCCAGTCGACACCATCGAGATAGGGCTCGCCGCCAAACCAGGTGAAGTCCTTGCGCCGCCGCACCGAGGCGGACTCGCCGACCTTGTAGGAGATCAGCTCATACGGGCCGGTGCCGGGCGTCTTCAGCATGTCGGCGCCGTTCTTGTCGAAGTCGCGGTGGACAATGACCGCCGGATAGTCGGAAAAGCCCGGAATGATGGTGACGTCGGACTGATTGCATTTCAGCTTCACCGTATGGTCGTCGACCTTGGTGATGGCGCCGGCGGCCGCCTTCTTGGTGGAGGCATCGATCAGCGAGCTCATGCGCCCGGCCATCGAATTGCCCTCGGCCGCCTTATCGCACCAGCGTGCGATGTTGTAGACGATGTCGTCGGCGTTGAAGTCGTCGCCATTCGACCATTTCACGCCCTTGCGCAGATGCAGCGTGTATTCGGTGGCGTCGTCGCTCACCTCCCAGCTTTCGACCAGATGACCCTCGAAGGTGAAGTCGGTGGTGTAGCGGATCATGTAGTCGTTGCACTGACGCATGACGTTGGCGATTTCCGACCAGTCCCAGGCGCGCGGATCTTTCATGTCCTTGATGATCATCTGCATCCTGAGAATCCCGCCCTTCTTGCCGGGCACGATCGTAACGGCCTTGGCCGGCTCGACCCCGGCCATCGAATAGGCGAGCGCCGTGGAAGCGCCCATCACGCTCGCCATGGCCAGGAATTCGCGGCGGTCCATCTTGCCGCTTTTGACTTCGGCTGCGTAGCTTTCGATGACCGCCGGGACGCGGTCACCGTTGCTCTTGAACATTGTCATCGTTGTTCTCCGGTTCAGGGCTTTCCGCCCGTTACATTCCCCTTGCGGCTACGCATGTTAGGGGCGATGCAAAAATCCCGGAAGGGCTCGATCCTTCACGAACCGCAGAAAACCGGCCTTGAAGGCCTAAAAAAACGATGCCATTGGCCCGTCAAATTTTTGAAGGTTACGGCCGCGCGGCGTCCTCCCTGGCCCTGGAAAGGATCCATTCCTTGACCGTGCGCGCGATGTTTCCCTTCGAGAGCTGGCTCTCGGTCAGGTAGTAATTCCAGGGGCTTGGCGGCCGGATGGGGAACGGCTCGACGAGCAGTCCGCGATCCATGTAGGCATGGGACAGGGAGCGCTGCGTGGCGACGAGTCCGGCCCCCATGGCGGCGAGCTCGAGCGCGATGTTGGAGGCGTTTGTCGACAGGCCCTTGTCGTGGTCCTCCATGTCGACGCCGAGCGCCTCGGTCACCACCTGCCAGTATTCCTGGCGGCCATGCACGAAGATCCAGTCCACCTTGAGCATGTCCTGCGGCGTCTTCAGCGCATGCTCGCCCTCGAGCATACTGGGAGCGCAGAGCAGGACCAGTTCGTCGTTCCAGAGCGGGATCGCCGAAGGCGGCCTGTCGTCGAAGCGCCGCGTCGAGATGGTGATGTCGGCGATCTGCTCGCTCAAGTCTTCCCAGATCGTGCCGTGCAGCACGATCTCGATCTCGGGGTGCTTTTTCCGGAACGCCGCCATGCAGCCCGCCAGCCAGTTCTCCGCAAGGCTCATCGGACACGAGACCACCACTGTTCGGTTGCGGGAAGATGCGACGATCGCCTCGGTCGCCTGGTCGATCTGGTCGAGCGCCTGGCGCAAGGTCGGCAGGAACGCCTCCCCCATCTCGGTCAGCTTCAGGCTGCGCGGATAACGGATGAACAGTTGCCGACCGATATATTGCTCGAGCGCACGCACATGCGTGCTGACCGCCGCTTGCGTGTAGCCCAGTTCCTTGGCCGCCGTGGTGAAGCTCAAATGACGGGCCGAGCTCTCGAACGAGCGGATATAGTTCAAGGGGGGCGGCGGCTTCATCCCGGTCTCCTAAAAGCAATTCCAGGAAAAGTGTGAGCGGTTAAGTTCGGCGCCTTCGCCGTAACCTTCCGTCCGGAATTGCGTCAAAACAAAGCGCTAGGGCGGTTCGCCGTTTCCGTGAAACGGTGAACTGCTCTAGTAATCGCCATAGCTATCGCATGGGCAACCGGCCATTCAATCGCAGACAAGCGACATGGCATCAATATTTTTGGCCAAAGCCGCCAAACTAATCGCGTGCCTGCGCGATGAACCCAATTTAATGATGTTGTGGAGAGACAGGGGAGATAAGCGCGTGGCTGTGCCGTCATACCGGCGTGAGGGGCCTGTCGTCAGTTCCGATACGGTCACCCGCCTTGCCGATTTCGTGCTGCGGCGTCCCGCCTCCGTCTTTCCCCAGCCGGTACTGGAACAGGCGCGTTACCTCCTGCTCGATACGCTCGGCATCGCCGTTGCCGCCGGACCGATGGAAGCAGGCCGAATCGCCCGCGATGCCGCCATGCTGCTTTATGGCTCGAACGATCCGCAATACTCGGCCCGCCTGCTGTTCGACGGGCGGCGCGCCAGCATCGCCGGCGCGGCCTACGCCGTTGCCACGCAGACCGACAACCTCGACGGCCACGACGGCTACAGCCCCACCAAGGGCCATATCGGCGTCGCGGTGGTACCGGCGCTTGCCGCGCTCGCGGAGGCACGGCCGGACCTTACCGGCCCGGAAGCGCTAGCGTCCCTGGTCATCGGCTACGAAGTCGCCGGCCGGGCCGGCATCGCCTTGCATGCGACGGTCAGTGACTACCACACGTCCGGCGCCTGGAACGCTTTGGGCGTGGCGGCGGTGGCGGCACGCCTGCGGCGGCTCGACGAAACGCAATTGCGCGAGGCGCTCGGCATTGCCGAGTATCACGGCCCGCGCAGCCAGATGATGCGCGAGATCGCCACCCCGACCATGCTGCATGACGGCTCCGGCCCGGGCGCCCTCATCGGCCTCTCGGCGGCGGTGCTGGCCGAACGCGGCTTCACCGGTGCGCCGGCGATCACCGTCGAGGCGCCGGATGTCGCGATGCACTGGCAAGATCTTGGCGTCTTCTGGCAGTCCCTTCATCAATATGTGAAACCCTACCCGATCTGCCGCTGGGCGCATGCGGCGATCGACGCGGTGCGCGGTCTCAGCCTGGCGCACAATCTTGGCCCCTCCGACATCGCCCACGTCCAGGTCAACAGCTTCCACTATGCGGCGACGCTGTTCGACGGCATGCCGGATACCACCTCGAAGGCGCAGTACAGCCTGCGCTTCGCCGTAGCGACCTTCATCCTTCATGGGCGCATCGGGCTGGAGCATATTTCCGGGGCCGGGCTCGCCGACGCCGCGGTCGCCGACATGCTCACCCGCATCACCGTGACCGAAAGCGAGCGCCACAGCGCCCGCTTCCCGGCCGGACGCTGGGCCGACGTCGTCATCACGACGACGGACGGACGTGTGCTGGCATCCGGCGACGTGCATGCGCGCGGCGGCCCGGAAGCGCCGATGTCGAGGCAGGACCTCGAGGCCAAATACATGGAGTTCGCCGCGCCGGTGCTCGGATCCGACCGCGCCGCCGCGATCCGCGACGCGGTGCTCTCCCTCGGCGACCGCGACAGCCGCTTCTCCGATCTGTCGGCGCTGCTCTACGATCCTCCCAAGACTTCGAGCTGAGCCCGCAATGCCCCTCAGGCTCCTGAAATACGGTCTCAGCAGGGACTATCCAGTCAGCGGCGACATTCCCGCCACACCTGACCTGAAGCCGGCCTACGACGTCGTCATCATCGGCGGCGGCGGACATGGACTGTCCTGCGCGCACCATCTTGCCAAGTATCACGGCATAAACAGCGTGGCGGTGCTGGAGAAAGGCTACCTCGCCGGCGGCAACACGGCGCGCAACACCACCACGATCCGCTCCAACTACATCACGCCGGAAGGCATCGCCTTCTACAAGGAAGGCGTCGAGCTGTTCGAGCGCCTGTCGCAGGAGCTCGACTTCAACGTCATGTTCTCGCAGCGCGGCCAGCTCACGCTGGCGCATACCGAGGCAACGATGCGCAGCTTCCACATGCGCGCCGAGATGGGCAAGCACATGGGCACGCGCACCGAGGTCGTCGACCAGAAGGGCGTCGAGGAACTCTGTCCGTTTCTCAACATGGACTATGGCGGCCCGCTCGAAATCCTCGGCGGGCTCTGGCATGCCGACGGCGGAACGGCGCGCCACGATGCCGTCGCCTGGGGCTACGCCGCCCAGGCGTCGCGGCGTGGCGTCGAGATCCACCAGCGCACCGAAGTGCAGGGCTTCGAGGTGGTCGGCGACCGGGTCCAGGCGGTCAAGACGAACCGTGGCCGCGTCGCCTGCGGCCAGGTGCTGATCGCCACCGGCGGCATGAATTATGACGTGGCGCTGATGGCCGGCGTCGAGCTTCCCATCCGCTGCTATCCGCTGCAGGCGATGGTGACCCAGCCCCTGAAACCCTGGCTCGACACACTGGTCTCGTCGGTGTCGCTGCACACCTACCTCGTGCAGTCGTCGCGCGGCGAGGTCGTCATCGGCGGCGGCTCCGATCCCTACCAACTCTATTCGACGCGCTCGACGCTCGACATGAAGGAGCATCTCGCCGAAGGCGCGGTCCACCTCTTCCCCTTCTTGCAGGGCGTGCGGCTGCTCAGGCAATGGGCCGGCATCACCGACATGACGCCGGACTACAGCCCGATCATGGGCGCGAGCCCGCTTGCCAATCTGTGGCTCGACTGCGGCTGGGGCACCTGGGGCTTCAAGGCGACGCCCGTCGCTGGCAAGCGCATGGCGCAGACCATCACCGACGGCAGCGTGCCCGATATCCTGAAACCATTTGCATTGGAGCGCTTCGAGACCTTTCGGCTGCTCAATGAAATGGGCGCGACCGCCGCGAGCCATTGACGATGAAGCTTTTGACCTGCCCGATGAACGGCCCGCGCAACATCGACGAGTTCCAGTCGTTCGGGCCGGTGCGTGCGCGGCCCGATCCGAACGGCACCGCAGACAGGGAATGGTCGCGCCATCTGTTCCGCGCCGAAAACCGCAAAGGCATTGTGGTCGAGTGGTGGCGGCATGTGCCGAGCAATTACTTCTTCCTGGCCGAGCGCGATCTCGTCAGCAACGAGATCATCCGCACCTTCGACGCTTCGCAACTGCGGGACCGCGCATGAACCGGCTGCCCGCCCCTTTCGGAAGCCGCATCGATCGAAGCCGCCGCATCCGCTTCACTTTCGAGGGCAAGCCCTTCGAAGGCTATGAAGGCGACAGCATCGCCAGCGCGCTCGCCGGTTCCGGCCAATGGGTGCTGTCGCGCTCGTTCAAATACCACCGCCCGCGCGGCATCCTGTCGATGACCGGGGCCGACGCCAACGCGTTGGTGCAATTGCCATCCGAACCGAACGCCGCCGCCGAACGCACGCCGATCAGCGAAGGGCTGCGGGTCAGCGCGCAGAACGTCAATGGCTCGCTCGAGCGGGACCGCGACGCCGTCATGGACAGGTTCGGCCGCTTCCTGCCGGTCGGCTTCTACTACCGCACCTTCGTGGGTCCGCGCCGCGACAGCTGGCTGAAATTCTGGGAGCCGATCATCCGCCGCAAGGCGGGCCTGGGCGTCGTCGACACCAAGGCGCCGCACCGGCATTTCGACAAGACGCACCTGCATTGCGACGTGCTCGTCGTGGGCGCCGGCCCGGCGGGCTTGAGCGCCGCGCTCGCCGCCGCCGAAGCCGACGCCGACGTGGTGCTGTGCGACGAGAATCCGGAGATCGGCGGCGCGCTGAGCTATGGCCGCTACGATCCGGCCATCCTCTCCGGCCTGTCGTCGCGGCTGGCGGCGCTGCCCAATCTCAAGGTGCTGACCGGCACCGTCTGCAATGGCTGGTACGAAGACAATTGGCTGCCGCTGATTGAGGGCGACCGCCTCCATCGGACACGCGCCCGGGAGGTGATCCTGGCGACCGGCGCCATCGAGCAGCCGGCCGTCTTCCGCAACAACGACCTGCCGGGGATCATGCTCGGCGGTGCCGCCCAGCGCCTAATCCGCCACTATGGCGTGCGGCCCGGTCAGAGCGCCGTGGTGCTGGCCGCCAATGACGATGGTTACAGCGCGGCCCTCGACCTTCTCGATGCAGGCGTATCGGTGGTCGAGCTTGTCGATCCGAGACCGGCTGGCGAGGCCGGCCCGTTGGCAGCCGAGCTCCGCGGCAAGGGCATCGCCATCCGCAGAGGCGCGACCGTCGAGGCGGCGGAAGGCACGGCCGGAAACCGCCATCTTGCTCGCGTCCATGTCGGCGGGAGCTGGATTGCCTGCGACCTGCTCGCCGTTTCGATCGGCCAGGCACCGGCATGGCAACTACCTTGTCAGGCCGGCGGCAAGCTCGGCTATGACACCAGCACGGAAGCGATGACGATCACCCTTCCGAAAGGTCCCGTCCATCTCGCCGGCGCCGTTGCCGGAACGGACGACTTGCAGGACGCCATCGCCAGTGGCCGGCGCGCGTCGGCAGTCGCCCTTACGCATCTCGGCCATGCAGTTGCAGAAGAAGCTCCAATCACGCCGAAGAGCTTACGGCCGCGCTATGTGCAGCCGATCGCCGCCGATCCCAAGGGGCGCGACTTCGTCGACTTCGACGAAGACCTGCAGGTCAAGGATCTGCAGAATGCGACCAAGGAGGGCTATCGAGAGATCGAGCTGGTCAAGCGCTTCACCACCGTCGGCATGGGCCCGAGCCAGGGTCGTCATTCGGCCTTGGCCACCGCCCGCATCCTCGCCGAGGCAACTGGCCGAACGGTCGGCGAGATCGGCATCACCACGGCGCGTCCTCCCGTCGGGCCGGAAACGCTCGGCGTGCTCGCCGGCCACCATGAGGTGCTGGAGCGCCGCACCGCACTGCATGCGCGGCACATCGCGCTGAACGCCGCGATGAAGCCGGTCGGCGCATGGTGGCGACCCTATTACTATGGCGAAGCAAGCAGCGCCGAGGAAGCGATCCGCGAGGAAATCCTCGCCGTGCGCGAAGGCGTCGGCCTGCTCGACGTCTCGACGCTGGGCAAGCTGGAGATCCGCGGGCCGGACGCCGGCGAGTTTCTCGACCGCCTCTACACGATGGCGCATGCCAACCAGCCCGTGGGCCGTGTCCGCTATTGCCTGACGCTCAACGAAATGGGCTCGGTGATCGACGATGGCGTCGCCTACCGGATGGCGCAGGATCAGTTCTATGTGACGGCGACCACCGGCGCCGTGGCGCGCGTCTATGCCGACATGCTGTTCTGGAACGCCGAGTGGCGTCTGAAGGTCGACGTGCTCAACCTGACCGGCGCCTTCTGCGGCCTCAACGTCACAGGACCCAAGGCGCGCCTGGTGTTGGAGGCGCTGGACAGCGACATCGATTTCAGCCGCGATGCCTTCCCCTATCTGAGCGGTCGCGACGGCACTGTCGCAGGCGTCCCGGTGCGGGTGATGCGCATCGGGTTCACCGGCGAGCTCAGCTACGAATTGCATTGCCCCTCGAGCCTGGCGCCCAGCCTCTGGGACGCGGTGATGGCGGCGGGCAAACCGCATGGCCTGCGCCCCTATGGACTGGAAGCATCCCGCATCTTGCGCCTGGAGAAAGGCCACATCCTGATCGGCCAGGACACGGATGCGATCACCACGCCGGACGAGCTGGGTTTCGGCTGGGCGGTCTCGAAGAAGAAGCCGTACTTCGTCGGCAAGCGCTCCATCGAGATGCGCGCGAGGCTCGGGCAGACCCGCAGGCTGGTCGGCTTGCAGTTCCCCGCCAGCGCCCGGAACATCCCCGGCGAAAGCTGCCTGGTGCTGCGCGGCGGCGCACCTGTCGGGCAGATCACGTCGGTTGGCTATTCGCCATCGCTCGGGCATCACATCGCGCTCGCCTATGTCCATGTCGACGACCAGGCGGAAGGCAGCCGCGTGACGGTGAAGTGCCGCGACGGTGAACTGGTCGAGGTGCCGGTCGTCGCCCACGCCTTCTTCGACCCGACCAACGCGCGGCAGGAGATCTAGATGGCCACCGCTGCCAGCATCTATCCCTTCATGCCTGGCGGCGCGGCCGAAGGCACGAAGCTGGTTTCCGGCGCGGTCGTGCTGAGCGATCTCACGGACAAGCCGCGCTTCGGCCTGAAAGGCGGCGGCAGCGCCGCCTGGCTCGCCGCACAAGGCGTTCCCCTCCCCATCGTCAATCGCATCGGTGAGCATCGCGGCATGCGGGTCCTGCGCCTCGGCAATGAGGACATCCTGCTTCTCGCGGAAGGCACGGGCGAGACGCTCGCGCAGCTCAAGGTCGCCTGGCTGACCGCGGCGGCGCCGAAAGGCTATTCATCATGGCGAGAGGAGGGTTGGGCGTGGATGCGCCTTTCCGGTCCTTGCCTTGCCGAAGCGATGAGCGGCCTTTGCGCGCTGGACCTCAGACCCCAAAAATTCGGCGCCGAAGATATCGCCCAGACCCGCGTCGGCCATATCGAAGCCGTGACGTTCCGTTCGGCGACGGGTTTCGACATACTCTTCGACATCACCGCTTCGGCCTACTTCGCCCGCGCCGTGGCGACGGTGGCCGGACACATCGACCAGCATCACGCGTAGAGGATATTCATGACCCGCCCGCAAGGAACCATCGCCCCGATCCTGACGCCGTTCGAAGACGACGACCGCATCGCGCGCGACCTCTGGATTTCCCACGCCAAATGGGTGCTCGGCCAGGGCGCGCATTTCCTCTCGCCCTTTGGCACGACGGGCGAAGCGCTTTCGGTTTCGCTCAGCGAGCGCATGCAGGCGCTGGAATGGCTGGTCGAGGCCGGCATCGCGCCGGACCGGCTGATGCCTGGCACCGGCGTCACCGCGCTGCCCGAAACGGTCGAATTGTCGGCGCATGCCGTTGGCCTCGGCTGCGCCGCGGTCATGGTGCTGCCGTCCTTCTTCTACACCGGCGCCGGCGACAACGGTCAGGCGCGCTATTTCAGCGAACTGATCGAGAAGGTGGCAAAGCCCTCGATGCGCGTGATCCTCTATCACATCCCGCAGAATTCCGGCGTGCCGGTCAGCCCCGCCCTGACGGCCAGGCTGAGCAAGGCCTTTCCGGACACGGTCGTCGCCTACAAGGACAGCGCCGGCGACTGGAACAACACCGCCGCCGTCATCGCCGCCGCGCCCGATATTTCGGTGTTTCCGAGCTCCGAGGCGCAACTCACCAGGGGTCTGGCGAGCGGCGCAGCCGGCTGCATTTCGGCCACGGTCAATCTGAACGCCGCCGCCATCCGCCGCCTCTATGACGCGGCCCGCAAGGGCGAAGACGTCGCCGAGGCCAATGCCGCCATCAAGGCGTTCCGGAAGGTGATCCAGGATGCCGGGCTGATCCCGGCGATGAAGGCGGTGCTCGCGGTCAAGTCCGGCGACCGGCGCTGGCTGAATCTGCGCGCGCCGCATGAAAATGTGACGCTGGAAAACGGCCAGGCGCTGCTTGCCACCCTCGGCAGCGCCGCCGACCATATCGGCCGCAATTGAGGTCGCGATGTCGGCGCGCCCAACAATCATCCTGCACACCGACAAGCCGGGGGGCGCGCTTGCCGTGCTCGCCGAGACCCATCCGGGCCTCGATGTCCATGCTTGCGACACCTATGCCGGCCTTCCCGCTTTGATCGAGCGGACCGCCGCGGAGGTGGTCTATTCGATCCGCTTCGACGGCACGCCGCGCTATCCGCGCCAGGCTCTCGTCGAGAGCCCGACGGTGAAATGGGTGTCGATCGGCGGCTCCGGCACCGATCATCTCGGGCGCTGGGATCCCGCGCATGTGACGGTGACGAATTCGGCCGGCGTCGCCGCCGGCATGCTGGCCGAATATGCGCTCGGCGCTATGCTCTCCTTCTCGCTCGACCTGCGTGGTTTCGAACGCCGGCAGCAGGCCCGCCAATGGGGCGGCGGCCGCGTCGAGCCAATCGAGGGCAAGACCGTCCTCATCGTCGGCCTCGGCAAGACCGGGGAAGCCGTCGCGCGCCGCGCGCAGGCGATGGGCATGCGCACGCTGGGCATTCGCGCGCGACCGAAGCCGATGCCATCGCTCGACGAAGTGCATGGTCCCGACGCGCTGCTGGCGTTGATCGGCCGGGCCGAATTCATCGTCTGCTGCGTGCCCCTTCTGCCCAGCACGCGCGGCCTGCTTGGCGAGGCGGCCTTCGCCGCGATGAAGCCGACCGCCGTGCTGATCGACATTTCGCGCGGCGGCGTCGTCGAGGAAGCCGCCCTGCTCAGCGCGCTCGACAACAAGCGGATCAAGGGCGCGGCGCTCGACGTCTTCGCCACCGAGCCGCTGCCGGCCGAGCACCCGCTATGGGGCTATGACAACGTCGCCGTCACGCCGCATTGCGCGGCCGTCTATGACGGCTGGGATATCAAGTCGGTGCGCATGTTCGCCGACAATCTGGCGCGCTACCGCGAAGGTGAGCCGCTGGAGAATGTGGTCAATCCGGAACGCGGCTATTGAACGCCGGGAGGGAGTAGTCCGATGTCACAGGACAGGCGTGGCGGCGGTCGCCGATCGAAACTCGGGCGCAGCGGTGGTGGCATCGCGCAACTGCCTTGGCAGAGCGTGAAAAACCCCTACCCGCCCATGCAGCTTCTCGACGAGGAGCGCATGGAACAGCTGCACAAGACCTCGATGCGCATTCTGTCGGAGCTCGGCATCCGCGTCATGAGCGAGAAGGTGATGGACCTGTTCGCCGCGGCCGGCGCCATCGTCGATCGCGAGGAAAAGACCATCAGGATCGATGAAAGCCTGGTGACCGAAGCGCTGCGCAAAATTCCCTCATCCTTCACGCTGACCAGCCGCAACCCCGACAAGCAGGTGCATCTCGGCGGCAATTCGCTGGTCTTCGGACTGGTCGCCGGCCCGCCCAACGTGCATGACCGCATCAATGGCCGCCGCCAAGGCAATCTCCCCGACTACCAGAACTTCATCCGGCTGGCGCATCACTTCAACGCCATCCACATCATCGGCAACCAGGTGGTGGCGCCGATGGAACTGCCGGCCAATGCGCGCCATCTCGACACCTATCACGCCAATCTGACGCTGAGCGACCTCTCCTTCCATTGCACCGCGATCGGCCGCGCGAGGGCGATGGACGGCATCAACATGATGGCGATCGCGCGCGGCATCAGCGTCGAGGAGATGCGGGCTTCGCCTGGTGTTACGACGATCATCTCGATTAACTCGCCGCGCCTGTTCGACGACGCGATGGCGGAGGGCCTGATCGCCATGGCCGAGCACGGCCAGCCGGTGACCGTCACGCCCTTCACGCTGATGGGCGCCATGACGCCGGTGACCCTTGCAGCCGCGCTCTGCCAGCAGAACGCCGAGGCGCTGTTCGGCGTCGTGCTGACGCAACTCGTCAATCCGGGCACGCCGGTGATGTACGGCGCCTTCACTTCCAATGTCGACATGAAGTCGGGCGCGCCGGCCTTCGGCACGCCCGAGAACGCCAAGGCCAATATCATCGCCGGGCAATTGGCGCGGCGCTACAACCTGCCCTACCGCACCTCCAACGCCAACGCCTCCAATGTCGTCGACCTGCAGGCCGCATACGAGACCGAGATGGCGACGTGGGGCGCGGTGCTCGGCGGTGCCAATCTGATCTACCATGCCGCCGGCTGGCTGGAGGGCGGCCTGACGGCGTCCTACGAAAAGCTCGTGCTGGACGTCGAGATCCTGCAGAACATGATGGAGTTCCTGCGGCCGCTGCCGTTCCAGGAGGACGACCTAGGCTTCGAGGCGATCAAGTCGGTGCCGGCCGGCGGCCATTTCTTCGGCGCCGAGCACACCATGTCGCGCTACACCACCGCCTTCTATCAGCCGATGCTCTCCAACTGGCAGAACCACGGCGCCTGGGAGGAAGCTGGCGGCAAGGACGCACTCGAACGTGCGACCGAGCTCTGGCAGCAGGCGCTGCATGATTACGAGGAGCCGGTCATGGACACCGCGATCCGCGAGGAGCTCGACGCCTATGTCGCGCGCCGCCGAGAAGAGATCGCCGCCAATCCGGAAAGCTAGGAAGTCGCCTGATGCCCTATGATCTCCTCATCCGTCACGCAACGCTGATTTCCGGAGACGGTTCTGACCGCTTCGAGGCAGACATTGCCGTCGCGATGGGCCGTATCGCCGCCATCGGCCGGCTGGATGACGCGCAAGGCATCGAGGAAATCGACGCCAGGGGCAAGATCGTCGCGCCGGGCTTCATCGACGTGCACACCCATGACGACGGCGCGCTGCTGGCGCCGCGCGGCATGGACCCGAAGATCAGCCAGGGCGTGACGACGGTGATTGCCGGCAATTGCGGCGTCAGCCTGGCGCCGCTGCTGCTCGACAAGACACCGCCGCCGCCCTTCACCCTGGTCGGCGGCCGCGAGAATTTCCGCTTCGACCGTTTTGCCGACTATGTCGCCGAGTTGAAGCGGCGCGGCATCGCCACCAACGCGGCCCTGCTCGTCGGCCACACCACCTTGCGCCAGCGCTGCATGCCGGTGACCGATCGGCCGGCCAACGAAGCGGAAACGGCGGCGATGCAGGAGGTGGTTGCCGAGGCCATGGCCGAGGGCGCGTTCGGTCTCAGCACCGGGCTCGACTACCCGCCGGCCGTCAACTCCTCGACCGAGGAGGTCAAGGCGCTGGCGGCGACCGCTGCGCATCTCGGCGGCCCCTATGTCACCCATACGCGCAACTATTTCGAGACGATGGACGAGGCGATCGAGGAAGCGATCGACATCGTCGATCACGCCGGCGGCAAGCTGTTCATCTCGCACCACCAGTGCACCGGCCGCGCCAATTTCGGCAAAAGCCGGCCCTCGCTCGCACGGATCGACCGGGCGCGCGAGACCATGGACATCGGCATGGACGTCTATCCCTATGCCGCGAGCTCGACCGTGCTTCGGCTGGAGCGCTGCGACACCGGGCTCAAGATCCTCGTCACCTGGTCCGATCCACATCCGGAGATGGCAAGGCGTGAGATCGCCGACATTGCTCGCGAATGGAACTGCACGGAGCGCGAGGCCGGTGAGCGTCTGCTGCCGGCGGGCGCCGTCTATTTCCAACTCGACGAGGACGACGTGCGCAACATCATCGCGCATCCGCGCACCATGATCGGCTCGGACGGCCTGCCGCACGACATCCACCCGCATCCACGCCTCTGGGGCACGTTTCCACGCGTGCTCGGACACTACGCGCGCGATGTCGGCTTGCTCAGCCTGGAAGAAGCGGTGTTCCGCATGACCGGTCTGCCCGCGAAGGAATTCGGTATCGCAGAGCGCGGACTACTGGCCGAAGGCAATTTCGCCGACCTCGTCATCTTCGATCCCGAGACGATCATCGACACCGCGACCTTCGAGGAGCCGCGCCGGCCGGCTGCCGGCATCGACCATGTCTTCGTCAACGGCGTTTCCGTCTGGCGCGGCGGCCGGGCGACCGGTGCGCTGCCGGGGGCGGTTCTAAAACCTTCGGCTTCAAAAACGGTGGTCAGAGGCGCATACAACTGCGGCGCCGATCACAGCGCCTCATAGATCCGGTCGACGCTCTCCAGCGCGTAGGCGAATTCCACCGGCCGTGTGCAGCGCCAGCCGTCGAAGGGCTGGCCGGCAAGCGCCTTCAGCGCCTCGGGCAGGCGAAGGATGCCGCCGCCATAGAGCCGGTTCGCCATGTCGAGCATGCCGGTGCGGTGCATGGCCTCCGTCATGCTGCCGCAGGCTTCCTTGACCAACCAGACGCGAAAACCCTGATAGACCGCGTCGAAGACGCTTTCGGTCACGCAACTGTCGGTCAGCACGCCGGCGACGACAAGGTTTTCGATGCCAAGCGCGGCCAGCCGTTGCGAAAGATCGGTCCGCCGAAACGCGCTCGGCCAGTGCTTGTGGATGACGATGTCGCCCGGCAGCGCAGCAACTTCGGCGCAGATATCCGCGCCCTCGCTGCCGGCGACGGCGGAGCGGAATTTCTCAGTCAGGATTTCTTCCTGCCGCGCATAGCCGTCGCGTTCTTCCGGTTTCACCCAGGCCTGCGCATGAATGACCGGCATTCCCGCCTTGCGGGCGGCTTCTATCAGCACGGCGGCGTTGGCGAGCACCGCGTCGTAGCCGACGACCGACCATGCAGCCCCGGGGCGGTATTCGTTCTGCAGGTCGATGACCAGCAAGGCGGTCTTGGCAAGGTTCATGGCTGGTCCGTGTCGAAGTCGGTGACGAAACGCAAAAGCAGACGGATCGCCTGGTCGAGGTCGGCGATCTCCATCGCTTCATGCGGATTGTGGCTGCCGTTTTCATTGCGCACGAACAGCATCGCGGTCGGAATGTTGGCGCCGGCAAAGGTGGCTGCATCGTGCCCGGCTCCGCTAGGCACATGTGGCGCTCGCATTTGCAGTTCGGTAGCGGCGCGGTCGAGCCTGCCGATCAGATCCGGCGACATCGTCGCCGGCTCCCAGGTAAAGCGCGGCCCATGCTCGAAGGCGACGCCGCGTTTGCTACCGACTTCGGCGAGAATGCCATGAAGCCGATTTTCGATGCGATCCAGCACGGCTGCTTCGGCGCTGCGTACATCCAGCGTGAAGCCGAGCTCGCCCAGAACCCGGCTGCCGCCATGCTGCGTGGGATCGGACTGCACGCGACCGAAGGTGATGGTGGCCTCATGCCCTTCGCGTTCGAGCGCGTCCCACTCCGCCTCGAGGCCGGCGATCAGATCGGCAAAGCCAAGCACGGCATCACGCCGGGCGAAGCGCGGCTCGGCGCCGGAATGGGCATAGGCGCCGAAGCACTTGGCATCGACATAGCGGAAGCCGCCGGCGATCCCGGTAACGATGCCGACCGGCGCTTCGACGGCGACCAGCCGCGGTCCCTGCTCGATATGGACCTCGATAAACGCCGCGATCTGCGCGGCATCGATGCCGGGCACACCACGCCGCACGGCGTCGGGGTCGAAACTTTCCTCGCGCATGTGCTCGGCCAGCGTGTGGCCGCTGTCGGAACGCCTGGCTTCGAGCGCCTGCGGCTCCAGCAGGCCAAGCGCCGCCTGGCTGCCCGGGTAGGACAGCGGAAACCAGACGGCTTCCTCGGCGCGTGTCGCCAGCACGACGAGGTCGCGCGGCAATCGGATGCCTTGCCCGACCAGCTCGGCCATCACCGCCAGGCCTGCCACGACACCGGCGGCGCCATCGAAATTGCCGCCATGCGCCACGCTGTCGAGATGCGAGCCGATGACGATCGCCGGCAGTTCGGGGTTACGGCCGCTAAGCGTCAAATAGAGATTGCCGGCGGCATCGACGCGCGCGACGGCACCGAGTTTTTCCGCCTCATTGCGCACGAGATCATGAGCGAAGCGCTCGCCCGGTCCGTAAGCAATGCGCGTGATCCCCGGCGCATCGGTCGTGGCTTCAGCGAGCGTATCCAGGACACGCCCCGCCAGTTCACCGCCGGCCGTAAGGACGGCACTGCTCATGAAACAGCCTGCATTGCTTCATTCCTGACGCCTCGAAGCCGATGCGGCGTGAGCTCTTCGAGCGATACCCCTTGCCTTGCGACATCGTCCGGCAGGCCGCCGCCGGCGATCAGGCTGGCGCAGACCCGCGACAGCGCCGGCGACGTCTTGATGCCGTAGCCGCCCTGCCCGACCAGCCAGACGAAATCCGGAAATTCGTCATCGGGCCCAACCACCGGCGACCCGTCGGCGACGAACGTCCTCAAGCCTGCCCAGGAACGCGACACCCGCTGCACTTCGATCGTCGTTGCCCGTTCGAGACGTTCGGCGCCGATCGCGACATCGATGTCTTCCGCAAAGGCGTCCATCGGCTCCGACGGCGTCGCATCTGCCGGCGAGACAAACAGCTGCCCGGCATCCGGCTTGAAATAGAATTCCGCGCCGACATCGTTGACCAGCGGCCAGTCGCTGATATCGACACCCTCAGGTGCCGGAATGTTGAAAGCGGTGCGGCGCTTCGGCTGCAGGCCGACCGGGCGCATGCCGGCCATCGCCGCGATCTCGTCGCCCCAGGCGCCTGCCGCATTGACGACCAGCGGCGCAAGGAATGTCCCCGCTTCCGTCTCGACCCGCCATCGACCGCCCTGCCGGCCGATAGTCCTTACGCCGGCCTTGGTGACGACGCGCGCGCCATGCGCCCGCGCGCCGCGCAAAAAACCCTGATGCAGGCCGTTGACATCAATGTCCATCGAATGCGGTTCGATATAGGCGCCGGCGAGATAATCCCGGCGCAGCACCGGCACGCGCGCGATCGCCTCGTCCGGCGTCATCGCAACGATCGAGGGAACGAGCGCCTGCGCCGCCGCCATATCCTCGCGCAAAAGGTCGAGCTGGTCGGCGCGCGCCACGGTGATCATGCCGCGCTTGCTGAGCAGCGGATAATCGCAAAAACCCGTCGGCGGCTCGGTCAGGAAGGCGCGACTTGAGAGCACGATGCGGCGGATGACGCCGTTGCCGTAATTCTCCGTGAAGCTCGCCGCCGAGCGTCCCGTGGTGTGATAGCCGCAATGGCTCTCGCGCTCGAGCAGCACAACCTTTTTGTCGCGCGAAATCTCGAAGGCGGCGCCAGCGCCGGCCATGCCGCCGCCGATGATGATCACGTCGGTTTCCGTCATGTCAGCCGCGCTCACTGCTTTTGCGCATTCATCGCACCCTTGGAGCTACCCGTCATTCTAGCGCTGCGTCTGTTCCCAGTGCGGGTGTATCCACACCGGAGCGTCACTGCGCGGCAATGGTGCCTTTTCCCGGATCATGTCGCTTGCCTTCTCGGCGATGGCAATGGTCGCGGCGTTGGTGTTACCGCTGACGATCGTCGGCATGATCGAGGCATCCACCACGCGCAGCCCCTTGAGACCGTGGACGCGCAATCTGTCGTCGACCACGGCTTTCGCATCCGTCCCCATGCCCATCTTGCATGTGCCGGTGGGATGAAAACAGGTCTTCATCGCACCACGCACCCAGGCATCGATCTCGTCGTCCGTCCTGACGGAAGGGCCAGGGAAAAGCTCGCCACCGTCATATGGCGCGAAGGCCTTTTGCGCCATGATCTCGCGCAGCAGGCGAAAACCGTCGCGCATGTCGGCTCGGTCTTGCGGATCGGCCATGTAGTTGAACAGGATGGCTGGATGCTCGCGCGGATCGGCCGAGCGCAGCATGACGCTGCCGTGGCTTTTCGGACGCATCAGGTCGACATGGGCCTGGTAGGCATGGCCTCGCATCGGCTCCACGGTGCCGGGCGCAACGGCCAGCGGCAGGAAGCTCAGCTGCAGGTCGGGATGCTCGACGCCCGCACGAGTGCGGATGAAACCGCCGACTTCATAGTGGTTGCTCGCCGCAGGACCGTCGTGAAACAGGAACCAGCGCATCCCGGCAAGATATTTGCGCGGCGCCTGGACAACAGGCGCGAGGCTGATCGGCTGCTTGCATCTGTGCTGGATGGCGATGTCGGGATGATCGTTCAGATTGGCGCCCACGCCCGGCAGATCATGGCGCGGCGTGATGCCGAGCTTGCCCAGGAAATCGGCCGGACCAATGCCGGAGAGCTGCAGCAGTTGCGGGCTGTTGATGGCGCCGCCGCTGAGGATGACCTCGCGCTCGGCATGTGCTTCCAGCCGTTTGCCCTTGTGGATATAGGCGACGCCGATGGCGCGATTGCCCGTCAGGAGAATCTGTTGAACGAACGCCTGGGTCGCAATGCGGAGGTTTGGCCTGCCCTTGGCGGGATCGAGATAGGCCCGCGCTGTCGAGGAGCGGCGGCCGTTCCGCGTCGTGCGGTCGTAGGGGCCAACGCCTTCCTGCTGATAGCCGTTGCTGTCGGGCGTGAACGGATATCCCGCCTGGACGCCGGCCTGGATGAAGGCCTCCGCCAAAGGACCAAGTTTCGGCGAGGAGACGCCAAGCGGCCCGTCGCCGCCGCGATAGTCGTCCTGGCCCTCGGCATGCCCCTGAGCCCGCCGGAAATAGGGCAGCATGTCCGCATAGCTCCAGCCGCTGTTGCCCGACTGGGCCCAGCCGTCATAGTCACGGGCATGGCCGCGCACATACATCATGCCGTTGATCGAGGAGGAGCCGCCGAGCACGCGACCGCGCGGCTGAATGAGCCGCCTGCCGTCGAGAAAGGGTTCGGGCTCGGAGCTATAGTCCCATTTGTAACGATCAGAAGAAATCAGTAGGCTGTAGCCCCATGGCATGTCGAATAGAAAACTGCGGTCGGCCGGGCCAGCCTCCAGCAACAGTACGCGGCAATCCGGATCTTCGCTGAGCCGGGCAGCCAGCACCGAGCCCGCCGAACCCGCCCCGACGATCACGTAGTCGAAGGCATCCGCCCTGCCCTTATCCGGCATCTGTAAATTCCCCTGTTGTCGGCCGCGTTCCGGCCCTTTTGTTGTCGCCGCGGCAACGGCGTTGACAGCAAATTAATGTGGTCACGGGAGCAGATCACGTCAGAATTTTGTTGTCATTGCCCAAAAGGAACGATGCCTGGCGCATCGCCCTACGTTCCACTGGTTTGGATATCCGCGTCAGCCCGGTTCCGCGATCAGGCGGTACTGGTCCGGCCGACGATAGAGCGCGAAGTTGAAATTCACCTTCCGGCAGACCTCGATCAGGTCGAGATCGGCGCGATGCACGATGACCTCGTCGTCGAGCGACATCGCCAGCGCGGCGATCTCACCGGTCGGCGCGATGATGCTGGAGCCGCCGATCAGCGCCTGGCCGTCTTCCAGACCGGCCTTGGCGGCAGCAGCGACCCAAAGCGTGTTCTGGTAGGCGCCGGCCTGCATCGGCAGATGGTTGTGGAACATCCTCAGATGCGCCAGCGCCGGCGCCTCATCGAGCAAGAGCGGCGTGTTGTAGCCAAGCAGCGCCACCTCGGCGCCGTTGAGACAGAGCATGCGATAGGTTTCCGGCCAGCGGCGGTCGTTGCAGATCGCCATGCCAACGCGAACGCCGCGATAATCGAAGACCGGGAAGCCGAGATTGCCCGGTTCGAAGTAACGCCGTTCAAGATGCGTGGTCGTGCCTTCTTCCGGTTCGCTCGAACCGGGCACGTGCATCTTGCGGTAACGGCCGATGAAGGCGCCGTCCGGCCCGACCAGATCCATCGTGTTGAAATGGCGCGTGCGACCTTCTTCGTGCGCAAGCTCGCAATAGCCGAGCGCGAAGCCGACCTTCAGGCGCGCGGCGGCATCATAGAGCCGCTGCGTCTCCGGCCCCGGCATCGAGGCTTCGAAGAAGGCATCGATCTCGGCTCGGGCGTCGATGCGCCAGCGCGGAAAGAAAGTGGTGAGCGCCATTTCCGGGAACACCGCGATCTCGGCGCCGGCGGCCGCAGCTTTCTCAAGTAGGTGCACCAGCCGCCCGACCGTCTCGGCGCGCGTGGCACTGCGCTGGATCGGCCCGGTCTGGCAAACGGCGATAGTCAGGCATCGAGCCATGGCGTCCAATCCTCGACTGGTTTTCTAAGATGCGCCGGATCGGCAGCGGTCCGCGTCACAAAACGCCCGAACCCAGGTTCGGCCTGCAGCTTGCCATCGGTGACAACCGGCACGCCGCGCACCAGGACGGTGGTTGGCTTGCCGGTGACAACCCTGCCCTCATAGGGCGTGAAATCGACGCGCGAATGCAGCGCCTTGTGCCCGAGCGTCCAGCGCGCCGTCGGATCCCACAGCGCCAGATCGGCGTCGAGCCCGACGGCGATGCTGCCTTTGCGATCGGCGAAGCCGTAGATCGAGGCGGCATTGCGGGCGGTGAGGTCGAGGTAGCGATCGAGCGACAGCCGGCCGGTGAGCAGCCCTTCCGAAAACAGCAGCGGCAGGCGTGTCTCGATGCCGGGAATGCCGCTCAGCGTCGTGGTGAAGCCGGGCGTTTGGGAGCGGCCGATCTTGTCGGCGAAGTAATATGGCGAATGGTCCGACGACCAGAGATCGATGCCGCCATTGATCAGCTCTTGCCACAGATGCTCGTGACTGCGCGGCGAACGCGGCGGCGGCGAAAAGACGAAGCGGGCCGCATCGATTGCCTCCCGATTGAGATCGGCCGCGCCGAGGAAGAGATATTGCGGACAGGTCTCGGCGATGGCGTCGACCCCGCGAACCTTCGCCCGCGCCACCTCTTCGGCCGACTGCCAGGACGAGACATGCACGATGGTCATCCGCGCGCCGGTCATCTCGGCGAAGGCCAGCGCGCGATGCGTCGCCTCGCGCTCCATCGTCTCGCTGTGGGCGACGACATGGTAGCGGATATCCGTGCGGCCGAGATCGATCAGCCGCTGCCGCGTGCGCCGGATCGCGGCATCGTTCTCGGCATGGACCATGACGATCCAGCCCAACCGTCGAGCTGTATCGAGGACCTTGAAGAACAGGTCGTCATCGACGGCAAAACCCTGATAGGTCATGAACAGCTTGACCGAGGCGATGCCGCGCCCGGCAAGCTGGTCGAGCTGGGCGTCGACGTCCGCGCCGGTGCCCATGGTCACCACGGCATGCAGCCCGTAGTCGATCACGGCGCGTCCCGCCGCGCGCTCCAGCGCCCGGTCGATGGCGCCAATCGTCGTCATATCCTGTTCAGGCATGCCGAACGGGACGATGCAGGTGGTGCCGCCGAAAGCCGCTGAGATCGTGCCGGAATAGAAGTCGTCGGCATTGCCGGCGCCACCCCAGACCGGCTGGTCGAGATGGCAATGCGCGTCGATGCCGCCGGGCATCACCCAGCGGCCGCCCGCATCGATCGACTTCTCGCCGGACAGGCTTTTGCCGATGGCGGCGATCCGGCCGTCGTCGATGCCGATGTCGCACTCGGCCCAGCCGTCGTCGAGCGCCACGCGCCCGCCTTTGATCACCAGCTCATGCATTGGGCAGCTCTTCTGTTCAAATTGGCCTCGCCGGCCCGCTCAGCCGACCGCCGCCGTCACCATGATCTCGACGCGATACTGGTCGCCGGCAAGCCGCGCCTCCACCGTGGCGCGCACCGGCATGGCGCTCCGGTCGATCCACGCATCCCAGGCCGTGTTCATCATCTCGAAATCGGCGATGTCGCGGAGCCAGATCTGCGCGCTCAAGATCTTTGACTTGTCGCTGCCGGCCTTGGCGAGAAGCGCATCGATCTTGGCGAGGATCTGCTTGGTCTGGCTGGTAGTGTCGCCGGAAAGGTCATCAGCGGTCAGGCCGGCCACATAGACGGTGCCGTTGTAGCGGAGCACCCGGCAGAAGCGCTGGCCGTTTTCGAGGCGTTCGATCGTCATGACGTTCCCTTTCGCTGGTTTCCAGATCTGGTTTTTGCCTATGGTAAGGAGGGTGCAAAACCGCTGTAAAGCCCGCGCCGCGCCGAGACGCCGCTTTCCTTTGCTGGCATGGCCAAAAAAATTTAAGCCATAGCCGCGTCAATCTTCGTTTGTGGCAGTCACCATAAAGTGTAGCTTCCAGTCGGGCTGCCGTCGGTCAACGGTGCCGCCAGGGAGCCGCCGCAGCCGCATTCATGAGGTCGATCGCTCAATCCGCGATGAGGCTTTGGCAAAATGCAGAGCGCTCCCGTGCCATGCTGCCGATCATGGTCGGCATCTGCCTCGCTTGTATCGGCAGCGCAATGCTGACCACCGCCGTGTCGCTGCATCTCGGCAAGCCCGGCATTTCTCCCCAGGTCGTGCAGATCGTGCTGACCGCCTATCCCGTGGGCTTCCTCGTCGGATGCCTGGTCACGCGCCCAGCAGTCGCCCGATACGGCCATGAGCGAACCTTCGTGGCGATCCTGGTGCTGGCGCTGCTGGCGGCTTCCGGCTTCGCCTTCACCGATTTCCTGCCAAGCTGGATCTGCTTTCGCCTTCTCGGCGGCATGGCGATGGCATCCCTCTTCGTCGTCTGCGAAAGCTGGATCAACCTTTACGCCGAACATCACAATCGCGGCGCGCTGTTTTCCATCTATATGCTGACGACGGCGATCGCCGTGCTGCTCGGTCAGGTTCTGGTCGCCCTGGTCGGCCCGCAATCGCCCCATCTGTTCCCGGTCGCCGCCGCGACGGTGCTGCTGGCGCTGGTCTCCAAATTCGTCGGGGGACGCTGGCCGGCGCTGCCGGCCACCGATCCGGAGCACGCAAGTTCGGCGAGGCCGGTCAAGCGCCTCGGCCCGCTGGCGCTCTTCCGGCTGGCGCCGGTAACGGTGGTCGCGATTTTCCAGGGCGGCATAACCAACATGAACATCTTCGTACTGACGCCGATCTACGGGACGCAGATCGGCCTGTCGGCGGCAACGACCGTCGGGCTGGTCACGACCATCAGCATCGCCGGCATGCTGGCGCAAACCCCGGTCGGCTGGCTGTCCGACCGGTTTGAACGCCGGATCATATTGCTTGTCCAGGGCGTCCTGTCCGTAGCGCTCTGCGCCGCGATCGCCTGGCTCGGCAATTTTTCGGTGCCGCTGCTCTTCGTGCTGTTCTTCCTCTATGGCTGCACGGCCCTCACCGTCTACCCCGTGGCGATGGCGTTCGGCGCTTCGCAACTGCACAGCCGGCACATGGTCGGCGCTTCCGGCACGCTGCTCCTGCTCTATTCGATCGGCAATGTCGCGACGCCCGGTATTTCCGCCGGCCTAATGGAGCATATGGGCGCGCCGGCCATGTTCCTGCTGCTCGGTGGCGGCGCCGTGCTGGTGGCGATGGCTGCCTGCTACAATCTTCTTCGTCGGCCTGTCGGCGCCACGGCCTTGCAGGCGATCGAGGAGCAGGTCTGATG
Organism: Mesorhizobium sp. BH1-1-5; assembly: GCF_020165615.1. Classification (NCBI taxonomy): domain Bacteria; kingdom Pseudomonadati; phylum Pseudomonadota; class Alphaproteobacteria; order Hyphomicrobiales; family Phyllobacteriaceae; genus Mesorhizobium; species Mesorhizobium sp. BH1-1-5. The sequence continues at coordinate 181,044 of NZ_JAIUIM010000005.1, forward strand.
ACAGACATGAAGCGTCTCGAGAGCAAAGTCATCCTGATCGCCGGCGCCGCCAGCGGCATTGGCGCTGCAATCGCCCGCCGCTGCATTGCCGAAGGCGCAAGCATCGTCTGCGCGGATTACGATCTCGAGCCCGCGACGAAGCTTGCCGAAGCGCTCGGCCCTTCCGCGGCCGCTTGCCAGTGCGATGTGACGAAGGCTCCCTCCGCCGAAGCGGCCGTCGACTTCGCGGGGCAAAGATTCGGCCGGCTCGACGGGCTGGTGCACAATGCTGCAGCGCCGTCGACCAGCGCCACCGTCGTCGATCTCGACGAAAGCGCGTGGCGGCACGAGATCGATGTCGGCCTGACCGGCGCTTTCCTGATGAGCAAGTTCGCCGTGCCGCTGATCGCTGCCGGCGGCGGCGGTTCGGTCGTCTTCATCGGCTCGCAATTCGCGCGCGTCGCCACCACCAGGGCCGTCGCCTATTGCGCCGCCAAGGCCGGGCTGGTCCACCTCGCCAAGGCAATGGCCGTCGATCACGCCGCCGAGAAAGTCCGCGTTAACAGCCTCTCGCCAGGCGCCGTCGCAACCACACGACTGCTGCGCCGATTCGCCGATTTCGACGCGGCCAATGCCGGCCTCGGGCCTGCCCATCTGCTCGGCCGCATCGCCGACCCCGAAGAAATCGCCGCGGCGGCGGCTTTCCTGCTTTCCGCCGACGCATCCTTCGTCACCGGATCCGATATGCTCGTGGACGGCGGCTATGCGACGCGCTGAGCCCGAAACCCTTTCAAAGGAGCTCCCATGACCCTGCTCGTCACCGGCGGCACCGGCTTTGTCATGAGTGTGGTCGCGCGCGCATGGCTCGACCGCGATCCGCTAGCCCGCGCCGTGATCCTCGACCGCTCCGGCCTCGACGCGGCGGCCGAAAGGCATTTCGCCCCGGTGCGCGACCGGCTGACAGTGATCGCCGCCGATATCCTCGACCAGAAGGCTTGGTCCGACACGCTCGACAAGCAAGGCATCACGGCGATCGTTCATGGCGCGACGATCACGCCGATCTCGCGCGGCAGCGCCTCGGAGGCGAAACGCCAGCCGGAGGCCGAGGACCCGGCCCGCATCGTCGACGTCAATCTCATGGGCACGGTGCGGATGCTGGACTGGGCGCGCACGAGACCGGATCTCAAGCGCTTCGTCTATGTCAGTTCCGGTTCCGTCTACCGCCACAACGGGCCTGACTGGAGCAGCGAGCCGCTGCCGGAAGACGGCTATGTCGCGCCGCTGACGCTCTACGGCATCTCGAAATTCGCCTCCGAGATGGTGACCAACCGCTATGCCGACCTGTTCGGCCTGTCGGCGATCTCGGTGCGGCTTGCTTCGGTCTACGGCCCGATGGACCGCGCGACCGAGAGCCGCAATTTCCGCCATGTTACCAACCGCGTCGCGCATATGGCGCTCGCAGGTGAGACAATCCGGCCGAACAGCCTCGAACCCGCCGGCGATTATATCGCCTCGACCGACGTTGCCGCCGCGATCCTCGCGCTGATCGACGCGCCACACCTCAACTACCGCCACTACAATATCGGCTCCGGTTCCAGCCAGACCATCGGCGAGATCATCGGCTGGGCTAAGGAAAGCGTGCCCGGTTTGAAAGCCGAGGTGACGGCCGGAGAAAACGCCAATATCGTCCAGGATACGGCGCTGAAAGGCGGCATGTGGGGCGCCTACGACATCGCCCGCATCATGCGCGACACAGCATGGCGGCCGCGTCCCGGCAAGGAAACCTTCCACGCCTACATGGACTGGATTGCAGCCAACGAAAGCTGAGCCAAACCAGGCCGAAGGAGGACGACAGATGCCGACCGATCCGCAGCAAGCGCAGCAGCCGCGCGACTTTATCGGCTACGGCCCGCATCCGCCCTTCGTCACCTGGCCGGGCGGTGTCAAGCTCGCCGTCAACCTCGTGCTCAACTACGAGGAAGGGTCGGAATACAACTGGCTGGAAGACGGCCGCAACGACAATTGGGGCGAGTACAATCTTACCGGCAGCATGCCGGTGCGCGACCTCGGCACCGAGACGCATTTCGAATATGGCAGCCGCGCCGGCGTCTGGCGCCTGGCCAGGCTGTTCGACCGCTACGACATCCCGGTCACCTTTTCCGCCTGCGCCGTAGCGCTGCAGCGCAACCCGCCTTTGGTCGAGTGGATGAAGGCGCGACGCCACGACCTGATGGGCCACGGCCTGCGCTGGATCGACTACACGACGATGGAGCGCAGCGAGGAAGAGCGCCATCTGCATGAGGCGATCGCGCTTTACGAAAAGCTGCTCGGCAAGCGGCCGCTGGGCTGGAACTGTCGCTCGCTGCCGAGCGTCAACACCCGCGGCCTTTTGGTGAAGGAGGGCGGCTTCCTTTACCACTCCGACCCCTGCAACGACGACCTGCCCTATTTCCTCGACCACAAGGGCACCGAGATCCTGGTCGTGCCGTACTCCAAGGCGCTCAATGACAGCCGCTATCTGGTGGCGCCAGGCTACAGCAATCCGCGCGATTTCGCCGAGGACTGCCGCTCGGCGATCGACTATATGCTCGACGAGGCGGATGAGACCGGCGGCCGTATGCTGACCATCGGCATCCACGCGCGGTGGATGGGCCAGCCCAACCGCGCCTCGGGCCTCCGCGAAGTGATCGAGCACGTGCAGAACAGCAGCGGCGCTGCCTTCATGCGGCGCGAGGATATCGCGCGTTTCTGGCTCGCCAACCACGCCCGCTTCGAACAGCGCGGCTGAGAGATGTTCGAAACGCTGATCCGCGGTGCAGCGCTGGTGAATGCCGACGGTCTCAGCCGAGGCGATATCGGCATTGCCGGGGGTAAGGTCGCGGCAATTATCGGCTCCGGCGAAGCCGCCGAAGCCGGCACGGTCATCGACGCCTCCGGCTGCTTCGTACTGCCCGGCCTCGTCGATGCGCACGCGCATCTGCGCGACCCTGGCCTGACCCACAAGGAGGATTTCTCCTCCGGCACCCACGCGGCAGCGCTCGGCGGCGTGACGACGGTGCTCGACATGCCGACCGACGAGCCGTGGACGGCCACGCCCGAGCAACTCGCCGACAAGATGGCGACGGCCGAAGGCCGCATCCATGTCGACGTCGGCCTGCAGGCCGTGATCAGCCGCGACCTGTCGCTTGTCCCTCGCCTGCTCGACCTCGCGCCGGTGTCATTCGAGCTGTTCACCGCCGACGTGCCGGACGCTTTCCTCTTTGCTTCGCTCGACGCGGTTGCCGAAGCGCTGAAGGCGTTCGCCGGCGCCGACACGCTGATCGGCATCTCGCCCGGCGACCAGTCGATCCTGACCGGCAGCACCGAGCGCGACCGTTCCGGCACCATCGCTGCATTCCTGGACAGCCGGCCGCCGCTGGCCGAGGCCAACGGCATCGCCCGCGCGCTGGTCGCCGCCGCCTCGACCGAAGCAAAAGTCCACGTCCGGCAGATCAATTCCGAGCTGGGCGTCGAGACCTGGAGCCGGTTGCGCGGCATCGCCGACGCAAGCGTCGAAACCACACCACAGAACCTGTTCTTCACGGCGCAGGATTACGAGGCGCAAGGCGCCAATCTGAAGGCCTCGCCGCCTTTGCGTTCGCCGCACGATGTCGATGCGCTGCGCGCCGCGCTGAGCGCGGGACTGATCGACATCGTCGCCACCGATCATGCCCCGCACGCGCCGGCCGAGAAGGTAGCGACTTATGCTGCTTTCGCCGACATACCGGGCGGCATCCCGGGACTGCAGACGCTGCTTCCCGCCATGCTGAGACTGGTCGACGAAGGGCTGATTGCTCTGCCCGACCTGGTGCGCATGTGCTCCCGCAACCCGGCCGAGCGCTTCGGCCTCGGCCGGCGCAAAGGCCGCATTGCAATCGGATACGATGCCGACTTGCTCATCCTCGACCCGCGCCAGTCAAGCACCATCGCCAATGCCGATCAGGTGTCGCGGGCCGGCTGCACGCCTTTCGACGGCTGGACCGTGAAAGCACGGCTGACCAATGTCTTCCTGCGCGGTCGCGGGATCGTGCGCGACGGGCGGCTGGGCGGCCCGGCGCAGGGAAAGATCGTCGCCCAGGAGAGCTGAACACCATGGCCTTGCTCGTCAACAAGACCGCCATCGTCACCGGAGCGAGCTCCGGCATCGGTCGTGCCATCGCGTTGAAATTCGCCGCCGAAGGCGCCAGCATCGTCGTCGCCGACACGGTCGAACAACCGATCGAGGGCGGCCAGGGCACGGTCGACATGATCCGCGCGGCCGGCGGCGCCGCCATCTACATTAGAACCGACATCTCGGACTGGAACGCCGTCGACGCGCTCGTCGGCGCAACGGTCGCGCAGTTCGGCCGGCTCGACGTGATGGTCAACAATGCCGCGATCTACACAAGCACCAACCTTATCGAGACCACGCCGGAACAGTGGCACCGCGTCATCGGCGTCAACCTGACCGGCTTCTTCTTTTGCAACAAACGCGCCGTCATGCAGATGCTCACCCAGGCGCCGGTCGACGATGTGCGCGGCCGCATCATCAACATCTCCTCGCAGCACGGCATGGTCGCCTGCCCAGGCGACCTGCCCTATTCGGTGAGCAAGGGCGGCATCGTGCAGATGACGCGCCAGATCGCGGTCGACCACGCCGACGACCTCATCGTCTGCAACGCGATCGCGCCGGGCAAGATCATCACCGGCAAGCCGGGCGTCGCCAACGACCCTGACGCGCTCGACTATTCGCGCCGCCGCACGCCCTGGCCGCGGCTCGGCCATCCCAACGACGTGGCGGGCGCGGCGCTGTTTCTCGCCAGCGACATGGCCAGCTACGTCACCGGCATCAACCTGATGGTGGATGGCGGCTGGATGGCTGGCTGACGGCCGACAGGCGGCCACTGCCCGGCATCCGGCGACAGGAACCTTTGCGGAAACCACTCGTTGACCCTGCTGCGAGGGGGCCAACGATATCTGGGATCCGTTGCCTTGGACGCAAAAACCGACAGAAAAGAGCGCGAAGCCGCTCCCGCCGACGAAGCGCGGGCTGAGCCCCGGTCCGATCAGCACCGCCCGGACGAAGAAAAGCCCGTCGAAGGCAAGCGCAGCGACGACAAGCAAGCGCAAGACACACAGGCGAATGACGATCCGTCCGATCGCAGCAAGCCCGGCCTCCTCAGACGTCACCCCTATGTAGCGGCGATCGTTGCCATCCTCATCCTGTTGGTCATCGCGGCCGTGGTGATCTGGTGGACCAACGCACGTCATTATGAATGGACCGACGACGCCTTCATCGACGCGCGCACCGTGACGATCGGCGCGGAAATTGCCGGGCGCATCACCGACGTCGCCGTCACCGACAACCAGCCGGTCGAGGCCGGCGCCGTCCTTCTGCGCATCGACGACAGCGATTATCAGGCCTCACTCAAACAGGCGGAAGCCGGCGTGATGGCGGCGCAGGCCGAGATCGCCAACGTGCAGGCCCAGACCCAGGCGCAGGACGCCAAGATCGATGCCGCCGGCAAGCAGGTGGCGCAGGCGCAGGCAGCGTTCGAATTCGCCAGATCTGAGGACCAGCGCAACCGCGAGCTCCTGGCCAAGGGCACGGCGACGCAACAACAGGCGCAGCAGGCCGCTTCGACCTTGCGCCAGGACCAGGCGGCGCTGGATGCCGCTAACGCCAATGCCGAGGCGGCGAAAAGCCAGATTGCGGTTCTGCAGGCGCAAGGCAAGAGCGCGCAAGCCAAGCTTCGGCAGGCCGAGGCCAGCGAGGACCAGGCCAAGACCACCCTCGCCCGTACAATGATCACGGCGCCCGTCGCCGGCCATGCCACCAACATCACGGCGGCGAAAGGCACCTATGCGCAGCCCGGCCAGGTGTTGATGATGTTCGTGCCCAACGATGTCTGGGTGAAAGCCAATTTCAAGGAGACGCAGCTCGATCTGATGCGGCCCGGCCAGCCCGTCGATATTGCCATCGACGCCTATCCCGAAAAGACCTTCCACGGCCATATCGACAGCATCCAGGCAGGCAGCGGCACGGCGTTCAGCCTGCTGCCTGCCGAAAACGCCACCGGCAATTTCGTCAAGGTGGTGCAGCGCGTGCCGGTCAAGATTGTCTTCGACCAGCCGCCCGGCATCTATCTCGGCCCCGGCATGTCGGTGGTGCCGACGGTCAAGGTCAGATGAGCGATGCCGCAACAGCCCATGGCGACCAAAGCCGATCGGCGGCCGGTCGGCGCAACCCCTGGCTGATCGCGATCGTCGTCTCGATCGCGACCTTCATGCTGGTGCTCGACACCTCGATCGCCAATGTCGCGCTGCGCAACATCGCCGGCAGCCTGGCCGCCGGCATGGACGAGAGCACATGGGTGATCACCACCTATCTCGTCGCCAACTCCGTCATCATCCCGGTCAGCGGCTGGCTCACCAGTGTCATCGGCCGCAAGCGCTATTACATGATCTGCGTGGCGACCTTCACGCTGGCCTCGCTGCTCTGCGGGCTGGCGCCCAACCTGCCGACGCTGATCGCCTTCCGCATCCTGCAGGGGCTCGGCGGCGGTGGCATGGCGCCGAGCGAGCAATCGATCCTCGCCGACACGTTTCCGCCTGAGAAACGTTCGCAGGCCTTTGCCCTCTACGGCATTGCGGTGATCGTCGCGCCGACGGTCGGGCCGACCATCGGCGGTTGGCTGACCGACAATTTCTCATGGCACTGGATCTTCTTCATCAACGTGCCGTTCGGCATCATGTCGCTGGCGCTCGTGCAATGGCTGGTGATCGAGCCCGAGATTCTCGAACGCGAGCGTCGCGAACGGTTGAGCAAGGGGCTGAAGGTCGACTGGATCGGCTTCATCCTGGTGGCGATGGCGCTCGGCTGCCTCGAAGTCTTCCTCGACGAGGGCCAGCGCAACGACTGGTTCGCCTCGGCCTTCATCACCGCTTTCGCCGTGATCTCGGCTGTGTCGTTCCTGCTGCTTGTCCCGTGGGAATGGACGAGGCGCGAACCGATCGTCGACATCCGCCTGCTTTTCAGCCGGCAGTTCGGCATGTCTTTCCTCGTCATGATGGCGGTGGGCGCGGTGCTGTTCAGCAGCACGCAATTGTTGCCGCAACTGCAGCAGACGACCTTCGACTACACCGCCACCCTTTCCGGCCTGTCGATGATGCCGGGCGGCATCGCCATGCTCATGCTGATGCCGGTCTCGGGCTTTGCCGCCGGCGTCGTCCAGCCGCGCTACCTCATCATGATGGGCATGTCGGTGGTCGCGGTCGCGCTCTGGCACATGACCTCGCTGACGCCCGACGCCAGCTTCGGCTTCTTCGCCTATGCGCGCATCTACATGATGATCGGCCTGCCGTTCCTGTTCATCCCGATCTCGACCGCCGCCTATGTCGGCCTGCCGCCGCAAAAGACCGACCAGGCGTCCTCGCTCATCAATGTCGCCCGCAACATCGGCGGCAGCATTGGCGTGTCGCTGTCCAACACGGTCATTGCCCAGAACGCCCAGCTGCACCAGTCGGTGCTGGTCGGCCACACGGCGCAGTCGAGCGAAGCCTATCAGCAGACGCTCCGCCAGGTGACGGACCACTTCGTCGCCGAGGGCTCGCCGCTGACTGAGGCCAGGCAGCAGGCTGTCGGATGGATTGGGCAGGAAATCGGCCGCCAGGCTTCGCTGCTCGCCTATGTCGACGTCTTCTTCTATTGCGCGATAGCGACGGCGCTGCTCGTGCCGTTCGCCTTGCTGCTCAGGCCGCCGAGGCCCGGACCTGCCAAACAACAGGATAGCCCGGCCGTGTGACGGCTCGCAGCGTTTCACCGCGGCGCGATGGCGTGCGAATCCGGCGCCACATCCCGGTAACGACAAAGTGTCCATCCCGCGGGGCGGCTCGGCACGGTGGAGCCTCAGTCAGATGCTAGCCCGCGCTTGGGGGACACTCGAAACACTGGAGATCGCAATGAAAACCGCAGCACGTCTTCTTGCCTCTTTCGCTCTCGTGGGCTTTGTCGCCACCGGTGCCATGGCGGCGACGTCGACCACGGCGACGATGCCCGCCGCCACCACGACAACGACCACGGCGCCAACCACGAAGAAGCCGAAAACCGCCATGACGCCTGAAAAGACCGCGATCTCGAAACAATGCTCGACCCTCGCGGATCAAAAAGGCCTCCACGGCAAGGACCGGGAGAAATTCCGCGCGGCCTGCAAGAAGAACGGCGGCAAGGCGCCGAGCTGATCCGTCGGATCACCTTCCGGCACGCTCCTGATCCCATCGCGTGGCGAAACAGCCGGCCGAACGGCTGAGGCGACGGTACAGTGCTCAGGCCCCGGCATGTCCGGGGCCTTTCACGTCTTCCAGAGCAGTTTAGACCGCGGCGCCCCAGGATTAGGCGCGTGCAAAAGGGTGCTTGCGCGTCGATTTCCGTCGGGCGATGGTGCGCCAACTTTGGAGGGGATCATGCGCAACATCACGATATCGGCGCTGCTGGCGATAGCCACCGTCTATGCGACCGCGGCCAACGCCTTGGACAGCTCGAACACGCCGGTCGTCGTCACGCCGCTGGCGTCTAAGACCACGACCGCGTCCGGCCAGCCGATCACCCTGCCGCAAAAGAATGTCGAGGTTCAGGTCTCGTCCTACCAGATCGCGCCGGGGGCGACCTTGCCCGTGCACAAGCACCCCTTCCCACGCTATGCCTATGTCGAGCAAGGCACGCTCAAGGTCACCAATGTCGAGACCGGCGCCGCCAACACCTACAAATCAGGCGACTTCATCGTCGAGATGATCGGCCAATGGCACCAGGCCACCAATATCGGCACTGATCCGGTGAAGCTTCTGGTGATCGACCAGGTCGAACAGGGCGCCAAGAACACGATCCTGAAGCAGTAGCCGGCAGGGCGACCGCTTCGAAGCGGACCTCTCGCCTCATCCCCAGGCGCCCACCGGCTGCCTGGTGGTGGCGTTCAGGCGGTTGAAGGCGTTGATCAGCGCGATCTGGATCACCAGGGCAGCGAGCGCCTTGTCGTCATAATGGCGCGCCGCCTCGTCCCAGACATCGTCCGGCACCGCGTCGGAGCGGTCGGCCAGCCGCGTCGCTGCTTCCGTCAGCGCAAGCGCCGCACGCTCGGCGTCGGTGAAATACGGCGTTTCGCGCCAAGCCGACACAGCGAAGATCCGCTCGTCCTTCTCGCCCGCCTTCTTCAGCTCACGCGCATGCATGTCGACGCAGACGGCGCAGGCGTTGATCTGGCTGGCGCGCAGGTGGACGAGCTTGCGCGTCACATAAGGCACCTCGCCGGCTTCGGTCGACTTGTCGAGCGCCAGAAGCGCCTGCAGCGCGCCGGGAATGAGCATCACCGGGTTTTTCAATCTTGCTTCCATCATTCGTCTCCTCGGATTCTTGCGGCCGCCTGGCTCGCGTCAATCAATAACTTTCCAGTTATGAGTTACCCATAACTTTGCAGTTATGCGTTGTCAAGCGAGTTGCATGGCTGGCGACTTCCATGGCTGGACCGATCGTTGCGGCTTTCGCGGCGGCTCGCCCGGTGCTAGGGCTGCCCATCTCATCGAAGGCATGGATGGAAACCGGTGGCGGACACGCAAAAACCCCTGATCGAAATCTGCGTCGAAGGCATTGACGGGCTGCTTGCCGCGCAGGCCGCCGGCGCCGACCGGGTCGAGCTCTGCGCCAGCCTGGTCGAGGGCGGCATCACGCCGAGCATGGGCACGGTGCGCGCCGCGCTCGAAAGCGCGACCATTCCCTTCCATGTTATCGTGCGGCCGCGCGGCGGCGACTTCCTTTACAGCGAGGCCGAATACCGATCGATGCTGGCCGATGTCGAAGCCCTGCGCGAGCTCGGCGTCGCCGGCGTCGTCGTCGGCTGCCTGACCGCCGACGGCGCCATCGACGAGGCGCGCATGAGCGCATTGGTCGAGGCCGCCGGCCCGCTCAACGTCACCTGCCACCGCGCCTTCGACATGACGCGCGATCCGGCCGCCGCGCTCGAAGCCCTCATCCGCTGCAAGGTCGGCCGCGTGCTGACCAGCGGCCAGCGCGACACGGCGGTCGAAGGCGTCGAGCTTCTGGCGGAGCTCGTCCGCCTGGCCGGCTCGCGCATCATCATCCTCGGCTGCGGCGCGCTCGCGCCCGACACGATCGGCGAGGTACGCAGGCGGACCGGATTGACCGAGATGCATTTCGCGGCACTCGCGGACGTGCCGAGCGCCATGCGCTACCGCAACCCGGATGTCGGCATGGGCGGCACCGACCTCGACCGCGAATACCGCAACACCGTGACCGACCAAGCCCTGGTGGCGGCGACGATCGCGGCCGCGCGGGCCTGATGGCAAAGGCGATGACCAGGGAATTGCCGCCGATCGAACACGTCTCGCCCGCCGCCGAGGCCGCGATCCTCGCCCTCAACAACGAGCATGCGGCGGAGCTGTCCTGGCTCGAGCCGGAACGGCTTTCGTTCCTGCTCGGCGAAGCGTTCTACACGCGCCGCATCGGCGCGCTCGAAGCCTTCATCATGTGCTTCGACCAGGACGCAAGCTACGACAGCCCGAACTTCCTCTGGTTTCGCGAGCGCTATCCGCGCTTCGTCTATGTCGATCGCGTCGTCGTCGCCGCGGACGCCCGCGGCCGCGGCCATGCCCGCCGGCTTTACGAGGATCTGTTCGAGCAGGCCCGGCGCGCCGGCCACACGATCGTCACCTGTGAGGTCAACGCCGATCCGCCGAATCCGGCTTCCGACGCCTTCCACGCAGCACTCGGCTTCGCCGAGGTCGGCGATGCGGTGATCCACGGCGGCAAGAAGTCGGTGCGCTATTGGGCTAAACCGATCGCCGCGTGAACGCTGCTGGCCATGAAAACAAGCCGTAGCTAATATAGACGCTCCGTTGGCTGGGGCGCGACATCATGCCAAGCAATGTCCTCCGCTTCGACGAGAGCTGGGACATCCCTGAAGGCACGCCGCAGGAAGTGTGGGACGTGCTGTCGGACGCTCAGCTTCTGCCGCTCTGGTGGGGCGATGCCTACAAGGAGGTCGAGCCGCTCGACAAGAAGGGCAAGGGCGTGGTCGGCGCCCGCGCCAGGGCGAGAGCGCGCGGCGCCCTGCCCTATGAGCTGAACTTCATCATCGAGGCCGCCGAGCTCGATCCCGGATGGCTGGTGGTCGTGAAGACCTTCGGCGACTTCGACGGGCTCTGGCGGGCCGAACTGTCGCCGTCGGGAAGCGGCACGCATGTCGACCTGATCTGGCAGGTCACGGTCGAGAGACCGATCCTCAAGCTGCTCGCGCCGCTGCTCAGACCCGCCTTCGCCTGGAATCATCGCTGGACGACGCCGCGCGGCGAAGCCGGGCTTCGCCGCTATCTCGCGGCGCAGAAAGATAGCCGCACCGGCCTCGCCGGTTGACGCCTGGTCTACCGGAACAATGGAACGGCGCTGACCACCGTTGTCCAGAAGCCCCAGACCAGAGGTATGCCGACCAGCAGCCAGGCGAGCGTCAGCTTGACGGTATTGGCGTTGTCCTGTGCCATCTCGATCTCCTATGCCCTCGCCGCTTCCGGCTTCATGTGGAAGCGCTCGGCCACCGGCCGCATCATCAAATTGAGTAGGAAGCCGACGGCGAGCAGACCGGCCATGATGTACATGGTCACCGTATATGCGTCGGCCTTCGCCACGCCGCCGTCGATCTGGTACTGGCGGATATAGTTGACCAGGACCGGGCCAAGCACGCCGGCAACCGACCAGGCCGTCAGCAACCGGCCATGAATGGCGCCGACATAGCGCACACCGAAGACATCTCGCAGATAGGCCGGAACGGTGGAAAAACCGCCGCCATACATGCTGAGGATGATCCCGTAGAACAGCACGAACAGGAACACGTTGCCGGATTTTCCGGTCCACGGCACGGCTGCATACAAGATCACACCCAGCACGAAAAAGATCGCGTAGGTCATCTTGCGGCCGATATAATCGCTGGCCGAGGCCCAGAAGAAGCGGCCGAGCATGTTGAAGATCGAAAGCAGGCCGACAAAGCCTGCGGCCGCCGCCGCCGTGATGCGTCCCGGGAACATCTCCTGGCTCATGGCCGAGGCCTGGCCGAGCACGCCGATGCCGGCCGTAACGTTGAGGCACAGCACACCCCATAACAGCCAGAACTGCGGCGTCTTCAGCGCATCGTCGAGATGGACATTGGCGCTGGTGACCATCGCGCCTTGCGTTGCGGGCGGTGTCCAGCCGACGGGCCGCCAGCCTTCCGGGGGCACTCTTACCATGGTGGCGCCGATCATCATGAAGATGAAATAGGTGATGCCGAGCACGATGAAGGTTTCGGCGACGCCGATATGTTCGGGCGTCGAGAACAGGTTCATCAGATAAACCGAGAGCGGCGAGGCTATGAAGGCGCCGCCCCCGAAGCCCATGATCGCCATACCGGTCGCCATCCCTGGCCGATCCGGAAACCAGGTGATCAGCGTCTTCACCGGCGAAATGTAGCCGAGGCCGAGACCGATGCCGCCAAGCACGCCATAACCAAGATAGATGATCCAGAGCTGGTGCAGATAGACGCCGAGCGCAGAGATGATGAAGCCGCCACCAAAACAGCAGGCGGCCGCGACCATCGCCTTGCGCGGTCCGACACGGTCGAGCCAGCCACCACCGAAGGCAGCTGCAATGCCAAGGAACAGAATTGCGATCGAGAATATCCAGCCGAGCCCTGTCAGCTTCCAGTCGTCAGGCGCCGACTCGGTGATGCCGATCAGCTTCGACATCGGCAGGTTGAACACACTGAACGCGTAAGCCTGACCGATGCACAGATGAATGCAAAGCGCCGCCGGGGGCACCATCCATCGGCTGAATCCCGGCTCCGCAACCGTGTGAGAGCGATCGAGCCAACCGCCCGCTCCTTCGACAGTGGTCGTTGTCATGTCTTCCTCCCGTTGTCCTATCTGGAAAACCTAGAAGGAGAAACGAGAGCGGCAACAAAGAATTCCTTCCTTAGTACCAATGTCTAATGCTGCTTGTCGCAGCGATCATCGAGCAGATATGCGATATTCTCCGACTTAAATTAGAATTCTATAATTAGCTTATAAATGAAAGACTGCCGTCGGCTAACACGATCTGAGGGATGCTCACCAATTGCGGTTGAGCCAGCCGCGGGCTGGTTTCTCGATCACGTAATAACTGCAGAGCGCGCAAGCGAAGACAGCCGCCAGCATCGGGATCGGCGCGCTGCCGCGCTCATCGACGAATTTGTAGAAAGGCTGCTGCCAGAGATAGAGCGAGTAGGACCATAGCCCGAGCATCACCATCGACCGCGATGACAGCAGCCCCCTGAGAGTGCCGCCGGCGAAGTCGAGCGTGTTGACCGCCAGCGCCAGAAGCGGCACGGCGAGGGTGTAATGCAGGCTCGTCGGTATTGGGTTGCTGAACAGCAGAACGCCGCCGGCCGCGGCCGCGAGAGCCACATGCTGGCTTTGCAGGAAAGCCGGCAGGCGGGCGTCGGCCTTGAGCAGGCAGATCGCGGCCGAAAGCAGGATCGAGGCGATATGCACGTCGGTGCGCCAGTAGGTGGTCTCGTAGCCCATGCCGAGAACGCCGTACGAAATGACGCCGTTGGCCATCGCCAGCAGCGCCAGCACCAGAAGGAGCCGAATGACATTAGCGCGGCCGGTAACCACCACGCTGATCAGCGCGAGCAGGATGTAGGAATGCTCCTCGACGCAGAGCGACCAGATGTGGTCGAGCGCGCCGGCCCGGTTGATGAAGATGCCGGCGTAATTGTAGGTGAAGGTCAGCGCCGTCAGCGCCGCCTTCCATTTGAAGGCGATATAGGTGCCGGCGAGGCCGATCATCGCGGCAATCACGAACACAAGCAGCGCGGGATAGATGCGCGAGAAGCGGCGCTTGAAGAATTTCTTCAGCGGAAAACGCTCGATGAACAGGATTTCGCCCATTAGCCGACCGCTCAGCACAAAGAAGAACTCAACACCGAGAACGCCGAGATTGATGCCGGGAACGGGAAAAAAATGCCCGATCAGCACAAGAGCGATTGACAGGCCGCGCCAGCCGTCGAGATAGGCCAGCCTTGTCCGCGCCGCTTTGTCGGCTGTGGCCCGTGGCAGGACAACGGACGCTGCGGAGATGTCGGTCATACCGTGCCTTCGCAACTCGAGGTCCGCATGCGAAGCATTGCCCGCGTCTTGGACCATCTGGTATTCCCGCCGGATTTATTTTGCAGTGCGGGATAACTTTGTGCAAGTGCGAAGCTGCAATTCGACAGGCGTTTCCGGCTAAGCCGTTGCCGCGGCTAAAGAAAAAGGGGCCAAGGCGGCCCCTTCTTTCATCCGCGGCGTCGCTGTTCAGGCGTTGGCGGCGGCCACGGCGCGCTTGGCCATCACCGCGATCAGATTGGCGCGGTAGTCGGCGGAGGCATGGATATCGCTCATCAGCCCCTTTGCCGGCACTTTGAGGCCGCCGAGCGCGGCGGCGTCGAAATTCTTCGCCAGCGCCGCCTCGATCTCCTTGGAGCGGAAAACGCCGTCTTCGCCGGCGCCGGTCACTGCCGCCCTCGCCCCGTCCTTGCCCTTGGTCACGAACACGCCGACGATGGCGTAGCGCGAAGCCGGATTGCGGAACTTCTGGTAGGCCGCCTTGGCCGGAGCGGTGAAGCTCACCGCGGTGACGATCTCGCCTTCCTTCAGCGCCGTTTCGAACAGACCCTTGAAGAATTTGTCCGCCGCGATCTCGCGCTTGTTGGTGACGATCGTGGCGCCCAGCGCCAGCAGTGCCGCCGGATAGTCGGCCGCCGGATCGTTGTTGGCGATCGAGCCGCCGATCGTACCCCTGTGGCGCACCGCCGGATCGCCGATCAGCGATGCCATATGCGCAAGCGCCGGGCATGCCTTCTTCAGCTTCTCGTCGGTGGAGACGTCGTAATGCGTCGTCGCGGCGCCTATCGTCACTGTCTTGCCGGACACCTTGACGCCCTGCAGTTCCTTCAGCCGAGAGACATCGACAAGGTCCGATGGCGACGCGAGCCGCGTCTTCATCGCAGGGATCAGCGTCATGCCGCCGGACAGCAACTTGGCGTCGCCGTTCTTGAGCTGCCTGGCGGCGTCGGCAACGGAGGAAGCGCGATGGTAATTGACCGAATACATGCTCGTTCCTCCTCAGTGCTTCGTCGCGCGGATGGTTGCCCACACCGTCGCGGGCGACGCCGGCATGGCGATGTCGACGACGCCGAGCGCATCGGTGATGGCGTTGATGACCGCCGGCGGCGAACCGATGGCGCCGGCTTCGCCGCAGCCTTTGACGCCGAGCGGATTGCCCGGGCATGGCGTGTTCGAGGTCGAGACCTTGAACGACGGCAGGTCGCCCGCGCGCGGCATGGTGTAATCCATGTAGCTTGCGGTCAGAAGCTGGCCGCTGGAGTCGTAATGCGCGCCTTCCAGCAGCGCCTGGCCGACGCCTTGGGCGATGCCGCCATGCACCTGCCCCTCGACGATCATCGGATTGATGATGTTGCCGAAATCGTCCGCCGCGACGAACTGGATGATTTCCGTCGTGCCGGTTTCCGGATCGATCTCGACCTCGCAGATGTAGCAGCCGGCCGGGAAGGTGAAGTTGGACGGATCGTAGAAGGCCGTCTCCTTGAGCCCAGGCTCCATGCCCGCCGGCAAATTGTGGGCGGTATAGGAGGCAAGCGCCACCTGGAACCATGGCAGGCTCTTGTCGGTGCCCGCGACCTTGACCTCGCCATTCTCGATGACGATGTCGCCCTCGTCGGCTTCCAGCAGATGCGCGGCGATCTTCTTGGCCTTGGCCTCGACCTTGTCGAGCGCCTTGACGATGGCCGACATGCCGACGGCGCCGGACCGCGAGCCGTAGGTGCCCATGCCCATCTGCACCTTGTCGGTGTCGCCATGCACGATCGAGACCGAGTCGATCGGCACGCCGAAGCGCTGTGTGACCAATTGCGCGAAGGTCGTCTCATGGCCTTGGCCATGGCTGTGCGAGCCGGTGAGCACCTCGATCGTGCCCACGGCATTGACGCGCACCTCCGCCGATTCCCAGAGGCCGACGCCGGCGCCGAGCGAGCCGACCGCCGATGACGGCGCCAGGCCGCAGGCCTCGATGTAGCAGCTCATACCGATGCCGCGCAGCTTGCCCTGCTTGGCGGCGTCGGCGCGACGCTTGGTGAAGCCGGCATAGTCGGCGGCCTTCATGGCCGCATCGAGCGAAGCGTTATAATCGCCCGCGTCATACGCCATGATCACCGGCGTCTGGTGCGGGAAGGACGTGATGAAGTTGCGGCGTCTGAGTTCCGCCGGCGACACGCCAAGCTCGCGCGCGGCGGTCTCCATCATGCGCTCCAGCACATAGGTGGCCTCCGGCCGCCCTGCCCCGCGATAGGCATCGACGGGCGCGGTGTTGGTGTAGACGGTGCGCACATTGGCGTGGATCGCCGGGATATTGTACTGGCCCGACAGCAGCGTCGCGTAGAGATAGGTCGGCACGCAGGACGAGAACAGCGACATGTAGGCGCCGAGATTGGCGATCGTGTCGACCTTGAGGCCGGTGATGCGGTTGTCCTTGTCGAAGGCCATCTCCACCGTCGAGACATGGTCGCGGCCATGCGCGTCGGAGAGGAAGCTTTCGGTGCGGTCGGCCACCCATTTGACCGGTACACTGGTCTTCTTCGAGGCCCACAGGCAGACGATCTCTTCCGGATAGATGTAGATCTTGGAGCCGAAGCCGCCGCCGACATCCGGCGCGATCACGCGCAGCTTGTTTTCCGGCGCGACGTTGTAGAAGGCGCTCATCACCAACCGCGCGACATGCGGGTTCTGCGACGTCGTCCAGCAGGTGTAGTGGTCCTCGGCCTTGTCGTAATGGCCGAGAGCCGCGCGCGGCTCCATCGCATTCGGCACCAGCCGGTTGTTGACGATCTTCATGCGCGTGACATGGGCCGCCGACTTGATCGCCGCGTCGGTCGCCTTGCCGTCGCCGAGCTCCCAGTCGAAGATCAGGTTGTTCTCCGCCTCGGCATGGATCTGCGGCGCGCCGGACTGGATCGCCTTCGTGGCGTCGACCACGGCCTTCAGTTCCTTGTAGGTGATCTCGACCGCCTCTGCGGCGTCGCGTGCCTGACCCTTGGTGTCGGCGACGACGATGACGACCGCGTCGCCGACATAGCGCACCTTGTCGACGGCTAAGGGCGACCAGGCGCCCATCTTCATCGGCGTGCCATCCTTGGAGTGGATCATCCAGCCGCAGATCAAATTGCCGATGCCGTCGGCCTTGAGCTCCTTGCCGGTGAGCACACCGACGACGCCCGGCATCGCTTGCGCCTTTTTCACGTCGATCTTCTTGATCTGCGCATGCGCGTGCGGACTGCGCACGAACACGGCATGTTTCATGCCGGGAACCACCATGTCGTCGACATAGCGGCCACCGCCGGTGATGAACCTCTTGTCTTCCTTGCGCGCCACGCGGGCGCCGACGCCTTCGATACCCATAGGAAATTCCTCCGGAATTTAGTGAGTAGTGAGTAGCGAATAGTGAGTAGGGGAACGAATGGAGCGAAGGTCGGCCGTGAAGACGGCGACTATTCGCTACTCCCTATTCGCTATTCGCTTCCTCATGCTGCCTGCTTCGCCTTGCCCTTGGCGCCCTTCGCCATCGTCTCCGATGCGGCGAGGATCGCCTTCACGATGTTGTGGTAGCCCGTGCAGCGGCAGATATTGCCTTCGAGCTCGGCGCGCACCGTCGCCTCGTCGAGGCCTTGCGGGTGGCGCGCGATCATGTCGGTCGCGGTCATGATCATGCCCGGCGTGCAGAAGCCGCATTGCAGCCCGTGATGCTCCTTGAACGCGGCCTGCACCGGATGCAGTTCGGCGCCGTCGGCGAGCCCCTCGATGGTGACGACGGTCGAGCCCGAGGCCTGCACGGCCAGCATCGAGCAGGACTTCACCGCCCGGCCGTCGACATGCACGACGCAGGCGCCGCATTGCGAGGTGTCACAACCGACATGTGTGCCGGTGAGTCCGAGATGTTCCCTGAGGAAATGCACCAGAAGCGTTCGGTCCTCGGCGTTCCCGCTGACCCGCCTCCCATTCACAGTCAACGACACGTCCGACATGCAACCTCCCTGGGTATCAACCTTGGTCATTGCCGAATGCCGCGCTTGTGGTTCGGCAATGCGTTATTCGTGCACCGTACAACGGCCAAAACAGCCCTGCCAGCGCCGGTTCCATTGTACTTTCGATCATGGCAAAAGCTATGTGCAGCGCAGCAACCGGCCCCATTGCCAAAACCGGGATTGAAGGCAAAGATGCCTTCGACGCGAAGCGTGCCTGACACGCATAAGAAAAGACACGCACAAAAGAGCGTCGGAGGAAATTGCGGAGGAAGGCAGCTGGCCAGTTCGAGCACCCGCTATGCATCGGGCCTTTCGGCGCTCACCACGGATGAGCCCGACCCGAATGCCTTTGCCCGGGCAATCGCGGCCGAAGCGGCGGAGGGCAATGCTGGCTTTGCGCTTCTGTTCTTCTCCCAAAGCCTTGTCGACGCGGCTGCGCTCGCGCAAGCGCTGAAAGTCCATGCGCCGTCGCTCGCCTATGCCGGCTGCTCGACCGCCGGCGAAATCACGCCGCAGGGACTGGAGGAAGGGCATGCCCTTGCCCTGCTTTTGCCGGCGGCGTCGTTTTCGACCGTCAGCACCACCGTCGAGAACCTCTCCTCCTCCAGCATGGACGGGATCACCGGCGAGGTCGTGGAGCTGCGGCGCCTATTGCGCAGCCGCGCCGGCCAGGAGCGGGCGAAGAGCGTGTTCGCCCTCTGCTTCATCGACGGGCTTTCCTATGCCGAGGAAGCGGTGACCTCGGCCATCCATTGGGGGTTGGACGACATCCCGCTGATCGGCGGCTCGGCTGGCGACGACCTGAAATTCGAGACGACCAGCCTGATCTCGAACGGCAAGGTCACGTCCGACAGCGCCATCATCGTGCTAGTTGCGACAGAAATCCCTTTCCACGTCTTCAAGACCGACAATTTCATCCCGACCGACGAGAAGCTGGTGGTGACGGCGTCCGACCCGGACCACCGCATCGTGCGCGAATTCAACGCCACCAACGCGGCGGAGGAATACGCGGCCTCCGTCGGCACCGTGCCCCAGGCGCTGACGCCGCTGAGCTTCGCGTCCCATCCCGTCGTGGTGAAGGTGGCCGGCGAATATTACTGCCGTTCCATCCAGCGCATGCATGTCGACGGCTCGCTGTCGTTCTTCTGCGCCATCGACGACGGCGTCGTCCTGTCCATCGCCCAGCCGAAGAACATGGTGGAATCGACGCGTGCCGCGTTGCAGGATGCCGAACGCAAGCTCGGCGGCATCGACATGATCCTGGGCTTCGACTGTGTGCTGCGCCGGCTCGACGCGCGCAACCGCCAGGTCTACCGCGAGATTTCGGAACTCTACCGGACCAACAAGGTCATCGGCTTCGGCACCTATGGCGAGCAGTATCGCTCGATGCACCTCAACCAGACCTTTACCGGCATCGCCTTCGGCGAGCGCCAGGCAGCCGAGTGAGCGAGATGCCGCTTCGCGACATCAACGACCTCGAAAGGCTGAAGAAGATCAACGCAGCCCTCGTCAGCCGCGTCGAGCGTTCGATGGACCAGCAGGGCAACGCCTTCTCGCTGTTCCAGACCGCCATCTCGCTGGAAAATCGGGTACGCAACCGCACCGAGGAACTGCACGCGACGCTGCGCCGGCTCGAGCAGTCGAACATCGATCTCAGCGCGGCGAAGGAGAACGCCGAACTGGCGAACCTCTCCAAGACCAGGTTCCTCGCCGCCGCCAGCCACGACGTTCTGCAGCCGCTCAACGCCGCGCATCTGTCGGTCTCGGCGCTGGCCGAGGTGCAGACCAGCGAGGAAGGCACGAAACTGGTGCGCCAGGTCGAGCGCTCGCTGGAGACGATGGAAGACCTGCTGCGCACGCTGCTCGACATCTCGAAGCTCGACGCGGGGGTGGTGGAGCCGGAAATCGTCGACGTCAGCCTGGAAGCGCTGTTTTCCTCGCTGCGCTCGGATTTCCTGCCCGAAGCGGAAAAGAAAAGCCTGTCGCTCAAATTCAGGCCGGTGAACGTGGTCGTACGCTCCGACCGCACGCTGCTCAGGCGCATCCTGCAGAACATCCTCTCCAATGCGCTGCGTTACACCCGCTCGGGCGGCGTGCTGGTCGGCACCAGGCATCGTGGCGACACCATCCGCATCGACGTCGCCGACACCGGCTGCGGCATTCCCGAGGATCAGCGCGAGGCGGTGTTCGAGGAATTCCACCGCGGCACCTCGACGCTTGGCGATACGGCGATCGCCGGCGGACTTGGCCTAGGCCTCGCGATCGTGCGCCGCATGGCGGCGGCGCTCGGCCACCCCATCACCTTTTCCTCGAAGGTCGGGCGCGGCACCATCTTCCATATCGACGTGCCGGTCGGCATGGCCACGGCCGAACCGGCGATGGCCGCCGCCGACATGGAGCGGCCGCGCGGCTACGGCCTGTTCGGCACCAGGGTGCTGCTGGTCGAGAACGATCTGGATGTGCTCTCCGCCATGACCTCGCTGCTCGAGCGCTGGCAATGCCTGGTGCGCGCCGCCACCTCGACCGACGATGCGCTCGACCTGCTCGGCGACACCGCCTGGGTGCCCGACATCATCATCGCCGACCAGCATCTCGACGGCGGCGACCTCGGCACCGCGACGATCGCCGAAGTGCGCGACTATCTCGGCCGCCCCGTGCCGGCGCTGATCGTCACCGCCGACGGCTCCGAGCTCGTCGCCAAGGCCGCCCGCTCCGCCGGCATCGAGCTGATGCGCAAGCCGCTGAAGCCGGCGCAACTGCGCGCGCTGCTCGCGCATCTGCTGGCTTAGCCGATATACTTTGGCTGGAAATTTATTTGAGAAGAATTATCGATCGTCAGTAGTGATCGGAGAGACGTTTGACTACCCATGATGAAAAAATCAGAAAATCATTAGAATATCTTTTTTCTTCAGGAGAACTGATCGATTTAGGCCACTCTTCCCCTTTTTTTCAACTTCTGAAAAGAAATTTCCCTACCTCCGGATCAAAGATCGATTGGAAAAAGCTCCCAAAACAGACAACGAAAATCACCGAGCGCGAATCGGATTTTTTGTCATTCTTTAAGGAAATCGCCTCAGAACACAGACTTTTTGGAGACGCCATATATGTTGGGGATAGCTTGACCAATTTTGCACTCAAGTCACGCATCGAAATCATGGTCGATGTTATACCATACCTCATAGAAATACCTCAGCACCACTATTTCATAGATTTGGAATATAGGTGGTGCATATGCCTAAGCATGGAGGGAGACATGGACTTTGGCACAAGTCCATACATACACATTGCTTAACGAACTAAATTTGCATGAAAATCGGGGCCATCAACGGCCTCAAAACCCAGCCTGATCCCTGAACAGCTCCGCATTGTCCAGCTTCGAGACCTCGATCACCGCTTGCGTGCGACTATAGACGTTGAGCTTGCGCAGGATCTCAGAGACATGCGCCTTGACGGTGGTCTCGCCCACCTGCAGTTCGTAGGCGATCTGCTTGTTGAGCATGCCCTGGCGCAGCATCTGCAGGACCCTCAGCTGTTGCGGCGTCAGCCTGGCCAGGCGCTGCACCATGTCGGCGCGGTCGGTGCTGTCGGGATCGGGCGGCTGGCCCTCGTAGTTTTCCGGCACATAGACGGCGCCGTCCATCACCGAGCGGATGGCGGCGGCGAGATCGCTCTTGCGGGCCGATTTCGGGATGAAGCCGGCGGCGCCGTAGGACAGCGCCTCGGAAATGATCTTCGGCTCCTCATAGCCGGACACGATCACCACCGGCAGCCGCGGATAGCGGGTCCTGAGCTGCAACAAGCCCTCGAAGCCATGCACGTCGGGCATGCTCAAATCGAGCAGCGCGAGGTCGAACGGCTTGGCGTCGGCAAGAAGCTCGATCGCTTCCGCGATCGCCCGCGCCTCGACCGTGTCGACGTCCGGATAGGCCATCTGCACCGCGCTGTGCAGCGCCTCGCGAAACAGCGGGTGGTCGTCGATGATCAGGAAGCGGGCGCGATCGCTGACGGGGGTCATTGCACGGGTTCAGGCATCGGTTCGGTTTCGGCCGCCACAGGATAACCCGGTGACCGTGCTCAGATTATTGGCAAATAGTATACGCCCAATGATCCAGCGCATTGTCACTGAAACGACAGGCCGATGTGCCGGGAGGTCGAGTCTTGCCCATCCGTCAAAATCGGCGGAAGGTGCGCACGATTCATGCCAACCCAGAGAAAACTCATGCCAGAATTCGTCCTTCCGCCACCGGCGATTGCTTCGGTTGCCGTCGCAGGCTCGGCGGAGCGGTTTGCCGTGCGCCGTATCTTCTGCGTCGGCCGAAATTACGCCGCGCATGCGCGCGAGCTCGGCAATGACGAGCGCGACCCGCCCTTCTTCTTCACCAAGCCCGCCGATGCGGTGGTCGACAGCGGCGCCGAGATCCCTTACCCGCCGCTGACTTCCAACCTGCATCACGAGATCGAGCTGGTCGTCGCCATCGGCAAGGCCGGCTTCCGCATTCCGCGCGCAGAAGCGCTCGCCCATGTCTGGGGCTATGGCGTCGGCGTCGACCTGACCCGTCGCGACCTGCAGGATCAGGCCAAGAAAGCTGCGCGGCCCTGGGACTGGTCGAAGGCGTTCGACCAGTCCGCGCCTTGCGGCCCGCTGGTTCCGGCCGCGAAATCGGGGCATCCGGAGAAAGGCCGCATCTGGCTCGCCGTCAACGGCGCGGTGAAACAGGACGGCGATCTTGCCGAATTGATCTGGCCAATCGCCGACATCGTCTCGATCTGCAGCGAGGCGGTCGAGCTTCGGCCTGGCGACCTGATCTTCACCGGCACGCCGGCCGGCGTCGGCGCGGTCCAGGCCGGCGACAGGATCACCGGCGGTGTCGACGGCATCGGCGAGATCGCGGTGAGCATCGGGCAGCCGAGGTGATGAGCGACCTCGTCCTCCACAATTACTACCGCTCCTCCACCTCTTACCGGGTGCGGATTGCGCTGGCGATGAAGGGGTTGGACTACACCTATGTGCCGCACCATCTGCGCCATGGCGAGCATCTCGAGCCCGCCTATCTCGCGGTCAATCCGCAAGGTCTGGTGCCGGCGCTGGTGCTGGACGACGGCAGGCTTTTGACGCAATCGCTGGCGATCATCGAATATCTCGACGAAATCCAGCCGGAGCCACCGCTGCTGCCGAAGGATGCGCTCGGTCGGGCTCGTGTCAGGATGCTGGCGCAGATGATCGCCTGCGACATCCACCCGGTGAACAATCTGCGCGTGCTGACCTCGCTTCGCAGTTTGTTCGGCGCCGGCGACGAGGATGTCGTCAACTGGTTCAGGCATTGGGTGAACGAAGGTTTCCAGCCGCTTGAAAAGATTCTGGCCTCATCGCCCGAGACTGGCGCGTTTTGCCATGGCGACACGCCCGGCCTGGCCGATATCTGCCTTGCCGCGCAGGTCACCAGCAACGCCCGCTTCGGCGTGGACATGGCGCCCTATCCGGTTATCGCGCGCATCAACGCCGCCTGCATGGCGCTGCCGGCATTCCAGAAGGCTGCGCCGCAGAACCAGATCGATGCGGAGTAGCCCGGCTTAGCGCCCTACCCGCAACGTAGCGGCCCAGAACGCCAGCGCCGCCAGGCCGATGCCCGCGCCAAGCAGGCAGACGCCGATCCAACCCCAGGCGCCATAGGTCATGGTCGAGGCGATCGAGCCGAGCGCGCTGCCCAGCGAATAGAAGATCATATAGCCGCCGACCAGCCTGCTGCGGGCGTCCGGCCGGCGGGCAAAGATCAGGCTTTGGTTGGTGACGTGCACCGCCTGGATGGCGAGATCGAGCATGACGATGCCCAGCACCAGCAACCACAAGGACGTGCCCATGAAGGCGATCGGCAGCCAGGCGGCGGCCATCAGCAGCAGGCTGAGGCCGGTGACCAATTGGCCCTGTCCGCGATCGACAAGCGTACCGGTCCAGCGCGCGCCGAGCGCGCCTGCGACGCCCGCCAGGCCGAACAGGCCGATCTCGGTATGCGACAGCGAAAAAGGCGGGGCCGCCAGCGGCAGCACCAATGGCGCCCACAGCACGTTGAAGCTGGCGAAGATCAGCATGGCGAGCACCGCGCGCACCCGCAGCAGCGGCTCCTCCTCGAACAGCCGCAGCACCGAACCCAGAAGGCCCGCATAGGATGTACGCGGCCGCGCGGCCTCATGGCGAGGCAGGACCCGGAACAGGATCGCCGCCATCACCAGCGTCAGCACCGCCGAGACGAGATAGACGGAGCGCCAGCCAGCGAAATCGGCGACCAGTCCCGAGACGAAGCGCGCCAGCAGGATGCCTGTTATGACGCCGCTGGTGACAGTGCCCACCGCCCGGCCCCGCTCGGCCGGCGCCGCCAGGTCGGCGGCATAGGCGACCAGGACCTGCACGACGACGGCGAGCACCCCGACCGCCGCAAGGCTCGCGAGCAGGACCGCCGCGCTTGGCGAAAAGCCGACAAGGACCAGCGCCAGAGCGGAAAGCACGGCCTGGGCGGCGACCAGCTTGCGGCGGTCGAAGAGATCGCCGAGCGGCACGATGAAGAACAGGCCGAGCGCATAGCCGATCTGCGTCACCGTCACCACGACGCCGACCGAGGCTGGGTCGATGGAAAAGTCATGCGCGATGGCGTCGAGCAGCGGATGCGCGAAATAGACATTGGCGACGCTCAGGCCGCAGGCAATTGCAAAGATGAGCGCGGTGACGCGCGGGAATCCTGGCTTTGGCTTCTCTACCGCGCCTTCTTCCAACCGTCGCAGATCGGCATTTTGCAGCTGCAGGTTCATCGTGCTGGCTCCGTTCGGTTTCAACTTGAAACCATTGCGGAATAGAGAACAAGGTTTTATCTTGCAACCACAAATCGGAAATCTGGACGAATTGCATGGTTAAACGGACGAGCCATCAAAGCGCGGACTGCCTCATCGCCAGGCCGCTTGATGCGATCGGCGACTGGTGGTCGCTGCTCATCGTGCGCGACGCCTTCGACGGCATGCGGCGCTTCGGCGAATTCCAGAAGAGCCTTGGCGTGGCGAAGAACATCCTGTCGGCGCGGCTGCGCAATCTGGTTGCGCACGGCATCCTCGAAACCGTTCCGGCGCCGGATGGCAGCGCGCATCATGAATATGTGCTGACCGAAAAGGGCCGTGGCCTGTTCTATGTCCTGGTCGCGCTGCGCCAATGGGGCGAGACCTATTTCTCCGGGCCGGGCGAGCCTTACACCTTCATGGTCGACAACGAGAGCGGCAAGCCGATCCGGCGCCTGGAGGTGCATGCGGAGGACGGACGCCTGCTTGCGCCCGGCGAAACGCGGCTCGCCGATTTCCGCCAACAGCCGGAGTAGATGATCAGGCCGCCAGCCGCGGCCCTGGCAGAATCGATTTCCGGTCAACCGGCGGTGGAATCGGCTATCGTCAGCTCAAATACGCAATGTTGGGAGTTTGCCGATGAAAGCCGTCGTCTTCGAGAAATTCGGTCAGGCGCCGACGATCCAGACCGTTCCCGACCCGAAGCCGGCCGCCGACGGCGTCATCATCAAGGTCGAGGCTACAGGCCTTTGCCGCAGCGACTGGCATGGCTGGATGGGCCATGACGACGGCATCACGCTGCCGCATGTTCCTGGACATGAGCTGGCCGGCGTCGTCGTCGCCGCCGGCAAACAGGTCAGCCGCTGGAAGGCAGGTGATCGCGTCACGGTTCCCTTCGCGGTCGGCTGCGGCCGCTGCTTCGAATGCACCTCCGGCAACCATCAGGTCTGCGAACACCAGACGCAGCCTGGTTTCACCGGCTGGGGTTCGTTCGCCGAATATGTCGGCATCGAGCATGCCGACACCAATCTCGTGCGCCTGCCCGAAGAGATGGAATACGCCACCGCGGCAAGCCTCGGCTGCCGCTTCGTCACCTCGTTTCGCGCCATCGTCGACCAGGGCCGGGTGACGCCCGGCGAATGGGTGGCGGTGCATGGCTGCGGCGGCGTCGGCCTGTCGGCGATCATGATCGCCAGCGCCATGGGCGCCAATGTCATCGCCATCGACCTGACGGATGAGAAATTGGAATTCGCCAAGAAGATCGGCGCGGTGGCGACGATCAACGCCTCGACGACGCCAAACGTCGTCAAGGCCGTCAAGCAGATCACCAATGGCGGGGCGCATATGTCGATGGACGCGCTCGGACACCCGACCACCTCCTTCAACTCGATCGCCAATCTGCGCCGGCGCGGCCGCCATGTTCAGGTCGGCCTGATGCTGGGCGAGCACGCACGCCCGCAGGTTCCGATGGACAAGGTGATCGCCTTCGAGCTCGAAATCCTCGGCAGCCACGGCATGCAGGCCTACCGCTACAACGCGATGATGGAGATGATCCGCACCGGCAAGCTGAAGCCCGAATTGCTGGTCGGGAAGAAGATCAGCCTCGAGGAAGCGCCCGCTGCGCTGATGGCGATGGGCGGCTTCGAGGGGATTGGCATCGGGGTGGTGACGAAGTTCTGAGCAATTCCAGGAAAAGTGTGAAACGGTTTTCCGTCCGAAATTGCGTCAAAACAAATCAGTAGGGTTCCTACTTCGCGAATTTCTTCGCCCCGAACACGCAGGCCACGACCCCGAGCGTCACGACCACCATCATCGGGCTGACCTGCTCGTGCAGCAGGCTCGCCGCAAGCGCCAGGCCGAAGAAGGGCTGCAGCAGCTGCAGTTGCCCGACGGCGGCGATGCCGCCTTGCGCCAGGCCGCGGTACCAGAAGATGAAGCCGATCAGCATGCTGAACAGCGAGACATAGGCGAGGCCGATCCACGCGCCCGAACCGATGGCCGCGAAGGATGGCGGCAGCGTCGCGAAGCTCAACGCCAGCATCACCGGCAGCGACAGCGCCAAGGCCCAGCAGATCACCTGCCAGCCGCCGAGCTTGCGCGACAGCTTGGCCCCCTCGGCGTAGCCCAGCCCGCAGACGATGATGGCGCCGAGCATCAGGCCGTCGCCAACCGGCGAGGCGGTCACGCCTTGCGCCAGGGCAAAGCCGGCGACCAAGGCGCTTCCCAGGCACGAGAACAGCCAGAAGGCCGGGCGCGGACGGTCGCCGCCGCGCAGCACGCCGAAGATCGCGGTCGCCAGCGGCAGCAGACCGACGAAGATGATGGAATGGGCCGAAGTGACATGTTTCAGCGCCAGCGCCGTCAGCAACGGGAAGCCGACCACGACACCCAGCGCAACGACGACGAGCGAGATCAGGTCGCTGCGCTCCGGACGCTTTTCGCGGAACAGCAGCAGCATCGTGATTCCGAGCAGACCGGCGATCGCCGCCCTGGCCGCTGTCAGGAAGGTCGGGTCGAAATCCATCACCGCCACCCGCGTCGCCGGCAGCGATCCGCTGAAGATCAGAACGCCGATGAAGCCGCTGAGCCAGCCGTCGAAACTCTTTTCCATGGACCTGCTCCGTTTGCGCTTCCGTACCGGCGCAGGCCATGGTGTTGCCAGATACAATGAGATACAATTCTACAAAACTGTAATGGTCCGCAGGGAAGTACAGATGGACGCACCAGGCTCAAATGCCAGTGTCGCCACCCTCGTCGAAACCGTCATGGCGGCTATCCGCCAGCGGATCGCGGCGCGCACGCTGACGCCCGGAGCCCGCCTGCCGTCGATACGGGCCATGGCCAAATCCATGCAGGTTTCGAAATCGACCGTCGTCGAGGCCTATGAGCGCCTCGCGGCGGAGGGCACGATCCGTTCGCGCCCGGGCTCGGGTTTCTACGCCGCCGGCCAGCTTGCACCGTTATCGCTGGCCGAGATCGGCCCTCGGCTCGATCGCGCCGTCGACCCGCTCTGGGTGTCGCGGCAATCGCTCGAAGCGGGCGAGGAGATGCTGAAGCCCGGCTGCGGCTGGCTGCCCGCCTCCTGGATGCCGCAGGCCGCCTTGCGGCGGGCGCTACGAAGCGCCGCCCGCGCTGACGACGTGGTGCTTGCCGATTACGGCACGCCGCTTGGCCTGCCGCCGCTGCGCCAGTTGCTGGCAAGGCGCATGGCCGAGCATGGCGTCGAGGTCTCGCCGGACCAGATCATGCTGACCGATTGCGGCACCCAGGCGATCGACCTTCTGTGCCGTTTCCTGCTCGAGCCGGGCGATGCGGTGCTGGTCGACGATCCCTGCTACTTCAACTTCCATGCGCTGCTGCGCGCGCATCAAGCCAAGGTGGTCGGCGTCCCCTACACGCCTTCGGGGCCGGACATCGAGCTCTTCGCCGAGGCGCTCGCCGAGCACCGCCCGCGCCTCTACATCACCAATTCCGGTATCCACAACCCGACAGGCGCGATCCTGTCGCCGGTCACCGCGCATCGGCTGCTGAAGCTCGCCGACCAGGCGGACCTCACCATCGTCGAGGACGATATCTTCGCCGACTTCGAACACAGCCCTGCCCCAAGGCTCGCGGCCTTCGACGGGCTGCAGCGCGTCGTCCAGATCGGCTCCTTCTCCAAGACGCTGTCGGCCTCGGTGCGCTGCGGTTTCATCGCGGCGCCACTCGACTGGATGGAAGGCCTGACCGATCTCAAGATCGCCACGACATTCGGCGGCGCGCGGCTCTCCGCCGAACTGGTGCTGACCCTGTTGAAGGACGGCAGCTACCGCAAGCATGTCGAGCAGTTGCGCACGCGCCTGTCGCGCGCCATGGCCGAGACCGCCGGCAGGCTGAAGGCGATGGGCATCGCGCCCTGGATCGACCAGCCTGCCGGCATGTTCCTCTGGTGCCGCCTGCCCGACGGCATCGACGCCGCCGATGTCGCCCGCCACGCGCTTTCGGACGATGTCGTGCTAGCGCCCGGCAATGCCTTCAGCCTGTCGCATACCGCCGGCCGCTTCATGCGCTTCAACGTCGCCCAGTGCGGCGACGAGCGTATTTTCACCGTTCTGGAAAGAGCGGTCATGGCATCTCGCCGCAAGGCGGCGTAGGCGCTACCGTCGGTTGCCCTAGCAGTCTTTGGCTGGTAGTGAAGCCGCGAACATGCATGCCAGCGGGCATGCGCATCGTCATCGGGACCGACAGCCATGGGATCCAGCAAGTCAGCAGACAAGTAAGCCGCAACAGCTTTTCGTTGTTGCGGCAGTCTGTCCCGTCATTCCCGTGAGCAATTCCAGGAAACGTGTAAAACGGTTAGGCTCGGCGCTTCGCCGTAGCCTCCCGTCCGGAATTGCGTCAGAAAAGACTCAAGGCAGATCGCCGCCGAATGTCACCATTTGAGCGGAACTCTCCTCATGTCTTCTCCGAACCAGCCGACATGGACCTTGTCCATGCCAGCAGCCTTGCTGCTTTTGTCTCCCTTCGACGTCCTGGCCTCCCTCGCCATGGATATCTACTTGCCCGTGGTGCCGATCATGCCGGGCGCGCTCGGCACCTCGCCGGCCGTGGTGCAGCTGACGCTCAGTCTCTACATGATCTGCCTGGGGCTCGGCCAACTTGCCTTCGGCCCAATCTCCGACAGGATCGGCCGGCGCCCGGTACTGATCGGCGGCGCGCTGGCGTTCATGGCTGCCTCCTTCCTGCTCGCCGCCACGTCGCTTGCACCGGTCTTCCTTGCCCTGCGCATCGCGCAGGCCGTGGGCGCCTCGGCCATGCTCGTCGCTGTCTTCGCCACCGTCCGGGACGTCTATGCGCAAAGGCCGGAAGGCGCCGTCATCTACGCCACGCTCGGCTCGCTGCTCTCCTTCGTGCCGGCGCTGGGGCCGATCGCCGGCGCTTTGATCGCCAACAGCTTCGGCTGGCGGACGATCTTCGTCGCGCTCGGCATTCTTGCCGCCGCCGCCACGCTCAACGCCTGGCCGAGATGGCGCGAAACGCGCCCGCTGATCGACGGCGCTGCCAGGGCTGGTTTCGCGCCGATCCTGCGCAGCTTCGCCTTCTGGACCTACACGCTGGCCTTCGCCACCGCCATGGGCTCGTTCTTCGTGTTCTTTTCGACCGCGCCGAGAGTACTCATCGACAAGGCCGGCTTCTCGCAGCTCGGCTTCAGCCTCGCATTCGCCAGCGCGGCACTGGTGATGATCGTCGCCACACGCTTCGCCAGGAGCTTCGTCGCTCGCTGGGGCATCGAAGGCAGCGTCAGGCGCGGCATGGCGATGCTGCTCCTGGGCGCGGGGTTGCTGGCCATGGGCCAGTCATTGGCCGAGCCGTCCTTCGTGAGCTTCGTCATGCCGATGTGGATCATCGCCATCGGCATCGTCCTGACTGCGTCGGTCACCGCCAACGGCGCGCTGGCGCCGTTCGGCGAGGCAGCAGGGACGGCGGTCGCGCTTTATTTCTGCGCGCAGAGCGTGATCGTCGCGACGGCGGGAACACTGTTCATCTTCTTGTTGGGTGGCGATACGGCATGGCCGCTGGCGGGCTATTGCTCGCTCATGGGCGGGATCACGCTGACCGCGCTTGGTATCCTGAAGAAACGAGCGAACGCGGCCTGACGCATGACAGGCGGAGAGGCCTCGCTCGGTGAGGCTTCTCTGCCCGGCTCGGCGTCGCCGAATGCCGTTGCAGCGCCTAACGGCACCGGTGCAGCTGGCAATTGACATGTTGTCATCGCGCAGGCATAGATAGACAGACCTGTCTCATCACTGATAGTGCCATGACCGAACCAACCAGGATCGATAAGCGCCAGCACATCGTGGAAACCGCCTATAGGTTGTTCAAGCGCGTAGGCTTCCACGCTACTGGCATCGACCGCATCATCGCCGAAGCCGACGTGGCCAAGATGACGATGTACCGGCACTTTCCCAGCAAGGACGATTTGATGGTCGAGGTCCTGGCCTACCGGGCCGCGCGCTTCGACCGCCAGCTGGATCGTCTCGCCGAACAGGCGGCAACGCCGGCGCAGAAGATAGGCACGATATTCGACTGGTACGGTCGCTGGTTCGAAAGCGCCGACTTTCACGGCTGTCTGTTCGCGCATGCCCTGGCGGAGTTCGGCGATCCGGCGCATCCGGTGTTCCAGGTCGCCGTCAGGCAAAAAAACGGCCTGAGGCAGCGCATGCGACTGATCCTCGAAGAGATGATGTCCGCCGACGACGCCGACAGCGTTTCCGCCATCCTGCTGATGCTGATCGAGGGGGCGACGCTAATGGCTCGGATGGGCCAGCCAGGCGCCGCCATTCGCGATGCCCGCAACGCGGCCATGGCCATTCTTGCCGCGCCGGAGAAACGGCAATGAGCGCGACCATCATAGGTCTGGCGCTGTTCGCCGCGATCCTGCACGCCGGCTGGAACGCCTTTCTGCGAACCGGCAGCGACAGGCTTTGGACCGTCACTGTCATGAGCTTTTCGGCGACGATCGTCGCCATTCCGCTGGCGATCTTCCATCCGCTGCCGGTGGCGTCGGCCTGGCCCTACATCTTGCTCTCAGCCTGCCTTCAGGTTGGCTACAGCCTCTTTCTGGTGGCAGCCTACCGTTATGGTGAATTGGGCCAGGTCTACCCGATCGTCCGCGGCTCCGTGCCGCTCCTGGTGGCGCTCGGCGGTTTCGTTCTGGCGGGCGAGCGCTTGAGCACTCACCAGACCCTCGGCGTCGTTCTTGCCGCGCTCGGCATCATGAGCCTTTCGCTTGGCAAGGGACGCGCGGCGACGACATCGATCCTTTATGCGCTCGTTACCGGCGCAATCATCGCCGCCTATGCGACGGTCGATGCCATCGGCGTGCGATCGGCGGGAAGCTCAGGCGCCTACACGGCATGGGTTCTGCTGATCTACGGCGCGCTGCTGCCGGTCACTTTTATCGTCTGCCGCGGCAAGCTCACCGTTGATTTTCGTTCGCCCGACGCACTGAAGGCGCTTGGCGGCGGGATTTTCGCCCTGATTGCATATGGCGCCGTGGTGGCGGCCTTCGCGCTCGGGCCGGCCGGCCCGATCACGGCAATCCGCGAGACGAGCGTGGTTTTCGCGGCGCTGATCGGACGCCTGTTCCTTGGAGAGACGCTGACTCCGAAGCGCATTGCGGCCTGCGGCGTTGTCGCGCTGGGCGCGATCTGCCTCGGCTATCAAGGGTGACTACGGCCGAGAGGCTGTTTCGAAATTCGCTCTGGCGAGTCATATGGGGGCGATTTCGAGAACCGGAGCGGAGCGGACTCTGCGTCCGTGAGCACCGGAAGCGCAGAAAGCGCCACCAGATGGCCGCCAGAGTAGAATTTCCAAACAGCCTCTAAGCCCCTGCCCGCTTGCGGCGCTCATACATCATCACCAGCGTTTCGGCGGTCAGCGCCGGCTTCTGCTCGCCCTCGATCTCGACGGTGTTGGCGGCCTTCATCAGATACTGGCCGGGACCGCGGTCCTCCATGGAAAGCAGCGTGGTGCGCAGCCTGATGCGCGCGCCAGCCTTGACCGGCGCCAGGAAGCGCACCTTGTCGAAGCCGTAGTTGAAGGCGGCCTGGGTGTTTTCCGGCACGATGCCCATCTCCAGCGCCAGCGCGCCGATGATCGACAAGGTCAGGTAGCCATGCGCGATCGTGGTGCGGAACGGGCTCTGCCTTTTCGCCCGTTCGGGATCGACATGGATCCACTGGTGGTCGCCCGTGCATTCGGCGAACTGGTCGATGCGCTGCTGGTCGACCGTCGTCCAGTCGGACACGCCGAGCTCCTGCCCGGACATCGTGCGCAACTGTTCGAAGGTCGGCGGCGTTCTCGGCCGTGTTTCCGTCATTCCGGCTTTCCCATCACTCTTGCCTGTCTCCCGACCATGAAGCGGCGGCCTCTGTCAATTCGCCGCTCCGCGATTTTCGCCGGTAGAGTTGATGCTTTTGCGGCAGGCCGAGAACGCTCGGACGCCTTAGCCGGTTGCATCGCATGTCGATCGATGATGGGTCCGAAACGCCGGACAGCCTATTTCTTTTCGTATCCGGCGCGGATCTCCGACATCGCATCCCTGATCCGGTCGCGCAGGATTTCCACCGATTCGGTGCTGGATTTCCGCACCAGGTCAGCCACTTCGCTGGCATTCTTCAGCGTCGTCTCGAACGACCTGCGAGCGAATTCCGCCTGCTTGCTCATCAGCTCCTGCGGATTGCCGGGCGTCTGGTAGTTGTGCGCCATCCGCGTGATCTCATGCATGGCATTCTGCACCATCTCATGCTGCCTCGCCAGCACCGAGGATGCGCCTGACGCGCCTGCCCTCGCCGACTTTTCCAGCGCTTCGAGGTTCTTGCGGTGGTGATCGAGGATCGCCTGGACATCGACATTCGGCAGCTTGAGGTCGCGGCCGAACCTGCTGAACATGTCGAGGAACGAGTCGGTATCCGGTTGTTTTGCCATGCTGTGCCTCCCTTTTGCCGCCTCTGCAGCGCCCTCGAAGGAGAATAGTGCGCCTTGGGCGCGCGTCAATTGACCAGAAACAGCCGCTCCGCCGTGTAGAGCGCCAGGCCGGCAAGCCCACCGATGATCATGCCGTTGAAACGGATATATTGCAGGTCCTTGCCGATGTTCATTTCGATGAGCCGCGTCAGCTGCGCCAGATCCCAGCGCTTCACCTGGTCGGCGATGAATGTCGACACCCCGCTTTTCTGGCTTTCCACGAACGAGGCCAGCGCCACGACAAAACCCTGGTTCATGTCGGCCCTGATCTGCGCGTCGTCGGCCAGATGCCTGCCGACCTCGACGAACATGCTGGCGAGGTGCTCGCGTATCGTCGAATTCAGCGCATTGGCGTCCTGCTCGATGAACAGGCGCAGGCTCGTCCAGGCATCGCCGGCCAGTACCCTCACCTCCGGACGGCCGAGGAAATCGCGCTTCAGCTTCTCGGCGCGCCTTGCATATTGCTTCGAGATCCTGAGCCGCTCGATGAAGCCGAGCGCGAAACGGTCGAATTCGGCGCGCATCGGATGGTCGGGATCGGCCCGCACCTCATCGAGCAGCGAACCTGCCGAAGCGACGATCTTCTTCAAGAGATAGGCATCGGCGCGAAACAGGTTGAACAGCGACGGCAGTTCCTCGCGGATCTTTTCGCGCATCGTCTCAAGCGCCTGTTCGTCGTTGAGGAAACGCCCGATCACCCTGGTGAACTCGTCGAACAGCTTCTGGTGGCGGCGGTCGTCGGTCAGCGCCGACAAGAGATCCGCCGCGAGCGGCGCCAGCGGCACCTTTTCGATCTGCTCCAGCATGCGGCTGGTGACGAAATCGCGCAGGCCGGACTGCTCCACCGCCGTCAATGTCTGCGGCACCAGCCGCGCGACGAATCGCGACAGGCCGGCGGCACGCTCGGCATCGGCCAGCCAGTCGGCGACCAGAGCGGCGAAGTCTACCTCGGCGAGCTTTTTTCGCACCGGCTCCGGCGCCAGGAAATTGGCCTCGATGAAGCGGCCGAGATTGTCGGCGATACGGTGCTGGTTCTCCGGAATGATTGCCGTGTGCGGGATCGGCAGCCCGAGCGGCCGCCTGAACAGCGCCACCACCGCATACCAGTCGGCGATGCCGCCTATGGTCGCCGCCTCGGCGAAGGCGGCGACGAAACCGAGCCATGGATGTCTGCCCTGGAAGGACTTGGCGAGCGCAAAGACGAGGATGCAGAGCGCGAGCGCGGCGGCGGCAATGAATTTGGTCCGCCGCAATGCCGCAAGCTTCGCCTGCGCGTCGCCGTCGAATCGAACCGGCGCCAGGGCCGGAGCTGATTGTGACATGGAGAGGCCGTTTCCTGTTTGCACCCGCATCTATCTAGTGGCTGCGCCATCAAAACGCTCGCTCGAAGCTTGTGAGGCGTACCGCGCCGTCAGATGTGCCGCATGCACAAAAAGTTGACACGATTATTCAGCTATGTATCGGTCCAGTCTGGAATTGTTCCAAACTATGGGCCATATTCGGCCCAAGCTAATATTTCGCGAGGATACCATGCGGCTCACGCGCCAGACCAACTACGCGATGCGCATCCTGATGTATTGCGCCGCGAATACCGACAGGCTGAGCCGCATCCCCGAGATCGCCGCCGCCTATTCGGTGTCCGAATTGTTCCTGTTCAAGATCCTGCAGCCGCTGGTCGAGGCCGGTCTTGTCGAGACCGTCCGCGGCCGCAATGGCGGCGTGCGTCTCGGCCGTCCGGCCGAGCAGATCAATCTGTTCGATGTCGTGCGCGTCACCGAAGAGAGCTTTGCCATGGCCGAGTGCTTCGAGAACGACGCCGCCGAATGCCCGCTGGTCGACAGCTGCGCCCTGAATTCGGCGCTGCGCGAGGCGCTCAACGCCTTCTTCGCGGTGCTTTCCCGCTACACGATCGCCGATCTCGTCGCCGCGCGTCCGAATGTGCGCCATCTGCTCGGCATCGACCTTCTGGAGCGGCGCGCCCCGGCGGCTTGAGCTCGCCTTAGCGGCTTGATTCTCGAACGGCGCCGCCGCCCGCGATTTACTGGTGCGACGCCGCCCATGACTTCGTCATTCTGGGCGGCGTCCGCTTCGCTCCCGTTCCGCCCGTGGATGACGAAGGCGGGAAAGCCCTACGCAGCCGATTGGGGCAACACGAACGGCATATTTCCTGACGGCAGAGCCCCGACCTTCAGCCTGCAGTCGAACACCCTCTCGATCAGCTCGTCGTTCAGCACGTCCGCCGGGGGGCCGGCAGCGGCAAGCTCGCCGTCACGCAGCACGAAAATCCGGTCGGCATACATGGCCGTCAGATTGAGGTCGTGCAGGATCGCCACCACGCCGCCGCCGCGCCGGGCGAAATCGCGCGCGATGTTCATGATGATGAGCTGGTGCTTGACGTCGAGGCTGGAGACCGGCTCGTCGAGGAACAGATAACGCGGCCTGCCCTCGAGCACCGGCGCCCAGACCTGGCAGAGCACGCGGGCAAGCTGCACGCGCTGCTGCTCGCCGCCGGAAAGCTCCTGGTAGAAACGGCCGGCAAATCCGTCGAGATCGACGCGCGCCAGCGCCCGCTCGGGCAAACGCGCATCCTCGCCGGGCAGCACCCCGGAGCGCCCACCGATCAGGCCGAGGCGCACGATCTCGCGCACGGTGAAGGGAAAGGACAGCGCCGTCGATTGCGGCAGCACCGCGCGTAGCGTCGCCGCCTCCACCGGCTTCATGGCCGACAGGTCGCGGCCGTTGAGCATGACGGCGCCGGCATAGGCGAACTCGCCGGTCAGTGCCTTGAGCAGCGTCGTCTTGCCGGACCCGTTCGGTCCGACGATGGCCGAGACCTCGCCGGGCCGCGCCGCGAAATCGACATGCGAGACGATGCGCTTGCCGCCGATCGCCACCGAGATGTCGCGCGCTTCGATCATGGCAAACTCACAAATCGATGACGCCGCGCTTGCGCAGCAGTATCCACAGGAAGAACGGCGCGCCGGCGACCGCCGTGACGATGCCGATCGGCAGCTCGGCGGGAGCCACGATGGTGCGGGCGACCGAGTCGGCAAGCAAGAGCAACGAGGCGCCGAGCAAGGCCGAGGCCGGCAGCAAATAGCGGTTGTCCGGGCCGATCGCGAGCCGCAGCACATGCGGCACGACGATGCCGATGAAGCCGATGCCGCCACTGACCGCGACCGAGGCGCCGACCGCCGCCGACACGCCCACGATGGCGGTGTATTTAAGCCGCTGCACCGGAATGCCGAGATGGCCAGCCGTCGCTTCGCCCAACGCCAGCGCGTTGAGGCCGCGCGACAGGAACGGCATCGCCGACAGCGCCAGCACGATCACCGGCCCCACGGTGCCGATCTTCGGCCATGTCGCGCCGGCAAGCGAGCCGAGCTGCCAGAAAGTCAGGTCGCGCAGCTGCCGGTCGTCGGCCATGAAGATCAGGACGCCGGTCAACGCCATGGCAAGGGCGCTGATGGCGATGCCGGCAAGCAGCATCGTGGCGACCGACGTCCGTCCCTGGCGCGTGGCGATGGCGTAAAGCAGCAACGTCACCGAGAGGCCGCCGAAGAATGCCGCCAGCGGCAGCGCGAGCGTGCCCAATGCAAGCGTGACCGGCGCAAGCCATGTGGTGCCGAGCACGATGATCGCCACCGCGCCGAGGCTGGAGCCGGCCGAAACGCCGATCAGGCCGGGATCGGCAAGCGGATTGCGGAACAGCCCTTGCATCACCGCGCCGCAGACGGCGAGCGCTGCGCCGATCAGCACGCCGAGCAGCACGCGCGGCATGCGGATGTCACAGACGATCAGTTGGTCGCGCGCAGCCAGCGCCGCATCGGCCGGCATGGCGCCGGTGAACCAGTCGCGGACGACGCGGACGGCCGATGCGTCGGAAGCGCCCGCCGTCAGCGACAGGAATACGGAAGAGGCCAGCGCCACGCACAAGAGCACGATGACGAACCTTGCCCGCGCAGAGCGGTCGCCATCGGCTGCCATCGCCCGGCCCGGCGCGCCTGCTATCGACTGTTCGGCCATCGCCGCTCAGTCCACGACCTGGTTGCCATAGAGCTCGACCGCAAGGTCGTGGATGGCTTCGGCGGTGCGCGGGCCGAAGCCGAGCAGATAGCCGCCCCACATGCTGACCATCTTGCGGTTCGTGCCCGCCGGTGTCGAAGCCACGGCTGGGTTGGCAAACAGCTCCTCTTCCGAGATCGGCGGTCCGCCGCCCTTCATCGTCAGGATCACATCCGGCTTGGCGCTGACGATCGCCTCGTCCGTCATCCCCTTGTAGCCGGAGAAACCCTCGACCGCGTTGACCGCGCCGGCAAGCCTGATGATGCCGTCGGCCGCGGTGTCGCTGCCCGCGGCAAGGATCTTGCCGCCCTGCGTCGACAGCACGAACAGCACGCGCTTGCGCTCCTTGATCGCAGCCGTCTGCTTTTCCGCCGCTGTCAGCTTCGCGTCCGTCTCCGCCGCGAGCTTCTGCGCCTTGGCGTCGACACCCAGCGCCTTGCCGACGATACGGATCTTTTCGAGGATGCCCTCGTGGTTGTAGTGGTCCGGCACCTCGATGAAAGGCACGCTCGACTTCTTCAGCACGTCGACCGCTTCCTTCGGGCCACTGCCATGCAGCGCCAGGATTCCGCTCGGATTGACCGACAGGACGCCCTCGGGCGAGAGCCCGCGCATATAGCCGACATCGGGCAGCTTCGCCGCCGCCTCGGGATAGTTGCTGGTCGAATCGCGGGCCACGAGACGGCCTTCCTCGCCGAGCGCGTAGACGATCTCGGTGATCGAGCCGCCGATCGAGGCGATCCGCGAGGTGTCCGCAAAGACAGTGGTGCCTTCGGCCTTGGCCGGCTGCATGGCGACGGCGAGCAGGACGCCGAGCATCGGCGCGAGCGCCGTGCGGAAACTGGGAACAAAGCGCATTGGGTGCTACCTCATGCAGCGGTCGGATTGGGAATGCGGGGCAGGTTCTCGGCGAGAAACCGCCAGTCCTCGCGTTCGTTCTCGCCTTCGTGACGCTTGCCGAAAAACTGGATGATCATGCCGCCATTGGCGTCATAGGCCTCCAGAGAGGTGACATGGCCGTCCTTGGTCGGCTTGCGCACCGCCCAGACCTCGTGGATGTGGTCGGTCCTCAGATGCAGGTGGAAGGTCTCGTCGAGCACGTTGATCCACGGCCCCATCGGCTTGACCGATTTGATCGGGCCGGAATGGATCTGGATGCAGCCGCGGTTGCCCACGAAGCACATGATCGGCATCCCGCCCGCCGCCGCGTGGTGGAACATGGCGCTGACCGCGTCGTTGTCGAGCAACCAGGCATAGTCCTGTCCGACCATGCGTACCGCCTGGCGGCGGCTGAGCTTCAGCGTCTTCAGCATGCCGAAGAACTGATGCACGTCGGTGAGCCGGCTCCAGCGGTCGCGCAGATCGTCGGTCGAGGCGACCGATCCCTGCGCCTCATCCTCCCCTTCCGGCGCGCTTGGGAGGATCGCGACGGCCGGTTCCTGGTTCGACGATTCCAGGCTCGCCACCAGTTTCTGGTAGGCATAGAGATTGGATGCGGGCTTCAGATGCACCTTGTGCACCGCCTCGCCCGACGCATCGAAGAACTGCAGGCTGCGGCGGATTTCGCCGCCGTCGCGCTTCTCGACGGCAAAGCCATGTGCCCAGACTTTCGGGAAGATGCGCAGGTCGATGTTCTCGCCAAGCACCATGGCGTTGTGGTTGCCGGTGACGACCTTGTCGTAGACGCCGATCTTTTCATGCACGGCGCTTTCGTTGCGGGTCAGCGCCATCACCTCGCCGACCGCCTCGAGGCCGGTCAGCAGATCGTTGACGCGCGGCTCGACGCGGACAGCGCCGACGCCGCATTGCGCCGCGACCAGCTCCGCTTCCGAAATGCCAAGTTGCGCCGAGAGATCGCGTTCCCGTATTTTCGGATTGTCTTGCCTTGCCCGCCGGATTTCCTCCGGCGACGGCTTAACGCGCTGGTCCATGTCGTTCACCTGTATTGCCTGATGTTCGTCTATCGCCCGCCGATGGCGGTCACTTGTTGAGGATCAGCTTGCCCTGGCGGGTGATCTTCAGGCGGTAAAGCGCGCCGTGATGCTCGATGCCGATCTCGTGCTCGCCCTGGAACAGCGTGTTGCTGGAGAGCGTCCTCACCGCCAGCGGCACCCTTTCGTAACGCATCTGCGTGTCCTCCGGGCGGCGGACGCGATAGCGGAAATCGTTGGGATTGTGCGTGTTCATCGGTTGGTCCCTTTCCTCTGCCGGCCACCGTGGCCGCAGCCCTCATAAAATGCCGATTAAATTCTTGACTCGAATAATCATGTTTACTAGTCAGTGCATTACCGGACTAAATGAGTCAACATTTAAGACGCCGGACGTGATCAAAAATGCGAGCGAGCCAATGGCCAGCCAGCTACGAGCCTGAAAATCTGGAGTTGGGGCATGGGGTTGGTGATTTGGGGACGGACGGGCCTGGCGGGCGACAGCACAGGCGCGGGCTTCCGCCCGTTGGCGCGGGCAGTGGCGATATTGATGACCGGTTCGGCGGCGATCGCGCTTGGCGCGCCCGCGGCCAAAGCGCAGCAGGCCACGCAGCCGGCGGCCAATCAGCAGCAGGCGGATCAGAAGAAGGCTGACGAGAAGGCCGCAGCCGAAGGAACTCTGCTCGACAAGATCCTCGTCATCAGCCGCACCGGCGAGACGGCGATCCAGTCGCTGGCCTCGGCCAGCCATGTCGACCAGGAACAGCTCGATCGCCGCATGGCGACGACGCCGAACGAGATGCTGCTCGGCGTGCCCGGCGTCACCGTGCAGGCCGACGCGCGCCGCGTCAGTTCCAGCATCAACATCCGCGGCCTGCAGGATTTCGGCCGCGTCGCGGTCATCGTCGACGGCGCCAGGCAGGACTTCCAGCGCTCGGACCACGGCACGCAGTCGACCTTCTATGTCGATCCCGAGCTGATCAAGTCGGTCGACGTCATCCGCGGCCCGACCGCCAACACCTACGGTTCCGGCGCCATCGGCGGCGTCGTCT
Source organism: Mesorhizobium sp. BH1-1-5 (assembly GCF_020165615.1). Classification (NCBI taxonomy): domain Bacteria; kingdom Pseudomonadati; phylum Pseudomonadota; class Alphaproteobacteria; order Hyphomicrobiales; family Phyllobacteriaceae; genus Mesorhizobium; species Mesorhizobium sp. BH1-1-5. The sequence goes on from NZ_JAIUIM010000005.1 coordinate 221,568, forward strand.
TCTTCGACACCAAGGACGCCGCCGATTTCCTCAAGCCGGAAGAGACCTGGGCCGGCTCGCTGACCGGGCGTTATGAAAGCAACGGCAAGGGCTGGACCACCAGCGCCACCGGCGCCTACAAGATCAACGAGAACTGGGACGTTCTCGGCAACATCGTCTACCGCGACTATGGCGACTACAAGAACGGCGGCGGCGACACCGTTGCCGGCACCGGTTTCGATGTGCTGAGCGGCCTGCTCAAGACCACCATACGCCCGACCGAGAACAGCGAACTGAAGCTCGGCTGGGTCGGCTCGAGCGACGGCTGGACGGAAACCAGTGGCGGCGTGCCGGCCAACGACGTCGACCTGAAGTCGAACACCTTCACGGCTCGCTACAACATCACCGACGACGCCAAGAGCTGGCTCGACCTCCACATCAACGCCTCCTACAACAAGACCCTGCTCGACCTGACGACGCTTACCGCGCAGAACCGCTTCGACCCGGTCACCGGCCTGCCCGTGGTGCTGCCGGCCGGATCGCTGTCCACCTTCGATGTCGGCACGACCGGCATCGATATCTGGAACACATCGCGCTTCCAGACGGCGAGCGTCGCACACGAACTGACCTATGGCGGCGACTGGGTCGGCGACGATGTCGATACCGGCGGCACGGCCGGTGGCGACAGCTTCTACACGCCGTCGGGCAAACGCAACGTCTCCGGCGCCTACATCCAGGACAAGCTGACCTGGGAGTGGCTCGAGGTCATTGGCGGCCTGCGCTACGACAATTACAGCCTGAAGGACGACACGAACGAGACCTCCGGCGACAGGGTTTCGCCGCGCATCACCGTCGGCGTCTCGCCCTTCGAAAGCGCCGGTCTGGCCGGCCTGCAGTTCTACGGCACCTATGCGGAAGGCTATCGCTCGCCCTCGCTGACCGAGACGCTGATCAGCGGCAACCATCCGGCCGGCGTCAGCTTCCCGTTCCTGCCCAATCCGAACCTGAAACCCGAGACCGGCAAGACCGTCGAGTTCGGTGTCAACTACAAGCAGAACGACATCATCGAGGGCGGCGACGCATTCCGTTTGAAGGCAGCGTATTTCAACAACAATGTCGACGACTATATCGACGGCGTGACGCTCTCGCCCTTCGATCCGACCAGCGGCTGCCCGTTCGGCCCGGGCATTCCGATCTGCTTCCAGTACCAGAACTTCGCCAAGGCCAAGATCAACGGCTTCGAGCTGGAAAGCGTCTACGACGCCGGCTGGGGCTATGCCGGCTTGTCGGCCTCCATCATCAACGGCCACACCATCTCCTACGACGGGGAACGCGCCGACCTGGCCTCCGTCCCCTCCTCGCAGGTGACGGCCCAGCTTGGCCTGCGCTTCCTCGAGGATAAGCTGACCGTCGGCGGCGAGGTGCAGTACAACGGCAAGCCGAAGGGCAATCCGGTGGCCAAGGACTACACGCTGGTCAACGCCTTCGCCAGCTACCAGGCGACCGACAATCTCAAGCTCGACTTCCGCGCCGACAATTTGTTCGACGTCAAATACGCCAATCCGCTCAACGGAAGCACGACCGCCGTCCTCTACGAACCCGGCGTCACGCTGAAGCTGGCGGCAACCATGCGCTTTGGGGGTTGAGAGAGATATGAAACGCTTGACGGCATCCTTTCGTCTGCTGACCTCGACGTTCGCGATGGTGCCGGCGTGGGCCCAGTCCGCGCCGGCTCCGGCCCCAGGTTCGGCATTGAGCCTCGAGCTCAACGCCGCGCAGCCTTCGGAAAAAGGCTGCCGGCTGACCTTCGTCGTCAACAACGCGCTCGGCGCCGATCTGTCCAAGGCGGCTTTCGAGATCGCGCTGTTCAACGAGACCGGCGTCGTCGATCGCCTCACCGTGCTCGATTTCAAGGACCTGCCGGCCGGCAAGACCAAGGTCACGCGCTTCGATCTCGCCGGCGCCGACTGCGGCAAGCTCAGCCGCGTGCTGATCAACAGCGCGACCGAATGCGCCGGCAACGGTGTCGAGCCGGCGGCCTGCATGCGGGCGCTGAAGACCTCGACCAGGACCAGCATCGCTTTCGGCGTCTGAACCGGCCATGGGCACGGAGCCGGCACTCGCGCGCAACGCCGTTCCCTGGCCTTTGCCTGGGATCCGTGTCGCGCCGCTTGCGGCAACCGATCTTGATTTGACAATTTCCCGCTTGTCGCGGCAGCTTCCGGCCCGCGCCATGCAGCACACCGACGACATTCCCGACACCGACAGCGTTTTGACGGCCGCTCCCGGCGAGGCGTTGGCCGGACCGCGGCCGCGTGGCGAACATGGCAAGTGGACGGTGGCGATCGCGGCCTCATGCCTGGTTCACGGCGCGGTGGCGGCAGCCTTGCTTGTGTCGCCGTCGGCAAAGTCGGATCTGCAGGATCCGACGCAAGCGGAAGGCAGCGATCGATCCGGCGCCAAAGTCGCCGGCAGCGCGCTCAATCCTGAGCGGCAGGCGATCAATGTGGCCTTGGTGCCGCCGCCCCGGCCACCGGCGAAACCGACGCCGCCAGCCAAAGCGGCATCGCCGGCCGAAAAGACACCGCCGGTCGAAGCCGCGAAAACGCGAGCCGAGCCCAGGAAGCCCCCGGTCGATCCGGACATACTCGTTGCCGACGCGCCTCGGAACGACTCCGACAGCGTAGCGCCGGACACGAAATCTCCCGAGCCCGCCCCCGCCCAACAGCAGGAAAGTGCCAGCCATCCGCCAACGCCCGCGCAGCCGCCGGTCCCGGCCGCAAGGCCAGCGACCCCCAACCCGCTCGCTGCTGAAAAGAGCGGCGCAGCGGATGGTCAAACCCGGCCCGAGCCAGCAATCAGCCAGGGCAAGAGGCAGAACGAGGCGGGCACCAAGGCGGAAGACAATTACCGCAGCGATGTGATCCGCAAGCTCGGCCGCGTCTATCGGGCCGTGCCCCCTTCGCTGCAGGCGGCGGCGCGCAGCAACACGGTCGTCACCTTCGTCATCGGCAGGCGGGGCACCATCGACGAACTGCGTGTCGTCGAAAGCTCGGGCTCGGAGACTTTCGATCAGATCGTCCTTGGCTTCGTGCGCAAGGCGGCGCCCTTCCCTCCCATCCCAGCGAAGGTCGGAAACCGCCTGGAGTTCACCGGCGCGATCGGCCCGTTTTGAGAGCCGCCGCCTTCAGACCATCAATCCCGCTCATCGCCATGAAAGGAAACCAATGTACATCGCCATGAACCGCTTCAAGGTCCAGAACGGCTCCGAGGAAGCCTTCGAGGACGTCTGGAAGAACCGCGATTCCAGCCTTTCCGAAATGCAGGGTTTCAGGGAATTCCACCTGCTGCGCGGCCCGGTCAACGAGACCGAGGGCTATACGCTGTTTGCCTCGCACACGGTCTGGGCAAGCCAGGAGGATTTCGTCGCCTGGACGAAATCGGAAAACTTCCGCGCCGCCCATCGCAATGCCGGCGGCTCGAAGGTCCACTATCTCGGCCATCCGCAATTCGAGGGCTTTTCGGTCGTCGAAGGCGCATAGTCTATCTCCACTGACCGGTAAAGGCGTGTTGAGATTCAGGTCAGGCCGAGTCGGAGTCGAAGACGGGCGCGAAGCGACCAAACAAGGTGGCTTCCGAGAACCGGAGCGGAGCGTACTTAAAGTACGTGAGCACCGGAAGCGCAGGACGCCATCGTTTGCAGACCGGCATCACCTGAATATCGATACGCCCTATGCGGCGGCGAGCAGGCTGGCATTGCCGCCTGCCGCCGTCGTGTCGACGCAGACCGCGCGCTCATGCGCATAGGCCGCCGGGTTGAGCACCTCGCTGACCAGCGGCACGATCGGCCCGGTCCGCTCGGCAATCACCTTGCGCACGATGCGCGCCGCCTCCGGTGTGCCTGAGAAGGCGACGACATCGACCTTCAACGAACGCGCCTCGACCGGGTCGGGACGGCCATCGATCGCCGCCAACGGCAGGCCCTTGCCGGTCAGCGCCGACAGCGCCGCCGGCGCGCCTGGCGCCACCGCCAGCACGGCGTTGCCGGCCGCCAGCGCCTGGATCGTCTGGGACAGCAGCGTCTCGCCATCCGGGCCGAGGCAGAGCACCCGGCCGCGCGGCGACAGCGACAGCGTGTTGGCTTCGCCCGTCGGCCCGGGCAGGTCGACCTGGCCGAAATCGAGACTTGCCGCGGCGGCGATTGCCGCCGCGCCCTTGCCGCGCAGATGCTTCCTCAGGATCGCCACACGATCCGGCCGCGTCGACCAGCCACCCAGCGTCGGATCCGGCAGGTTGTCGGCGAGCTCGGTCGCGGTCACCTTGTGGCCCTCGCCAAGCTCGGTGCCGGCCTCCGGCCCCTTGCGGAAGCGACGCAGGTAATGCGGCCCGCCGGCCTTCGGGCCGGTACCCGACAGCCCCTCGCCGCCGAATGGCTGCGAGCCGACGACGGCGCCGATCTGGTTGCGGTTGACATAGATGTTGCCGGCATGGATGCCGTCGACGAAATGCTGGACGCGGCCTTCGATGCGGGTGTGCAGGCCGAAGGTCAGGCCGTAGCCCTTGCGGTTGATGGCGGCGATCACCGCGTCGATCTCGTCGGCATCGAAGGTCGCGACATGCAGCACCGGGCCGAACACCTCGCGTTCCATCTCCTCGATGCCCTTGACGCGGAAGACATGCGGCGCGACGAACCGGCCGGTGGCCGGCGCTTCCAATTTCGCGATCAGCCGGCCTTCCAGACCCTTCTTCTTGCAGTAATCGCTGATCGACGCTTGCGCCTCGTCGTCGATGACCGGGCCAACATCGGTCGAGATGGCCCAGGGATTGCCGATGGTGAGCGCTTCCATCGCGCCCTTCAGCATCTCCAGCATCTTCTTCTCGACGTCCTTCTGCACATAGAGCACGCGCAGCGCCGAGCAGCGCTGGCCGGCGCTCTGGAAGGCCGAGGCGAGGATGTCGCGCACCGCCTGTTCCGGGAGCGCGGTGGAATCGACGATCATCGCATTCAAGCCGCCGGTCTCGGCAATCAGCATGGCGTCGGGCGCAGCCGTCTCGGCCAGTTGCTTTTCGATCAGCTTGGCGACCTCGGTCGAGCCGGTGAAGCAGACACCGGCGATGCGCGGATCGGCGGTGAGCGGCCCGCCAACCGAGGGGCCGTCGCCCGGCAGCAGCTGGATGACATCCTCCGGCACACCGGCCTCGCGCAGCATTTCGACGGCGCGGAAGGCGATCAGCGGCGTCTGCTCGGCGGGCTTGGCGATGACCGAATTGCCGGTAACCAAAGCCGCCGCGATCTGGCCGGTGAAGATCGCCAGCGGAAAATTCCATGGCGAGATGCAGACGATCGCGCCGCGCGCCTGCGTGCCCGCCTCGGCATTCGCCGCCTCGGCCGCGTAGTAGCGCAGGAAGTCGACCGCCTCGCGCACCTCGGCAACACCGTCGGCCAGAGACTTGCCGGCCTCGCGCGTGGCGAGAGCGAAGAACTCGGGTGCATTGGCCTCGTAGAGATCGGCGGCGCGGTTGAGGATCGCGGCACGCTCGGCAACCGGACGCTTGGCCCAGGCCGACTGCGCGTCGACGGCGATGCGCACAGCGGTCACCACCTGCTTGGCCGCAGCCTCATGCACGGTGCCGACCACTTCGTCCGGCTTGGCCGGATTGACGATCTGGCGCGGCTTGCCGTAGCCGGCCGCGCGGGTGACAGGCTTAGCGTGCCAACGATCCGCTCCGGCAAACGCGGCCCTCGCTTCATCCAGGGCCGCGAGCGTCACCGGATCGGTGATGTCGAAGCCCTTCGAGTTGCGGCGGCCCGCGCCGAAGATTGCCGCTGGGCGCGCGATCGCCGGATTGGCGGCAGAACCCTGCTTCTCGACGGCATCGAGCGGATCTTGCGCGATCTCCTCCGGCTCGACCTCCTCGTCGGTCAACTGATGGACGAAGGAGGAGTTCGCGCCGTTCTCCAGCAGACGCCGCACCAGATAGGCGAGCAGGTCGGAATGCGCGCCGACCGGCGCATAGATGCGGCAACGCGTTCCTTCGGCCTGGCGCACTGTCTCGTGCAGGGCCTCGCCCATGCCGTGCAGGCGCTGGAATTCGAAGGATTCGCGATCCTTCGCCATCGACAGGATGGCGGCCACCGTGTGCGCGTTGTGGGTGGCGAACTGCGGATAGATGCGGTCGGTCATCGACAAAAGCTTCTTCGCGCAGGCCATGTAGGAAACGTCGGTGTTGGCCTTGCGGGTGAAGACCGGATAGCCGGTGAGCCCGAGCGTCTGCGCCCGCTTGATCTCGGTGTCCCAATAGGCGCCCTTGACCAGCCGCACCATGATCCGGCGGTCGTATTTCTTCGCCAGCGCATAGAGCCAGTCGATGGCGAAGGCCGCGCGCGGGCCATAGGCCTGGACGACGACGCCGAAACCGTCCCATCCGGCAAGTTCCGGCTCGGCCAGCACCCGTTCGATGACGTCGAGCGACAGGTCGAGGCGATCGGCCTCCTCGGCGTCGATGTTGAGACCCATGCGCGAGTGCCGCGCGGCAAGCGCCAGCGACAAGAGCCGCTCGGCCATCACCGGCAGCATCTTTTCCTTCTGCGCCTCCTCGTAGCGCGGATGCAGCGCCGAGAGCTTGACCGAAATGCCATGATTGTAGCGGATGTCGGGGCCGTTCGACCCGGAATCCAGCGACGAGATCGCATCCGCATAGGCGCGGTGGTAGCGCAGCGCATCGGCCTCGGTGCGGGCCGCTTCGCCCAGCATATCGAAGGAGTAGAGATAACCTTTCTGCGTCATCGGCCGGCCGCGCTTGATCGCCTCGGCGATGGTGCGCCCGAGCACGAACTGCTCGCCCATCTCGCGCATCGCTGCCGCGACCGCCTTGCGGATCACCGGCTCGCCCAGCCTTCGTACCATGGCGCGCAGCGTGCCTTCGATACCGCCCTCGCCTTCGTCGAGCACACGGCCGGTTAGCATCAGCGCCCAGGTCGAGGCGTTGACGAAGATCGAGCTGGAGCCGCCCGAATGCGCGGACCAGTCATGCGGCGCGATCTTGTCGGCGATCAAATCGTCCATCGTCTCGGTGTCGGGCACGCGCAGCAGCGCTTCGGCCAGGCACATCAGCGCCACGCCTTCCTTGGTCGACAGGCCGTAGGCCGAGAGGAAGACCTCCATCAGCCTGGGATCGGTCGAACCACGCACCGCGCGCACCAGATCGGCCGCGCGGGTCGAGATCGCCTTGCGCTCCTCGGCTGACAAGCCCCCCGCCGCCGACAGGCGCTTCACCGCCTCGTCTTCGTCGGGCAAATAATTGGCGCGGATCTGCTGGCGGATGGCGTCGAGCGGCATGTCGGATCCATGAAAGCGAGCGTGGGCGAACGGTCTGGCGGTCGCCGGACCGGATGGCGCAAGCTAGCACAGCTGCGAATTTCAGTCGGTCCAAAGAAATCGACAAGCTAGTCCATTCAATCTATCATATGAGCTTCTTTCCCAGCGTTTTGACTGTCAAATCGATGACCGAAGACCAATTGGACCGCATCGACCGCAACATCCTGTCCGCGCTCGGGCGTGACGGCCGGCTTTCGATGTCTGAGCTGGCTTTGAAGGTCGGCCTGTCGAAGACACCCGTGCAGGCGCGCGTGAAGCGGCTTGAGAAGGACGGCTACATCAGAGGCTACCGCGCCGTCATCGACCGCGAGCGCATGGGCGAAGGCCATGTCGCCTTCGTCCAGGTGAAGCTGTCGGACACGCGCTCGGCGGCGCTCGACGCCTTCAACCGCGCGGTGCAAGGCGTGCCCGAGATCGAGCAGTGCCACATGATGGCGTCGAGCTTCGATTATCTGTTGAAGGTCCGCACCACCGACATCGCCGCCTATCGTCGCGTGCTCGGCGAGCGCATCTCGGCCCTGCCCCACGTCGCCCAGACGTCGACCTTCGTGGCGATGGAGACGGTCAAGGACCGCTAGTCTGACAGCGTCTTGAGAAACGCCACCAGCGCCGCGCGCTCGCGGTCGGACAGATCGAGCGGATGGACCTCCGACACGCCTTCAGCGGCGAGCGGCGCCTTCGAATAATGCGCCACCACCTCGTCGAGCGTCGCGAACTGGCCGGCATGCATGTAAGGCGGCCGGCTTGCGGCGCCCCTGAGCGACGGTGTCTTGTAGGCGCGCACGATCTGCGGACCGTCCTTCACCATGAAGCGCAGCTCGCGGCAGGCGCTTTCGTCGCCGTCGCGGAATTTGCCGAGACAGTTGAAGGGGTCGGCCTCGACCTGCGCCACCGCATCGACGCGCCCGCGGTCCGGCGGCAGGCCGTCGACCGGCGGCACGCCGGTGTTGTGGAAGGAGTTGTCAGTGAAGCGCGGGCCGTTGTGGCAGGTCACGCAATTGGCCTTGCCGATGAACAGCTTCAGCCCGAGGATCTCCTCCGGCGAGAACGCCGCGTCCCCTTCCGCCTTGGCGCCGGTTGCCAGATCGATGGCAAAGCGGTCGAAACGCGTCTGCTGCGGCTCGATCGAGCGCTCGAAGGCGGCGATCGCCTTGCCGATATTGGCATAGACGCGGTTGACGTCGTCTTGCTGGCCGGCGGGCATGGCGTTCCACGCCGCCTTCTCGGCATCCGTGCCGAGCGGGCTGGCATTGGCCGGCACGGTCGAAAGGTCCGGCAGTGGCCCGAAGATGCGCTCATAGCGCTCGCCGAACCGCTTCTTGATGTAATGTGCGAAAGCCGCCCGGTTGCCGGCCTGCTCCAGTGGATTTTCGAGCGGCGTCAGCGCCTGAGCCCAGAGGCTGTCGCGCCTGCCGTCCCAGAAGAACCACGGATTGCGCGCCACGCCCGCCAGCGGCATGGTGCGGCGGTTGGTGTGGCCGACGCCGACCGCCTGCGGCAGGTCGTCCTGGAACTGGCGGTCGATCTTGTGACAGGTCGAGCAGGACACCGTGCCGTCACGGCTTATGCCGCCATCGAAAAACAGCGTCGAGCCAAGCGCTGCGGCCGCCGGCGCATCACCATATTGGTTCGTGGTGTCGGGTTTCAGGGACGGCAGCGTGTTCAGCGCCAGCGACGCGATGGTCTTCTTTTCGGCGTCGCTCAACTGCGGCTTGCCGCAGCCGCCCAACCCTGCCAAGGCCGCCAAGGCCAGCAAACCCGCAACGCTGGTCAGCCTCATTGCCCGCTCACAACACGATGTTGAAGACGACCACCCCGGAGCCGGCGCCCGCGGAGATGGCAAAGCGCAATTGCCACCAGCCGCTCATCGTGAACTTGATGCCATCGATGCGGTAGCGTCCATCGCCCAGGTAATCGGTCGCCTGCGGACTGGTCGGCAGGCCGTGGTCGTGCTGCGGCATTCCGCCGGAGACGGTGATGGCGGCCCCTTCCACCGGCGCGCCAGCCGCGGTCTTCAGCGTCAGCAGCCAGGATTGCAGCTCGCCCTGCCGGACGACGCCGCGCTCCGGCTCGAAGCTGGCGACGAACAGGCCATTCGCTGTCTTCTTGGTGCGCGAAATGTCCGGACCGGAGGCCGACTGCGGCAGCGTCAGATAGACCGCGGCCACGATGCCGGCCAGCAGGGCGGCCAGGCCGAGACCCGCAAGAATGTAACGCCATATCGATGCCAAACCCGTTCCTCTTCGGCTGCTAACGTCGCGGGCCGCTTGTCGCGTCCCGCCCTGCCCGTGGGAAATCGCTTCTGGCGCAAAATTCGCCGCTCGCCAAGCATGGCGCTGCCGGCCGCGAAAAGCTACAGCAACAACATCTTAGGAAGGGATACGTCCGCATGGCCAATGGTATCGCGTCGATCGGCGAATGCATGCTGGAACTGTCGGGCCAGAGCGGCCCGGACTGGCGCATGGGTTTTGCCGGCGATACCTTTAACACGCTCTGGGCGTTGCACGCCTTGAGCCCGGAGCGGTCCGCGACCTACGTGTCGGCCTTCGGCGACGACCCCTTCTCGCGCGACCAGATCGCCTTCTTCGGCCAGAACGGCATCGGCATAGGCAACAGTCCGGTCATTGCCGGCGCGCGCCCCGGACTTTACGCCATAACGCTCACCGGGGCCGAACGCGCTTTCACCTACTGGCGAAACGATGCGGCCGCGCGCCGGCTCGCATCCGATCCGGCGGCGCTGGCGAAAAGCCTTGAAAACCAGGCGCTTGTCTATTTTTCCGGAATCACCCTGGCAATTCTGGACGAGGCCGCGCGGAAAACTTTGCTGACCGCCATCGCGACCGCCCGCAAGGCCGGCTCGCTCATCGCCTTCGACCCGAACTACCGGCCGCGTCTGTGGCCGAGCCGCGAGATGGCCCAGGCCGCGATCCTGGAGGCCCTTGCGGTGGCCGACATCGCGCTGCCGACTTTTCCGGACGAGCAGATGTTGTTCGGCGACGAGACACCCGAGATCACGGCCAAGCGCCTTGGCAGGCTGGCCGGCGAAGTCGTGGTCAAGAATGGCGAGCAGCCGGCCTTGATCACGCTGAACGGCGCTTCACAAACTGTTGACGCGGTGCATGTGGCCGCTCCTGTCGACACCACGGGCGCCGGCGATTCCTTCAATGGCGGCTATCTCGCCGCGCGGCTAGCCGGCCACGCACCCGCCGACGCGGCGCGCCGTGCGCACAAAGTCGCCGCCGCGGTCGTCCAGGTTCGCGGCGCGCTGGCGCCATTCGAGACGTTGCGGATCGCGTTCGACAGTTAAGCGCCGTCGAAGCTTATGCGGACATCACTTCAATATCAGAGAACCTTAGGGCAGCCGGAACCGATATTCCGTCACCTGATGATAGATCTGCCCCGGCCACAGCGTGGCCTGCGGGAAATAGGGCCGGTTGGGCGCATCCGGCCAGGTCTGCGCTTCGAGGCAGAGGCCTGAAAACGCCTTGTAGCGGCTGCCATCGAGCCCCGGCGATGTCGGCGCGACGAACTGACCGCTATAGAGCTGCAGTCCCGGTTCGGTGGTCCACACTTCCATCTCGACGCCGGAATTGGCGCCTTGCACCCAGGCGGCTTGGTGCAGCGGCCCGCGGCTGGAGGCCAGGCAGTAATTCAGGTCGTAGCGAAGCTGCTCGCCTTCCATTTCCATGCGCAGCGCCCGCGCCTGCCGGAAATCGAAAGGCGTGCCGTCGACCGGCTTCACCGCGCCGGTCGGGATCATCTCGTCATCGACGGGCGTGTAGGCGCCGGCGTTGAGCATCAGCCGGTGGTCGAGGATGTCGCCGGCCCCGCCATCGTCGAGATTGAAATAGGAGTGCTGCGCGAGGTTGCAGAGCGTCGGCTCCTCGCAGGTCGCGGTCAGTTCCATGCTGAGCGTGCCGGGGATCTTCAGCCGGTAGGTGCAAGTGACGTCGAGCGCCCCCGGGAATCCCATGGCGCCGTCCGGGTCGTGCAAGGTCAGCGTCACGAAATCGCGGCCATGCAGCGAGACGCTCCATGGCCGGTGGAAAAACCCTTCCGAGCCGCCATGCAGCGTGTGCTTGCCGAGAAAGTTGCGCTCCGTCTGGTAGCGGTTGCCGGCAATGGTGAAGCGGCCGCCGCCGATGCGGTTGGCGAAGCGGCCGACCACGGCGCCGAAGAAGGCGCGGTCGGTCTCGTAAGGTTCGAAGCGGTCGTAGCCCAGCACCAGCGGCGCATCGTGGCCGGCAAGGCGCAGGTCCTGGACGATGGCGCCCAGCCCGATGATGTTGGCGGTGAGGCCGCCTCCCCGGATCGTGAACCGGCGCACGGCCTCGCCCGCCTGTGTCGTGCCGAAGACCTCGCCGTCTTTCATCGCCATGCCCGAAATGTCATTTCCGATCGGTGGATTTAGGCCGCCCTCGTATCATCCGGCAAGGGCATGGCAAAGCCCGCCCTTGCCCATGAATTGGCGTTAGAGTCCCAGGCCGCCGAAGCAGGCATATTTGGTGTCGAGATAGTCCTCGATGCCCTGATGTCCGCCCTCGCGGCCCAGACCGGATTCCTTGACCCCGCCGAACGGCGCCTCGGGCGTGGTGATCAGGCCCTCATTGACGCCGACCATGCCGTATTTCAGGCCTTCCATGACGCGGAAAGCACGACCGAGATCGCTGGTGTAGAAATAGGCGGCGAGGCCGAACTCGGTGTCATTGGCCAAGGCGACCGCCTCTTCCTCGGTCTCGAACTTGAACACGGGCGCGATCGGCCCAAAGATCTCTTCCTTCATGAAGCGCATGTTCGGCGTGGCGCCGGAGATCACCGTCGGCTGGAAGAACGAGCCGCCCAGCGCATGGCGCTTGCCGCCGGCGACGACCTTGCCGCCCTTGGACGTTGCGTCGGCGATGAATTCTTCGACCTTCTCGACCGCCTTTTCGTCGATCAGCGGCCCCTGCTGCACGCCTTCCTCGAGGCCCGAGCCGACCTTGAGGTTGTTGCTGGCGGCGGCGAGCTTCTCGACGAACTTGTCATAGATGCCGGCCTGCACGAGGAAGCGGTTGGTGCAGACGCAGGTCTGGCCGGAATTGCGGTATTTCGCGGTGATGGCGCCCGCCACCGCACGGTCCACATCGGCGTCGTCGAAGACCAGGAACGGCGCGTTGCCGCCAAGCTCCATCGACACTTTCTTGACAGTCGAGGCCGATTTCTGGATCAGGATCTTGCCGACCTCGGTCGAGCCGGTGAAGGTGATCTTCTTGACCAACGGATTGGCGCAGATCTCGTCGCCGATCTCACCGGCCGAGCCGGTGACGACATTGACGACGCCCTTCGGGAAGCCGACTTCCTCGACGAGCGCGCCCCAGGCGAGGCCCGAATAAGGCGTCTGCGAGGCAGGCTTGACCACCGCCGTGCAGCCCGCCGCCAGGGCCGGACCGATCTTGCGGGCAAGCATGGAGGACGGGAAGTTCCACGGCGTGATGGCGGCGATGACGCCGACCGGCTCCTTGGTCACCAGGATGCGGCGGTCGCCCCACGGCGAGGGCACGATGTCGCCATAGACGCGGCGGCCTTCCTCGGCGAACCACAGGATATAGGCCGCGGCCGAGCCGATCTCGCCCTTGGATTCGGTGAGCGACTTGCCCTGCTCGATGGTGAGCAGTTCGGCCAGCACGTCCTGATTGTCCATCATCGCGTCATGCAGCTTGCGCAACAGCTTCGAACGCTCGAGCGCGGTGGTCTTGCGCCAGCTCTTGAAAGCTTCCTCGGCGGCTTCGATGGCCCGGCGGGTCTCGGCCTTGCCGGCCTTCGGCACGGTGCCGATCTTGAGGCCCGTCGCCGGATTGTTGACGTCGATGGTATGGCCGCTGTCGGCCTGCACCCATTCACCATTGATGAGATTGGCCTGGCGCATGAAATGGCTGGTTTTCTGAAGCATGGTCTGGCCTCCGTTCGGCGCGCTGATCGGGCCGTTTTTCTGGATTATCCGTTGAAGCGTGCTTAAGCCGCACACTGGCGCATTGCTCTTACCTAGGGAAAGGCGGGCAGGCAATCATAAGATGGCATATAGGGGTTGGGCCAGCAAAGGCGAGCCGCTGAAGCCTATCCGAAAATATGCACCACCACCGTCAGCCAGAACGACGTGGTCACCACCGCGCTCGCGGTGGCAAGGGTCATCTGGTTCGAGGCCAGCGCCTGGCCGGTGTTGAACTGGACGGCGATCAGATAGGAGTTGATGCCCGAAGGCAGCGCTGCAACGACCACCGCGACCTTGGCCGTCAGCGGCGGCAGGCCGAGCAGCCATACGAAGGCCAGCACCAGCGCCGGCATCAGGAACAGTTTCAGGCCCGACAGCGCCAGCGCCGGCCGGATGTTGCCGGAGATGCCGAAGCGGCGCAGGCTGAGCCCCATGGCGAACAGCGCCACCGGGCCTGCCGTATCCGCCAGCGTGTCGACCAGCCGCTCGATGAGATCCGGCAGCGCCGCGCCGGTGAGGCGCCAGCCGAGCCCCGCCAGGATGCCGATGATCAGCGGATTGATGAACAGCCGCCTGAGGAAGCTTTTGATGACACGCAGCGGATGCACAGTCTCGCCGCTGCCACGCCCGAACATCTCGAACAGCACGATCGAAGCCATCATCATGATCGGCAGGTGGACCGAGACCAGCAGCGACAGCACCTCGAAGCCGCTGGCGCCGAATATGCCGAGGATGAAGGGCGCGCCGAGCAGCACGACATTGGAATAGGCCGAGGACACGCCGCCGACGATACCCGCGCGCGCATCTCGCCCGAACAGCCGCGTCATCACCAGATGGCCAGCGGCCCAGGTGATGGCGACGGCGGCAAAATAGGCGCCCCACAGCGACCAGGGCGTGACGCCGTGGAAATCCGATTTGACCATGGTCTGGAAGAGCAGCAGCGGCATCGCCACGTTGACGGCGAATTCGGAAATGCCCTCCCCGCTCGCCGGCTTCAGATAGCCGGTGAGCCCGGCCAGATAGCCGAGCGCCACGAGGCTGAAGACGAAGAGGACGGTTTCGGTGAGCGGAGTCATTTTCTGGGCGGAGACATTTTTCCCGTGATAGGCGAGCCCTGAGCGCGGTGCAATCGGCGCGGCGCGCCTATCTCCGGGCCTCTGCTTGTTTTCCGGCCGGCTTTGCGGTCCCTATATGCCAATCACGGCCCTGGCCTCGCCTGGGCCGCCAAAGGACTTCCAATGCTGCGACTTGTTCTGGCGCTTTTTCTCCTGTCTGCTCCGAGCCTTGCCCACGCGACCGATGCCGGCTGGGCGCTGCTGCGCGACGGCGGCCATGTCGTGCTGCTTCGCCATGCCTTCGTCACCGGGGCGACCGACCCGGCCAATTTCGACATCGGCAATTGCGCCACGCAGCTCAATCTGTCGGAGCGCGGCAAGCAGCAGGCGAGCCGCATCGGCGCGCTGTTCGCGGCCCGCGCGGCCCCGATCGATCATGTGCTCTCCAGCCGCTACTGCCGCTGCCTCGATACCGCCCGTATCGCTTTCGAAGCCGAGCCGCAGCCCTTCGCGCCGCTCGACCTGCTCAAAACCGACCCGGCCGAAAAGGCCGCCCAGGTGGCCGCGATCATGAAGGAAATAAGCGGCTATTCCGGTTCCGACAACCTGGTGCTGGTCACGCATCTGGAAAACATCCAGGCGCTCACAGGCGTTGCACCGCGCGAGGGCGAAGCCGTGGTGGTGGCGCCGGATGGCGACGGCCTCAAGGTGCTGGGACGGGTCACCTTTTAAGGTGCCGACCAGTGTTGCCGAAATACAACTCCCGGAAGAAGCCGCAAATCCGCCGCGACAATGCCGCTTGCGACAACCCGTCGCAGGGTCTATAGGCGCGCTCCCGGTCACGAAAACCGAAGCGAGCACAACGGTTGGAGCTTCCGTCTCCGCCCGTGCAGGCGGCTTTGCCGCCCTGTATACGGCGCCGTTTCGTGGATTGGGATCGCGGATGTAGCTCAGAGGGAGAGCGCCGGATTTGGGTCCGGAGGTCGGGGGTTCGAGTCCCTTCATCAGCACCACGGATAGCTCAGGTTGGGTAGAGCATCAGACTCATAAACTGACGGTCGAAGGTTCGAATCCTTCTCCATTGGCCTCGAAAGCCAGCACCCTGCACGGTGTTATTCGAAAAACGGTCCGGGGACCGGAATGCCAGGACTTCACGGACGGCAAGGCTTCGGCCGCGCCGGGCGGCGAAGTTTTGCGCCATCGGCTCGCGGCCAGGCCCGCGGTGACGATCAAGGCGCGGCAGTGCCGGCAAGGAAGGCTTCGGCCTTCGGCGCCTGCTCTGCCGCCCCGCGATCCGCTCCCGAAGGCCCGCTGCTTGGCGGTGCCACCGGTCCCCGGATCATTCGTGCCCGGAAGACGACGTGAAACGTGAAATGAAAGGACGATCGACGCATGACGTGACGCCTCGCATGGGGCCATGCCCGACAGGAGTAAGACAATGAAGACCATTCTCGAAAAGCTTCTTGGACGCCAGCGCGTCCTCGTGAAGGAAAATGAACGTGCCGTCGCCCTCTACAAGGGTGAGATCCAGGCGATCCTGATGCCGGGCGAACATTGGCTCGCCAACCGGCGCGGAAACCTGGAAACCTCCAGGCACGACCTGAAGAACCCGGAATTCGTTTCGGCTTACGAGAAGGCGTTGTTCGACAAGCTCCCGGACGTGGCCGCGCGTCACTTCACCGTCGTCCGCACCGGGCGCACGGATGTCGCGGTCATCGAGCGCGACGGCGCGCTGCATTCTGTGCTGTCGCCGGACCGCAAGCTCGTGCTGTGGACCGACGCCGGTCCGTGGAAGGTGACGTCTGTCGACACGGCGGCCGATCTCGCCGTCGATCCGGGCTTGATGCGCCGGATCGGCCAGGCCCGGAAGACGGAACATGTGTTCCTGCATCCGGTCGTGGACGGCCAGGTCGGGTTGCTGTTCGTGGATGGCGTCTACACCCGCACACTTGCCGCGGGCGTGCACGCCTTCTGGAATGTCGGCCGCATGGTCCAGGTGAAGGTGGTCGACGTCAAGCGCCAGTCGCTCGATGTCGCCGGGCAGGAAATGCTGACCAGGGATCGCGTGACGATCCGCGTCAACATCGCCGCCGAATACCGGGTCGTCGATCCGGTCAAGGCGGTGAGCACGGTGAAGGACTTCTCGGAAGCGCTCTACCGCGCCCTGCAGTATGCCTTCCGCAAGACGCTTGGCACGCTCACGCTCGACCAGATCCTCGACAAGAAGGTCACGGTCGACGAGGACGCGGCGGCCAAGGTGCGCGAAGACATGGCCGCGATCGGCGTCGAGGTCAGCGATATCGCTCTCAAGGATGTGATCCTGCCGGGCGATATGCGCGAGATCCTCAACCAGGTGGTCGCGGCCGAGAAGCAGGCCGAGGCCAACGTCATCAGGCGCCGCGAGGAGACGAACGCCACGCGTTCGCTGCTCAACACCGCCAAGGTGATGGCCGAGAACCCGGTGATGCTGCGGCTGAAGGAGCTCGAGGCTCTCGAAGCCATCGCCGGCAAGGTCGAGCGCCTCACCGTCCATAACGGTACGGGCGGGCTGCTCAACGACCTGGTCAAGCTCCGCGACTGATGCATGTCGCCCCAAAAGTGGTTCCGGTTTTGGGACAACGGCACGCATCGAAATAGAAGCTGACGCAACGTAAAGTGGGAAGGGCCGCCGGTTCGACCGGTGGCCCTTTTGCGTTTCCCCGACCCCTTACCCATCTGCCCCCGGCGCATCAGGCCTTTTCCTGCCGGGAAAAACCGATTAGACAGCGCCAAAACAAGATGCGGACAGATTCCGCCCGCAACCCGAAGGAAGAGCCCTTGTCCACCACTTTCGAGAAAGTCGCCAAGATCATTGCCGACACCAGCGAGATCGACATCGACACCATCACGCCAGAGAGCCACACGATCGACGATCTCGGCATCGACAGCCTCGATTTCCTCGACATCGTCTTTGCCATCGACAAGGAATTCGGCATCAAGGTGCCGCTCGAGAAGTGGACGCAGGAGGTCAATGACGGCAAGGCTTCGACCGACGATTACTTCGTCATGAAGAACCTGTGCGCCAAGATCGATGCCCTGGTCGCGGCCAAGAACGCCTGATGTCCACAGAGCGCGCGAACTTGACGCGCTCGGCGCATGACCTCGAAATCGGCATCGATTTTCGGAAAGGATCATGCGCAAGATCAAAAAGTCGCCTGACCCACAACAGCCACCCATGAGTTCTCACGACGTCGTCATCACCGGCATCGGCCTTGTCTCCTCATTGGGAGAAGGCCCCGACGCGCATTGGCAGAAGCTGACGCAGCCTGGCTTGCAGCCGGTGCTCGATGCGGCGCGTTTCGCGCCCTATACGATCCATCCCCTGCCCGAGATCGACTGGAACCTGCAGATCGCCAAGCGCGGCGACCAGCGCCAGATGGAAACCTGGCAGCGTCTCGGCACCTATGCCGCCGGCCTTGCGCTGGACGACGCCGGCATCAAGGGCAATGACGAGCTTTGCACCACCATGGACATGGTGGTGGCGGCCGGTGGCGGCGAGCGCGACGAGGCCGTCGATGCCGCGATCCTTGCCGCTTCCGAGAGCCGCAACGATCGCGACGTGCTGCTCAACGAGAAGCTGACCACGGAACTGCGGCCGACTTTGTTCCTCGCCCAACTCTCCAACCTGCTCGCCGGCAACATCTCGATCGTCCACAAGGTCACCGGTTCCTCGCGCACCTTCATGGGCGAGGAAGGCGCCGGCGTCTCGGCTGTCGAGACGGCGGCCGCGCGCATCCGCTCGGGACAGTCGACCCATGTTCTGGTCGGCGGCGCCTTCCAGACCGAGCATTCCGACATGCTGCTCGGCTACGAGCTCGCCGGTTACCTGCATCGCGGCCCATGGAAGCCGGTCTGGCAGCGCCAGGGCGCCGAAGGCGGCGGCGTGGTGACGGGCTCCGGCGGCGCCTTCCTGGTGCTGGAACAGCGCGAGCACGCGAAAAGCCGGGGCCGCAAGATCTACGCCGAGCTTGGCCCCGTCGTCTCCGGCCGCGCCAGACGCTGGCGTGGTGAACTGAATGCCGAAATCGCCACGCTGCTGAAGCAAGCCGCCCTTCCCGATGGCGACCTGCTGACGATTTCCGCCGCCTCCGGCGCGCATGCCGCAACAGCTGCCGAAAAGGCAGTATTCGACGCCAACCCGGCCTTGGCCGTGCGTGCCTTCTCGACGCTGACCGGCCATATGAAAGAGGCTCAATTCCCCTTTGCGGTTGCGCTCGCGGCGATGGCTGTCGACCGCAAGGCCGGTTATCCTGTCTTCGATGCCACAGTGGAGCGCCCGTTCGAAGGCGCCCCCAATTCCGTCCTTGCAACCGCGATCGGCTATCACCAATTCGAGGGCCTGGGGCTGGTTAAAGCCGCTTAGATCGGTTTTTACGCAATTCCGGGTGGAAACCGCTATACGATTTTCCTGGAATTGCTCGATAACGAGGCAGACAAAGCATGGCCAATCTTCGCGATCACATGGGCAGGCCGATCGTCGCCGTTACCGGCATCGGCGTGGTGACCTCGCTCGGCGTCGGCAAGGCCGATAACTGGGCGGCGCTGACCTCGGGCAAGTCCGGCATCCATCCGATCACCCGCTTCCCGGTCGATCAGTTGAACACCCGCATCTCCGGCATGGTCGATTTCCTGCCGTCGAGCTCCAAGGGAGCCAGCCCCCTCACCTACGAGATGGCCGAGACGGCGGCGCAGGAGGCAGTGTCGGAAGCAGGCCTCGATTCCGGCGATTTCAGCGGACCGCTGTTCCTCGCTTCGCCACCCGTCGAGCTCGACTGGGCCGACCGTTTCTCGCTCTACAATTCCGACAAGCAGGATATCGGCGCCGAAAGGCTGCTGAGGGTCGCGCGCGGGCTGAAGGAACTCGACATCTTCGAGACCACGCAGTTCGGCTCGATTGCCGACAGGCTGGCCGACCGCTTCGGCACGCGGGGCCTGCCGATCACCCTGTCCACGGCTTGCGCATCCGGCGCCACCGCTATCCAGCTCGGCGTCGAGGCGATCCGGCGCGGCGAGTGCGACAAGGCGCTGTCGATCGGCGCCGACGGATCCGCCACAGCCGAGGCGCTGATCCGCTTCTCGCTGCTGTCGGCGCTTTCCACCCACAACGATATCCCCGAGAAGGCCTCGAAGCCCTTCTCCAAGGACCGCGACGGCTTCGTGCTGGCGGAAGGTTCGGGCGCGCTGGTGCTGGAATCTCTGGAAGCAGCGCTTGCGCGCGGCGCGACGATCCTCGGCATCATGCGCGGCTGCGGCGAAAAGGCCGACGACTTCCACCGCACCCGTTCCAAGCCCGACGCTTCACCCGCGATCGCGGCCGTGCGTGCCGCCCTTGCCGATGCGGGCCTCGGCGAAGACGAGATCGACTACGTCAACGCGCACGGCACCTCGACGCCCGAAAACGACAAGATGGAGCATCTGTCGCTGTCCACCGTCTTCGGCGAGCGCATCGGCTCGATGCCGATCTCGTCGAACAAGTCAATGATCGGCCACACGCTGTCGGCCGCCGGCGCGGTGGAAGCCGCCTTCTCGCTGATGACCATGCGCGAAAGCGTCATCCCGCCGACGATCAATTACGACAATCCCGATCCGGCCATTGTCCTCGACGTCGTGCCAAACAAGAAGCGCAACGCCGAGGTTGGCACGGTTTTGTCGAATTCCTTCGGCTTCGGCGGCCAGAACACTTGCCTTGTCATGGCGCGGGAACCGGTCTAAGCGGACTTTTTCCGCTCCTATAGAACCCGACAGGCCCTATGCGCGCATTGCAACTTATCGAGGACCGCCGCCTTGAAACGGTGGACCTGCCGCCTCCCCCGCCGCCTTCGCTGGGCGAAGTGACCCTCCGCATCAAGGCGGTGGCGCTCAACCATATCGACGTCTGGGGCTGGCGCGGCATGGCGTTTGCCAAGCGCAAGCTGCCGCTGGTCGTCGGCGCCGAGGCCGCCGGCGAGGTCGAGGCGGTCGGGCCGGGCGTCTCCAACCTGCTGCCGGGACAATTGGTATCGATCTACGGCGCGCGCACCTGCGGGCTCTGCCGCGCCTGCCGCGAAGGCCGCGACAATCTCTGCGAGCATGTGTCCGGCGTTCATGGCTTCCACCTCGACGGCTTCGCCCAGGAAAAGATCAACCTGCCGGCGCGCCTCCTGGTGCCCGCCCCTCCCGGCGTCACGGAGATCGGCGCGGCGGTCGCGCCCGTCACTTTCGGTACGGTCGAGCACATGCTGTTCGACAATGCCAGGCTGGAACCCGGCGAAACCATCCTGGTCCATGCCGGCGGCTCCGGCATCGGCTCCGCAGCCATCCAGCTCGCCAAGAAGATGGGCTGCACGGTGATCACCACGGTCGGCTCGAACGACAAGATCGACAAGGCCAAGGCGCTTGGCGCCGACCACGTCATCAACTACCGCGAGGACCGCTTCGAAGGCGTCGTGCGCAAGCTGACGAAGAAGAAAGGCGTCGACGTCGTGTTCGAGCATGTCGGCGCCGACACCTTCGCTGGCTCGATGCTGTGCCTGAAGCGCGGCGGCCGCCTCGTCACCTGCGGCTCGACCTCGGGCGTGTCGACGCAGGTAAATCTGATGCAGCTCTTCCAGCAGCAGCTGAAGCTGCTCGGCTCCTTCGGCTGCCGCATTGAGAACATGGCCAACGCCATGCAGAAGATGGCCGCCGGCCTCGTTGCCCCGGTGATCGATACCGAGGTCGGCTTCGACGACATCGACGCCGCGCTGAAGCGCATGGAAGGCCGCGACGTCTTCGGCAAGATCATCCTTCGCGTTTCCTAAAACAGGATGGTCGGCAAGGTGTTCAGGAAAGCCCGCCGGGACTTCATGTTCCGCTACGGCCGGCGGCTGCGCCAGCTGGAGCACTGGCTGGTCGCCAAGCTCGCCATCGTGTTGCTCTCGCTGCTGCGCCTTCTGCCGCCGGACAGCGCGCTCAACTTCGCCGACCGTGTCGCCCGCCGCATCGGCCCGCTGGTCGGGCGCCATCGCGTTGCGGTCGACAATCTGCGCCTTGCCTACCCGCAAAAGAGCGACGCCGAGATCGAAGCCATCGCGCGCGACATGTGGGGCAACATGGCGCGCCTCGCGGCCGAATACATCTTCCTCGATGCGCTGTTCGACTTCGATCCGAACGCTTCGAAGCCCGGCCGGGTCGAGGTGCGCGGCATCGAGCATTTCGTCGAGATCGCCGCAGAGAAGAAACCGCACATCCTGTTCACCGGCCATCTCGGCAATTTCGAGCTGCTGCCGGTCGCCGCCGCCACGTTCGGCATGAACATCACGGCGCTGTTCCGCCCGCCGAACAACCCCTATCTCGCCGACTACATCCACTCGACGCGCCGCTCCTCGATGGGGGCCTTGCTGCCCTCCTCTACCGGCGCGTCCTTCGCCCTTGCCGCCATCCTGGAAAAGGGCGGCAATATCGGTGTTCTGGTCGATCAGAAATTCTCGGGCGGCGTCGACACGACGTTCTTCGGCCGCCCATGCCAAAGCAATCCGATGCTCGGCATGCTGGCCCGCCACTACGACTGCGACGTCTACCCTGCCCGCTGCGTCAGGCTACCGGACAACCGCTTCCGTCTGGAAATCGAGGACAAGCTGACCTTGCCGCGTACCGAGGGCGGCAGCGTCGACGTCAGCGCCACCACCCAGCTGCTCACCGACGTGGTCGAGCGCTGGGTGCGCGAGGACCCTGGCCAGTGGATGTGGTTCCACAAGCGCTGGGAAATCAGCGGCCGCCGCCGCAAGCGCGGACAGGCGAAGGCGACGGCCGGCCAATAACCGGCCGGCTTTGCCGCCCCGGATCAGTTGGTGACGACGATCCGCGTGTTGCCGAAACCGGCTTCCTTGACCATCGCATAGAAGGTCGCGGCGTTGGCCGGATGCAGGCGAACGCAGCCATGCGAGGCCGGGCGCCCGAGATTTCTCACCGACCCGGTGCCGTGGATGGCGTAGCCGCCGTGGAAGAACACCGAATAAGGCATCGGCGAGTTGTCGTACTTGCGCGAATACCACATCCGGGCGGTCCATTGCGGCCGGTAGCTGCCGCGCGGCGTGAAGTAGCCCTTGCGCGCGGTCGACACGCTCCAGCGATAAACCACCTGGCCGTATTTGCTGACGGTCATGGTCTGCGACGAGACGTCGATATTGGCGACCAGGTTGGCTGCCCGGCTCGCGATGGACATGCCGAACAACGCGGTTGCCAGCACGGTTGCCATGAGAACGAACTTTTTCATGCGATCAAACCCCTTTGATTGACCCCTGCCATTCGCGCGGTTTTTCCATCTTTTTGCCGGCAGATGCGTTAAGTACCACACACTCGTTGACGAATCCGCCAATCCAATGCGGCGAATTTGAACGATTTTCCCGGTATAGTTGCCGCCGCGACACGCACCCTCTGAAGTTTAGGCGCGGGCGTTGGGCCATGCCCGGATCGTCGTGTGGCAATGCGCGACTGGTTGCTTGCAAAAGTGCTGCGTTCCTTCTTCAATCGATCGGATGAATGAACGACTTTTCAAGGCGGTCGAGGACCGGGTCGACGATCTCGTTGCTCTGACCGCGGACCTGATCCGTTTCCCGACCGTCAATCCGCCAGGCGAAGCCTACCGGCCATGCGCCGAGTTCCTTGGCGCTCGCCTCAGGAAACTGGGCTTCGAAACCGAATTCATCCGTGCCGAAGGCGCGCCCGGCGACAGCGACCGCTACCCACGCGTCAATGTCGTGGCCCGCTTCGACGGCCGCTCGCCCGGCCCCTGCGTGCATTTCAACTCGCATATCGACGTGGTCGAGGCCGGCGACGGCTGGACCGTCGACCCCTTTGCCGGCGTCGTGAAGGACGGCAGGGTCTATGGCCGCGGCGCCTGCGACATGAAAGGCGGTCTGGCCGCTTCCGTCATCGCCGTCGAAGCCTTCATGGCAGTCTATCCGGACTTTCCCGGCGCCATCGAGATATCGGGCACGGCGGACGAGGAATCCGGCGGTTTCGGCGGCGTCGCCCATCTGGCCAGGCTTGGCTATTTCTCGAAGCCGAAGGTCGACCACGTCATCATTCCCGAGCCGCTGAACAAGGATCGCATCTGCCTTGGCCATCGCGGCGTCTGGTGGGCCGAGATCGAGACCAAGGGCGAGATCGCGCATGGCTCGATGCCGTTCCTCGGCGACAATGCAGTGCGCCATATGGGCGCCGTCCTGCAGGCCTTCGAGGACGAGCTGTTCCCGGCGCTCGACCGCAAGATGACGCGCATGCCGGTGGTGCCGGAAGGCGCCAAGCGCTCGACCATGAACATCAATTCCATCCATGGCGGCCAGACCGAGGATTTCCGGCCGGGGCTCCCCTCGCCCAACGTGCCGGATTCCTGCCGGCTCACCATCGACCGGCGGTTTCTGCTCGAAGAGGACATCGCCACCGTCAAAGGCGAGGTCACCGACATCCTCGAGCGGCTGAAACGCGAGCGCAGGAAATTCGATTACGAGATCCGTGACCTGATGGAGGTGCTGCCGCTCATGACCGAGCGCGACGCGCCGGTGGTGAAAGCCGTCGCAAAAGGCATCATGGAGGTGTTCGACCGCGAGCCCGACTACGTGATCTCGCCCGGCACCTACGACCAGAAGCATGTCGCGCGCCTCGGCCATCTCTATGACTGCATCGCCTATGGTCCGGGCATTCTCGATCTCGCGCACAGGCCGGACGAATGGGTGGGCATCGCCGACATGGTGGAATCGGCCAAGGTGATGGCGATCGGCCTCAATGTGCTCTTGCGTGGCACGACCGGATGACAGGTAAAAACATTCCGCCTGGCGCCGCCGGGCAGCACGAAACGCAATTTACTCGCGCGCGAAATCACGCTTCTATCCGCCAGCTTGAGCACGTTTGAGCAATGGGAGTTCAGCGATGAAACTGTGGAAGACCATCCTGGCCGCGGCTGTGCTGTCGCTTGCCGCCGCCACGTCGGCCTTTGCCGCGCGCACCGACCTCACGCTCGGCATCGTGCTCGAGCCGCCGCATCTCGATCCGACCGCCGGGGCGGCCGCGGCCATCGGCGAAGTCACCTATGCCAATGTCTTTGAAGGGCTGACGCGCATCGACGACAACGGCCAGGTTCAACCCGGTCTCGCCGAGAGCTGGACCGTCTCCGACGACGGCAAGGTCTACACGTTCAAGCTGCATTCCGGCGTGAAGTTTCACGATGGCTCGGCCTTCAGCGCCGACGACGTGAAATTCTCGCTCGACCGAGCGCGTGCCAAGGATTCGCTCAATCCGCAAAAGCAGCTCTTTGCGCACATCACCGATGTCACGGCGGCCGATCCGGCGACCGTCAAGGTCGCTCTCGACGGGCCGCAGGGCAGTTTCCTCTACGACATGGGCCAGGTTGCGGCGGTGATCGTGGCGAAGGGGTCGGCTGACGGCAATAAGGACAAGCCGATCGGCACCGGTCCATTCAAGCTCGATCACTGGGCCAAGGGTTCCGAGATCACGCTCGTCAAGAACCCGGATTACTGGGGCACACCCGCCGCGCTCGACAAGGCGACATTCCGTATCGTGCCCGACGCCGCCGCGGCTGTCCCCGCATTGCTCTCGGGCGACATCCAGGCTTTCGCCAACATGCCCGCGCAAGACGCGCTCGGGCAGCTCCAGTCCGATCCGCGCTTCAGCGTCGTGATCGGCTCGACCGAGGGCGAGACGATCCTGTCGATCAACAACAAGAAGCCACCCTTCGACAAGCTTGCGGTGCGGCAGGCGCTCGCCTCTGCGATCGATCGCAGCGCCATCATCGACGCGGCCTCGAACGGTCTTGGAAAGCCGATCGGCTCTCATTTTTCGCCAGGCGATGCGGGCTATGTCGATCTCACCGGCGTCTACCCGCACGACATCGCCAAGGCCAAGGAGTATCTGAAGGAAGCGGGGCTGGAAAACGGCTTTTCGGCCACGATCAAGCTGCCGCCCGTGCCCTACGCGCGCGACGGCGGCCAGGTGATTCAGTCCCAACTGAGGGAGATCGGGGTCAATCTGCAGATCATTCCGGTCGAATGGGCGGAGTGGCTCAGCCAGGTCTTCACCAACAAGGACTACGACCTGACGATCGTTTCCCATGTCGAGCCAAACGACATCGATATCTATTCGCGGCCCGGCTACTATTTCCAGTACGACAATCCGAAGTTCAACGATGTGATCAAGGAGCTCGGCACCACGGTCGACAAGGACAAGAGGCTGGAACTGCTGGGCGAGGCGCAGAAGATTCTCGCGCACGACGTGCCCGCCGTCTACCTGTTCGAGCTGCCGAAGATTGGCGTCTGGGACGCCAAGCTGCAGGGCATGTGGACGAACTGGCCGATCGAGGCGGATGACCTGACCAAGGTGAAATGGACCGACTGAGGCCGGCGCGATCGCCTGATCGCTTTCCATGACCGCCTACCTCCTCAAACGCCTCATCATCGCGGCCCTCACCCTGGTGTTGGCCTCGATGGTGGTGTTCGCGGTCATGGAGATCCTGCCTGGAGACCCGGCGCGCTTGATGCTGGGCATGAATGCCAGCGCCGAGCAGGTCGAAGTGCTGCGCGACCAGATGGGGCTGAATGCGCCGCTGGTGTTGCGCTATCTGCGTTGGGCAGGCGGCTTGCTCAGCCTCGATTTCGGCCGTTCCTACACCTATTCGGTGCCCGTCATCGACCTCGTGCGGGAACGCGTCGTCGTCTCCCTGCCGCTGGCGCTGATCGCGCTGGCGCTCTCGACCATCATCGCCATTCCGGTCGGCGTCTTCTCCGCCAGCCGCCAGGGCCGCGCGGGCGACACGCTCACCATGGGTGCCGCGCAGCTCGGCGTCGCCGTGCCGAATTTCTGGTTCGCGCTGATGCTGATCTATCTGTTTGCCGTCTGGCTGCATCTGGTTCCCGCCGGCGGTTTTCCCGGCTGGGGCGCGGGCATCTGGATTGCACTAAAATCCCTGATCTTGCCGGCCATTGCATTGGCGCTGCCGCAGGCGGCGATCCTGGGCCGCGTCGCCCGCTCGGCGCTGATCGAGGTGCTCAACGAGGACTATATCCGTACCGCGCGCGCCAAGGGCCTGCCCTACCGCGCCGTACTGTGGCGCCATGCGCTGCGCAACGCCATGATCCCCGTGCTCACAATCCTGGGCCTGCAATTCGCCTTCCTGCTTGCCGGCACCATCATCATCGAGAATGTTTTCTACCTACCTGGGTTGGGCCGACTGATCTTCCAGGCCATCACCCAGCGCGACCTGATCGTGGTCGAGAGCATCGTCATGCTTTTGGTCGCCGCCGTGATCCTGATCAACCTCGTCGTCGATTTCTCCTACGCCATCGTCGACCCGCGCCTCAGAGGCCGGCAATGACCATGCGCGTCGACCTGCCCGAGGAAACCATCGCCGGCGTGCTGACCAAAGCCTTCGGCAACCGCTCCTTCCTGATTGGGCTCGTCATCACGCTGCTGATCGTGGCCGTCGCGTTGCTGTCCTTCATCTGGACGCCCTACGACGTCACAAAGCTGGTGATCGCCGACAAGACGCAGGCGCCCTCTTGGGCGCACTGGTTCGGCACCGACCATTTCGGCCGTGACATCCTGTCGATGATCATGATCGGCGCCCGCAACTCGATCGCCGTCGCGCTGGTCGCGGTCGGCATCGGCATGGGCATCGGCGTGCCGCTCGGCGCTTTCGCCGCCGCGCGCGGCGGCCTGGCCGACGAGGCGCTGATGCGCGTCAACGACCTCGTCTTCGCCTTTCCGGCGCTGCTCTCGGCGATCATGATCACCGCGACCTTCGGCCCGGGCGCGGTCAACGCCATCATCGCCATCGGCATCTTCAACATCCCGGTTTTCGCCCGCGTGACGCGCGCCGGCGCTTTAGCCATCTGGCCGCGCGAGTTCATCCTCGCCGCGCGCGCCGCCGGCAAGGGCATGACGCGCATCAGCATCGAGCACATCCTGCCCAACATCGCCACGCTGCTCTTGGTCCAGGGCACGATCCAGTTTGCGCTCGGCATTCTCGCCGAAGCCGGGCTTTCCTATGTCGGCCTCGGCGCGCAGCCGCCAATGCCGAGCTGGGGCCGCATGCTGTTCGACGCGCAGACGCGCATGGTGACCGCGCCCTGGATGGCGATCTTCCCCGGCATGGCGATCGTCATCACCGTGCTTGGGCTGAACCTGCTCGGCGACGGCATCGCCGACATCCTCGATCCGAAATCGCGGCGGCGCCGATGAGCCTGCTGGAGATCGAGAACCTGTCGCTGGCGATCGGCGCCACGCCGATCCTGAAAGGCGTCGAGCTGACGATCGCGCCAGGCGAAGTGGTCGGCCTGGTCGGCGAATCCGGCTCCGGCAAGTCGATGACGGCGCTGACGATCATGCGGCTTTTGCCGCATCTGGCGCGCGCCGACGGCCGCGTCGCCTTCGACGGCATCGACATCCTAGGCGCGACCGAAGACCAGATGTGCGCCTTGCGCGGCGACGATATCGGCATGGTCTTCCAGGAGCCGATGACGGCGCTGAACCCGGTGAAGACCATCGGCGAGCAAGTCGCCGAAGGCATACGCTGGCACACCAAGGCGGGCCGGGCCGAGGCCGAGGAGCGCGCGCGAAAAATCCTCGACCGCGTCGGTTTGCCCGAAGCAAAATTCCCGCTGTCGCGCTACCCGCACGAATTGTCGGGCGGCCAGCGCCAGCGCGTCATCATTGCCATCGCCTGCGCACTTAAACCTAAATTGTTGATCGCGGACGAACCGACGACGGCGCTCGACGTGGTACTGCAGGCGCAGATCCTCGACTTGTTGCGCGATCTGGTCAGCGAGAACCGCATGGGCCTGTTGCTCATCTCGCACGACCTCGCAGTTGTGACCGAGATGGCGGATCGCCTGACCATCCTGCGCCGCGGCGAAGTGACGGAAGCCGGCGACACCGCCCGCACGCTGTCGGAGCAGCAGCATCCCTACACGCGCGAGTTGGCGCTGGCATCGATGCATGTGCCAGCTCGCCCGAAACCGCACCTTGCCGGATCGGCAAAGCCCTTGCTCGAAGTCGAAAATGTCGGCCGGGCCTATCCGGGCCGGCGCACATCCCTGTTCCGGCCGGCGCAGCCGATCCGCGCCGTCGACGATGTCTCGCTCGCCATCGAGCCCGCGCAATCGGTGGCGCTGGTCGGCCGCTCGGGCTGCGGCAAGTCCACGCTTGCCCGCATGATCCTGGCGCTGGACAAGCCGACGGCCGGCACGATCCGCTTTCGCGGCGAGGCCATCACGGGCAGGCCGGAAGCGGCGCTAAGGCCGGCCCGGCGCGACATGCAGGTGGTGTTCCAGGATCCTTATGGCTCTTTCGACCCGCGCCAGAAGGTGGAGAAGCTGGTGGCCGAGCCGCTGCATCTTCTGGAAAAGCAGCCCGCAAAGCCCGAGCGCCGCGAGATGGTCGCGCATGCGCTGCATGAAGTCGGGCTCGGGCCGCGCGACATGGACAAATACCCGCATGAATTCTCTGGCGGCCAGCGCCAGCGCCTGTCGATCGCCCGCGCCATCATCACGCGTCCGAAGCTGGTGGTCGCCGACGAGCCGGTCTCGGCGCTGGACGTCTCGATCCGCGCCCAGATCCTCGACCTTTTCGCCGAGCTGAACCAGAAGCTCGGCATCGCCTATCTCTTCATCACGCATGACCTGACGGTCGCCCGCGCCATGGCGGACGAGGTGCTGGTCATGCATGAAGGCAGGATCGTCGAACGCGGCCGCGCCGCCGACGTGCTCGACCATCCGCGCTCGGAAGCAGCCCAGGCGCTGGTCGCGGCAGCGCCCGACCTCCACCGCGCCATCGCGCGCAAGATGCAGGAGCAGGGGTGAGCCAGGCTATTTGTTTGATGCAGTTCCGGACGGAAAACCGCTTCACACTTTTCCTGGAATTGCTTCAGTTTTCCGGCTTCACCAAATCGACGGGGCTGATATCGAGCAGGTCGAGCGTGCGGCGCAGGAGCTTCACCTCGCTTTCCGCCAGCTTGGCATCGGCCTTGGCGATCTCGGCCATGTGGCGCGCAAGCAGTTTCCGACGCTCGACATCAAGGTCGCGGAACAGCGCGATCGCCTGCGAGCCATTGGTCTCGTAGCCATAATCGTTGAGATATTCGATGACGCTGTCGATGGAGGCCTCGGGGATGCCGAAGGCTTCCTTGCAGATGCGCCGGAAGACGACCATCTCGCTCTCCGAGACCGAGCCGTCGGCCAGGATCATGCGAAACAGCATCAGAAGTTCCGCCGACAGCACCGGGTCGTCCGCCACCTTGCGAACACCCGGGTCACCGTCGAAGATCGAACGTATCTGGTCGAGCAGCGCCATCGCCACCAAGCTCCCCTTTGCGATTCCACCTGATTGTTAGAGCAATTCCAGGAAAAGTGTGAAGCGGTTTTCCGTCCGCAATTGCGCCAAGCCAAAGAACAGAGCGGTTCGGCGTGTAGCGGCGAACCGATCTGGCGTGGAATCGCTCTTGCGCAAACGGGGCGAGCGTGATGGAAGCTGCGGCTTCCTTCCAGGCGCCCCTCCCCCGATGATCGACCTTACGCTGCAGACCGTCCTCATACTCGTTGCCGCCGCCTTTGCCGCCGGCTTCGTCGACTCGATCGCCGGCGGCGGCGGGCTGATCACTATCCCGGCGCTGCTGCTCGCCGGTTTTTCGCCGGTCGCAGCCCTCGGCACGAACAAATTGCAAGGCATGTTCGGTTCCGGCTCGGCCACCATCCATTATGCCGCCAATGGCCAGGTCGACCTGCGCCGCCAATTGCCGTCGGCCCTGCTGGCGCTTGTCGGCGGCGCGGTCGGTGCGCTTTTGGCGACCGTCGTTCCCGGCGATTTCCTGCGCGCTTTGCTGCCGCTGCTCCTGATCGCGATCGCGCTCTATTTCGCGCTGAAGCCGAACATGGACGACGTCGATCGCGCCGAGCGGCTGTCGCCTTTCCTGTTCGGGCTGATCATCCCACCGGTGGTCGGCCTCTATGACGGCGTCTTCGGCCCCGGCGCCGGCTCCTTCTACATGCTCGCCTTCGTCACCCTTGCCGGCTATGGCGTGCTCAAGGCGACGGCGCATACCAAGCTGCTCAATTTCGCCTCCAACATAGGCGGCTTCGTCGTCTTCGCCGCCGTCGGCGTCATCGACTGGAAGATCGGTCTGATGATGGGCGTGGCGCAGTTCATCGGCGCCCGTGTCGGCGCAAGCCTGGCGATCCGCATCGGCGCCAGGCTGATCAAGCCGCTGCTGGTCGTCGTCTGCCTGGCGCTCGCCGCGAAGCTGCTGGCCGAACCGGCCAATCCCTTGCGCCAGCTAATTGGTGTGTGAGGCACCTGCTGCTACAATTGGGGTGTTGCGAATCACGTTGGAGGGACCAGACATGAATCTCAGTGCGCCCACCCAGATCGTGTTCATTATTTCGTTGGTCATCGCCATCATCGGCCTTCTCGCCGCTCTTGGCGTTCTTGCATTCATTCCACTTGCATCCGTTTGGATCATACTCATCGCCTATGTCGTGCTCGCCGCCGGCTGTTTGATGCGCGGCGCTTGAAATTCGCAGATCTTAGGCAACTCGGAGCGCCCGGCCCTGCCGGGCGCTTTTGATTTGAGGGCGCGGTCTGCTGGAGCAATTCCAGGAAAAGTGTGAGCGGTTTTCCGTCCGGAATTGCGTAAAAACAAAGAGATAGGGCATTTCGCCGTTTCCATGAAACGGTGAAATGCACTAGGCTTGCGTCATGTCCGAAGAGCCAGAGCGCCATCGCCAGGATAATCGCTCTCCCGCCCTCCATTTCGAGATGGTGCGGCGCAAGCCCTCTGCCTCGCTTGCAGGCATCGTCACGGACATCTGCGGCTATCGCGAGATATGGCCCGGTCATTTCCGTATCGTCGAATATGCTTCGCTCACCGTGCCGCTGGTGATCAGCTTCGCCGAAGCCTTCGCCATCGGGCTCGGCCACAGCCCGGGCGACAACGACCGCTACGCCAGCTTTGCCGCCGGCCTCTATGCCGGGCCGGTCATGATCGAATCCTTCGGCGGCGCCTGCTGCGTCCAGGTCAATTTCACGCCGCTTGGCGCCAGGCAATTCTTCGGCCTGCCGATGAGCGAGTTGCGGGACCGTATGGTCGGGCTGGACGACGCGCTGGGCTTCGATGGCATCGCGCTGCGCGAACAGCTCGGCGAAGCGGCGGATTGGAATGCGCGCTTCGACATTGCCGAAGGCTTCATTACCAGCCGCCTCGCCGAAGCGAACGCCCTTTCGCCGGAAGTCGATTGGGCCTACCGGACGGTCGTCGCGTCGGGCGGCCGCACTCGCATTTCTGCGCTCGCCGGCGAGATCGGCTGGAGCCGCAGGCACATGGCGGCCAAATTCACCGATGCGATCGGCATCGGCCCGAAGACATTGTCGCGCATCGTGCGCTTCAATCGCGCGCTCTCGCTCTCGAAGCGGCAGGATGATGACTGGGCCGGCATCGCCGCCGATTGCGGCTATGCCGACCAGGCGCACTTGGTGCGCGAGTTCCGCCAGCTTGCCGGCAAGACGCCGACCGGCCTCGCGGCGTCGATGTAGGCCTCAGCCGAGGTAACATTTCTTCAAGACGCGGAAACCGCCTTCGTACAGACTGGCAATCATCAACCAACATAGGGAGAATGTCATGCCGACAGCAAACGAAGCACCCCGTCTCTATCCGGCCCTGCGTTACAGGGGCGCCGCCAAGATGATCGACTGGCTCAGCGAGGCCTTCGGCTTCGAGCTGCGCGCCCGCTATGGCGAGGGCGACATCGTCCACCACGCTGAGCTGACCTTCGGATCCTCGATGATCATGCTGGGCAGCGCGCGCGACGACGATTACGGCAAGATGGTCGGTGATCCAGGCGGTGGCGGCGGCAAATCGATCTACATCGCCGTCGATGACGCCGATGCCACCTATGCGCGCGCCAAGAAGGCCGGCGCCAAAATCATCCAGGAACTGGTCGACCGCGACTATGGCAGCCGCGAGTTCATCTGCCTCGACCCTGAAGGCAATGTCTGGTCCTTCGGCACCTATTGGCCGAAGGCCGGGGAGAAGGCGTGAGCCTCAGCGCCGACGCTAGAGATTGGCGAAAGCCTCAACAGTTTCGTCATCCACGGGCGGAGCGGGAGCGAAGCGGACGTGCAGACCCGAGGATCCATTCCGTTACCTTGCACGAGGAGTGCAGCGGAGCAGAATTTTGCACCGTTGCAACGCTTTTAGGTCACGGAATGGATCCTCGGGTCTGCGCTGCGTCGCTACGCTCCTTGCTCCGCCCGTGGATGACGACCCGATGGGTGTTTTCGCCAATCACAAACCCTGTGGTCCCGACAGGGCCGTCTACCGCGCCAGCGAAAAAATCGCGTCGCAGTCGAGGTGGCGCTCCAACTCCGCCGCGACCTCGTCCAGCGCCCTCTCGACGTCCGCGCGATAGTCGATGCCGCCTCCCATGACGCCGAGGCTCTCCAGGTAGGCGGCGCGAAAGGCGTCGGCGGAAAACAGCCCGTGCAGATAGGTGCCGATCACCTTGCCGTCGGCCGAGACCGCACCGTCCTCGACCCCGTTGAGAATCGCCGACGGCCGCGCCGTGTCCGGGCCAGTGGTGCGGCCGAGATGGATCTCGTAGCCTTCGAGCGGCAGGCCGAACTGCACCGAGTGCGCGCTTGAATTGCGCACGGTCTTTTCCGGTTCCATCACCGTTTCGATATCGAGCAGGCCGAGGCCTTCGGCCTCGGTGACGCTGCCTTCGATGCCGTCGGGATCGCGCACCACGCGGCCGAGCATCTGATAGCCACCGCAAATGCCGACGACATGACCGCCGCGCTTGCGATGAGCGGCAAGATCGCGATCCCAGCCATTCTCGCTGAATTTCAGCAGGTCGCTGATGGTAGACTTCGAACCGGGAATGACCACAAGCCCGGCATCCTCCGGCAGCCTCTTGCCCGGCGGCACGAACACCACCTCGACCTGCGGTTCGGCCTTCAGCGGATCGAGGTCGTCGAAATTGGCGATGCGCGCCAGCATCGGCACCGCGACCTTCAACGCCCGTTTCTCGCCGGAAGCGAGGCGCTCGAGCACGACGGAATCCTCCGAAGGCAGCCGGCCCGCCGCCTTCAGCCATGGCACGACGCCGAAGCAGCGCCAGCCGGTGAACTTTTCGATTGCGCTTATCCCGTCGTCGAACAGCGAGACATCACCGCGGAACTTGTTGATGAGATAGCCGGCAATCATGCGCCGGTCTTCCTCCGGAAGGATGAGATGCGTGCCGGCGACGGAAGCGATGACGCCGCCGCGGTCGATGTCGCCGACCAGGATCACCGGCACATTGGCGCGCGTCGCAAAACCCATATTGGCAATGTCGCGGCTCCTGAGATTGATCTCGGCCGGCGAGCCTGCGCCCTCGACGATGACCAGGTCGGCGCCCTCGCCCACCTTGGCCCACGAATCCAGCACCGCGTCCATCAGCCCGGCTTTCATCGCCTGGTAGTCACGTGCCCGCGCCTCGCCATGCACCTTGCCCTGCACCACAACTTGCGAGCCGATATCGCTCTGCGGCTTGAGCAGCACCGGGTTCATATGCACCGTCGGTCTCACGCCGCAGGCCAGCGCCTGGAGCCATTGCCCGCGGCCGATCTCGCCTTCGCCGGCTTTGTCGCCGCCCGGGATGCCGGCGACGGCGGCATTGTTCGACATGTTCTGCGGCTTGAACGGCCTGACTTTCAGCCCGCGTTTTTTCGCGGCCCGGCAGAGCCCCGCCACCAGCACGGTCTTGCCGACATCCGAGCCGGTGCCCTGCAGCATGATCGCTTTTGCCATCAGCCCCTGCCCCCCGAGCCAATGGTCGATTTCTGTGCCAGCGGCCCGCCCCGCCAAAGATAAAGTGCCATCAGCGGCTCCTTACCCGTGCGCATGGCATGATTGACGTTGGAAGCGTGGTGGATGACCTCGCCGGCGTCGCGAACATGGAAACCGCTCTCGCCCATGCGCCATTTCGTGCCGCCGGTCAGCGGGATGTAGATCTCCTCGGCGATGTGGTGATGGTCGGGATAGACCATGTCCGGCCCAAGGATCAGCAGACCGGCCGCAACCTCTTCATTGACGAAATGCCCGCGCGTGCCGAACACTTCCAGCCAGCCGTAATTGTCGACAAAACCCTGCCCGAAATCCGCGGCGGTATAGGTCTGCCCCCAGCGCAGCTCGTCCCGACGGTCGGCAACGAACCGCGCCAGCGGCTTGGCGCCGGCCGGCGCGAGCTCGGCGATGCGATCGAGATGACCAAGGCAGCCAAGCGCGCGCGGTTCGAGGGACCGGACAGGCATATCCCAGTCGATACGCGCGACTTCGTCCGCGACCAGATCGTCGTCGACGCCGGCGAGACAGACGTGGAATCGCTCCAGCAACTCATCGAAAATTGTCGGCACGCAAGAGCTCCGTTAGTCATTCCATGCACAGCCGGTTCTCAACGGCCCGGGTTGCGCGGCGGCATCATTGGTCTAGATTGAACGACGCGCAAAGCCAAAAACGACAGGCCAGAAGGCCTGAAACGACAGGGAGCACGCCATGGACGCGGCAGTCGATGCGGGCGCTGGCCAGTTCGAACTCAATGAGGAACAGCGCGCCATCCAGGAGATGGCCCAGGCCTTCGCGGCGGACCGCGTCGCGCCCAATGCGCTCGACTGGGACAAGGCGAAGCACTTCCCCGCCGATGTGATCCGCGAGACCGGGCCGCTCGGCCTCGGCGGCATCTATGTGCGCGACGATGTCGGCGGCTCGGCGCTTGGGCGGCTGGACGCCGTGCTGATCTTCGAGGCGCTCGCCCACGCCGATCCGGCCTTCTCCTCCTTCATTTCCATCCACAACATGGCGGCCTCGATGATCGACCGCTTCGGGAGCGACGAGCAACGCCAGCGCTTCCTGCCGAAGCTGACCTCGATGGAGTGGCTGGCGAGCTATTGCCTGACCGAGCCCGGCTCAGGCTCGGATGCTGCCGCGCTGAAAACGCGCGCGGTCAAAAGCGGCGGCGATTACGTGCTCAACGGCGCCAAGCAGTTCATTTCCGGTGCCGGCGACAGCGATCTCTATGTCGTGATGGCGCGCAGCGGCGCGGACGGGCCGAAAGGCATTTCGACCTTCGTCGTGCCCAAGGATGCGCCGGGCCTGTCCTTCGGCGCCAACGAGCACAAGATGGGCTGGCACATGCAGTCGACCCGCCAGGTGATCTT
This sequence comes from Mesorhizobium sp. BH1-1-5, assembly GCF_020165615.1. Classification (NCBI taxonomy): domain Bacteria; kingdom Pseudomonadati; phylum Pseudomonadota; class Alphaproteobacteria; order Hyphomicrobiales; family Phyllobacteriaceae; genus Mesorhizobium; species Mesorhizobium sp. BH1-1-5. The sequence goes on from NZ_JAIUIM010000005.1 coordinate 257,207, forward strand.
CGAGGATTGCAAGGTGCCGGCCGAGAACCTGCTTGCCGCCGAAGGCGCCGGCTTCGGCATCGCCATGGCCGGGCTCGACGGCGGCCGCCTCAACATCGCCGCCTGTTCGCTGGGCGGAGCGCAGTCGGCGCTCGACAAGGCACTCGCTTACACTTCCGAGCGCAAAGCCTTCGGCTCCAAGATCAATCAGTTCCAGGCGCTGCAGTTCAGGCTGGCCGACATGGAGACGGAACTGCAGGCGGCCCGTATCTTCCTCTACGCCGCCGCCTCGAAGCTCGACCGCAAGGCGGCCGACGCCGGCAAATGGTCGGCGATGGCCAAGCGCTTCGTTACCGACATCGGCTTCGACATCGCCAACCAGGCGCTGCAATTGCATGGCGGCTATGGCTACCTGCACGACTACGGCATCGAGAAGCTGGTGCGCGACCTGCGCGTCCATCAGATCCTCGAAGGCACCAACGAGATCATGCGCGTCATCATCGCGCGCTCGTTGATCGGCCGCTGAACAGACTTTTGGGAGAGAGACAATGAGCACCATCGCCTTCATCGGCCTGGGCAATATGGGCAATCCGATGGCTGCCAACCTCGTAAAGGCGGGACACGCTGTTTACGGCTTCGATCTCGTTCCGGAGAACCTCACGACTGCCAAGGAGCACGGCATTACCGTCATGGCGAACGCCGCCACGGCAGTGAAGGACGCCGACGTGGTCATCACCATGCTGCCTGCCGGCAAGCATGTGCTGTCGGTCTATGAGGACATCGCGCCCAAGGCAAAGAAAGGCGCGCTGTTCATCGATTCCTCGACCATCGATGTCGAATCGGCGCGCAAGGCGCATGCGATTGCCGCGAAGCATGGCCTGCAGTCGATCGACGCACCTGTCTCCGGCGGCACGGGCGGCGCCACGGCCGGCACGCTGACCTTCATGGCCGGTGGCTCGAACGAGGCCTTCGCTGTCGCCGAGCCGATCCTGAAGCCGATGGCCGGACGCGTTGTCCATTGCGGCGGCGACGGCGCGGGCCAGGCGGCCAAGATCTGCAACAACATGATTCTCGGCATCTCGATGATCGGCGTCGCCGAAGCCTTCGTGCTCGCCGAAAAGCTGGGCCTGTCGCACCAGGCGCTGTACGACGTCGCCTCCACCTCGTCGGGCCAATGCTGGTCGCTGACCACCTATTGCCCGGTCCCCGGCCCGGTGCCGGGATCGCCGGCCAACCGCGACTACAAGCCCGGCTTTGCCGCCGCGCTCATGCTGAAAGACCTGAAATTATCGCAGGAAGCAGCACAAGGCGCGGGCGCCGTGACCCCGCTCGGCGCCGAGGCCACGCAGCTCTATGCCTTGTTCAACGCGCAGGGTCATGCCGGCGCCGATTTTTCCGGCATTATTAATTTCCTGCGCGGAAATCAGGCATAACAACTTGATTTAAAAAGGTTATTTTCGATTTTTGCCGCTCGGAAGCCGGCAAATTTAGATTTGCTTAAGGTCTCGCTAACTCACCGGTAACGATGTGCCTTTAAAACGGACTGCGAGGCGGACATCGCGTCTGCCCGGCGCTCCGGATCAGGTCTCGCGTACCGGAGCCCGTAAGTTTCGCAAGTGTTTCGTAGCGAAACGCCATGCGTATCTGGCAAAGCCGCGTTCCCGTTGGGGCGCGGTTTTTGCGTTTTGGACGGTCCGGGAAGTTGGACCGGGCGCCCGATCGAGGAGCGCCCGGTGTAAATTGGCCTACCGCTTCCGCAAATCCGCATCCGCGAGATCGAGCGCCTTGGCGATGCGCTCGCAGGCCATGTCGATGGTGTCGCGCGTCCAGATCAGCGGCGGCGACAGGATCATCGTGTCGCCGGTGGCCCGCAGCATCATGCCGTTCGCGATCGCATGGTCGCGCACCAGGACCGCGGCACTTCCCGACGGCAGATAGCGTTCCTTGGTCGCCTTGTCCTTGACGATCTCGATCGCGCCCATCAGGCCGATCGAACGCACCTCGCCGACCAGCCTGTGCCCGGCGATCCGCTCCTGCAGCGCCTGCGCGAAATAGGGACCGGTGTCGTTCTTGACCCGCTCGACCAGCCCTTCCTTCTCGATGATCTCGAGGTTCTTGAGCGCCACCGCGCAGGCCACCGGATGACCGGAATAGGTATAGCCGTGATAGAACTCGCCGCCCTTCTCGACCAGCGTCCTGGCCACGCGGTCGCCGACCAGCAGCGCCGACAGCGGCTGGTAGCCCGAGGTCAGCGCCTTGGCGGTGGTGATGGTGTCGGGCTCGATCCCGAAGGTCTGCGCCGCGAACCATTCGCCGGTGCGGCCATAGCCGGTGATGACCTCGTCCAGCATCAACAGCACATCGTATTTGCGGCAGATGCGCTCCACTTCCGGCCAATAGCTCATCGGCGGGATCTTCACACCGCCGGCGCCCATCACCGGTTCGCCGATGAAGGCCGCGACCCTGTCGGCGCCAGCCTCGAGGATGGCGTCCTCGACCGCCTTCGCCGCGCGAATACCGAAATCATGGTCGCTCTCGCCCGGCAGCGCCAGCTCATAGGCATAGGGCATCATTACATGGACGATGTTGGGCACCGCGCCGCCGAGCTGCTTGTGCATCGGCTCCATGCCGCCGAGCGAGGTGCCGGCAATCGTCGAGCCGTGGTAGGCCGACTTGCGCGAGATGATGCGGTTCTTCTCGGGCTTGCCTTCAAGCGCCCAGTAGTGGCGCACGAGCCTGAGAGCAGTGTCGTTGGCTTCCGACCCGGACGAGCCGTAGAAAACCTGGCTGACATGCTTGGGCGCCAGCTCCGCCAGCTTCTTCGACAACAGCACCGGCGTCGGCGTCGAACATTTGAAGAAGGAGTTGTAGTAGGGCAGCTCCTTCATCTGGGCGGATGCCGCCTCGGCGAGCTCGTCGCGGCCGTAGCCGACATTGACGCACCAAAGGCCCGCCATGCCGTCGAGGATTTCGGTGCCGTCGGCATCGTAGATGAACGGGCCGTTGGCATGGGTGATGATGCGCGACCCCGTTTCGCGCAGTTCCTTATGGTCGGTGAAGGGATGAAGGTGATGCGCGGCGTCGATCTGCTGAAGCTGCTTCAGCGAATAATTCTGATAAGTCATGGCTTTGATCTTTCCTCTTGAATCAATCCGGCACGGCCGGGGCGGATTCGTCAGAGGAAGGCAGGCGGCGAATAGCCGATGCGGGCACACAACCGCAACAGCTCGGCGCGAAGGGTCCGCGGTGACGGCGTCACCGCGACCCCGAAGGCGCCAGATGTGCTGAAGCGGATCATGGCGGCAGCTTATGCCGCCTGAGGCCCAAAATTCAAGCCGTGCCAAGGTGGGTTGAGATTCAGGTCAGGCCGAGCCGAAAATGGCGGTTTCCGAGAACCGGAGCGGAGCGTACTCAAAGTACGTGAGCACCGGAAGCGCAGAAAACCGCTATTTGCAGGCCGGCATCACCTGAATATCAATACACCTTACCGCCAAGCGCCCGTTGCAGGAACATATAGCGCATCGCCGTCTGCGCCGCCTGCGGCCGGCGGTCGCCGCGTCCGCCATGGCCGCCTTCGGTTTCCTCGAAGAACAGCGTCTTGCCGTGGCCTGCCTCCTGCAGCCGCGCCGCCATCTTGCGGGCATGCCCGGGGTGCACGCGGTCGTCGGCGGTGGACGTCATCAACAGCACCGGCGGATAGGCGACATCGGCCGAGACATGCTGGTAGGGAGAATAGGCGCCGAGCCAGGCTGCATCCTCCGGCTTCGACGGGTCGCCATATTCGGCGATCCACGAGGCGCCGGGCGGCAGTTCGGTGTAGCGCAGCATGTCGAGCAGCGGCACGTCGATGATGACGGCACCGAACAGTTCCGGCCGCTGCGTCAGCGACGTGCCGGTAAGCAGGCCGCCATTGGAGCCGCCCTGGATGCCGAGCTGTGTCGCCGTGGTGATGCCGCGCCTGACCACATCCTCGGCCACCGCCGCGAAATCGTCGAAGGCGTTCTGGCGCTTGCCCTTGAGCGCCGCCTGGTGCCAGGCCGGGCCGAACTCGCCGCCGCCGCGTATGTTGGCCTGGACATAGGCGTTGCCCTTGTCCAGCCAGAGCTTGCCGCGAATGCCGGCATAGCCGGGCAAGAGCGGCACCTCGAAGCCGCCGTAGCCGTAGAGCAGCGCCGGCACCGGTCCTTTCTGGTCGCGTCGCCGCACCACGAAATACGGGATCATCGTGCCGTCCTTCGAGCGCGCCTCGAACTGTTCAGAAACATAAGGCGCGGCGTCGAAGCGGGCCGGCTGCGACTTCACGGTTTCAAGCGTCTCGCCATTGTCGTCCGACCAGATGATCGAGCTCGGCGTCAGGAAATCGGTGAAGGAGAAGGAGACGCTGGAGCCGAAATGCTCGACATGGCTGATGCCGACATTGCCGTTGTCGGGCAGCGCGATCCGTTTCAGCGACCAGCCATCGGCGGTGCGGTCGCAGGCGATGACCTTGCCACGGACATTGTCCATCAAATTGATGAACAGCCGGTCCTGCGTCCTGGCGAGCCCGGCGATCGAGACACGATGCGCCGGCTCGAGCACGGTCTGGAACGGACCGAATGCGCCGCTCTCGATCCAGCGGTCGAAATCGAACGAGTAAAGCCCGTCGGGCAGGCAGCGCGTGCCGTCCGGCGCCGTCCACGGACTGCGCACGCCGAAGATCAGCTGGCCCTTGAAGATCGCCGTGTCGGTGGCGTCGTCCGGCAGCGGGATGCGCCTGTTTTCGCCCGTGGCCAATCGCAAAAAGCTTTGCGAGGTGAAGAAGTCGAGCGTCTTGCCGAGCAGCACATGCCGCTTGTCGCCGTCATGTTCCACGCCGCCGCCGACCGCGAGATGCTGCTTCTCGCCTTCGAAGATCTGCGTGGCGTCCTCGAGCTTCGTGCCGCGCCGCCACAGCTTGATCACGCGCGGATAGCCGGATTGCGTCTTGTCGTCTTCCTCGAAAGCCGCCGAAACGATGACGGTATCCTTGTCCAGCCATGAAAAGCCGGACTTGGAGGCGCGCGCGGAAAAACCCCCGTCGACAAAGGACCTCGTCGCGATGTCGAATTCACGCATCTCGCTGGCGTCGCCGCCATCGGGCGACATGTAGAGCAGGCAGCGGTTGAACTCGGGGTAGAGCCGGCTGGCTCCGCCAAACACCCACTTCACACCTTCTTTCGCCGAGAGCTGGTCGAAGTCGATGATGGTCTCCCACTCCGGCTTCTCGGTCTTGTAGGAAGCGACGGGCGTGCGCCGCCAGAGTCCCAGCGCATTGGTCTTGTCCTGCCAGAAATTATAGACGTAACCGGCAAGCGCTGCTCCGACCGGGATATTATCCTGGGCCGTCATCAGGTCGAGCGCGGTCTCGAAAGTCGCCTGATAGGAAGGATCGCCCTGCAATTCGGCGACGGTCAGCGCATTCTGGCGATGAACCCAGTCCAACGCTTCCTTGCCGTTGCGATCCTCCAGCCAGAGGAAGGGATCATTGGCGGTCAATTCGGGCTGGGTTCTGGTCATCGTGCTGGTCATGCGGGACTCCATCTCGCGGCCCCGCCTACATCGCGTTCGCTGCGTTGATATTCAAGAGCCGTGGCGGGATCGATCACAAAACCCGCCGTCGCGCGACCGTCGCCGCAGCCAGCGCCGCGCAGATTGCACCGAGGGTGACCGGCAGGCCGCCGGCGCCAACGACGTCCATTACGCTGCCGGTCAGCGGCGGCACGATGATGCCGCCGAGGCCCCACATCAGCGAGAAGGCGGCGTTGCCGGCGACCAGCGCCGAGCCTGTAAAACGTTCGCCGAGCTCGATGATGGACATCGTGTAGATGCCGTAGGAAACCGCGCCCCAGACAAAGACGCAGACCCAGATCAGCGGCGTCTCGATCAGAGCGGGCAAAAGCACGCATCCGAGGATCGTCACGACGACGCAGCCGAAGCGAACAAGGCGCGCCGTCAGCCTTTCGGCGAGCAGGCCGAGCGGCACCTGCATGGCAATGTTGCCGGCGATCATTGCCGACAGCAGCGCCGACATGCGCGCTTCGGGAATGCCGTGATGCGTTCCATAGACCGGCAGCAGCGCCAGGATCGCCTGCTCGAAACCCGCCGCGACGACCACCGCCGACATGAGCAGCCAGGCCAATGGTATGAAGCCCAGCACCGAAACCTTGTTCTCGGCCTCGTCGACCTTCGGCAGCCGCTTCACCACCACGGCCAGGCAGCCGCCGCAAAAGACGAAAGCAGAAATGCCGACCAGGAAAGGCGGCCAGCCCTCGGTGCCGACGGCAAGCAGGCAGAGCGGTCCGGCCGCGAAGCCCGCCGAGATGATGGTGGAGTAGACGCCCATGACGCGGCCGCGGCGCGACGGCGGCGCCAGCGCGATCACCCAGATTTCGCTCAAGACATAAAGCGGATTGGTCACCACGCCGATGAGGAAGCGCAGCGGAAACCACAGATAGACATTCTGCGTCCAGCCGATCAGTGCCAGCACCAGCGCCGACAGCGCGGCGCAGGTGAGCGCGGTGCGCCCTGCTCCGAACCGGCGCGCCAATCCCGGGATCAGCGGCGAGGACAGGATGAAGCCGACCGGCGTCATTGCCGCCGACAGCCCGATTACCGCCGGCGAGACGCCTTGCCGTTGCAGGATGAAGCTGAGCAGCGGATAGGAAAGCCCTTGCGCTATGGCGAACACCGAAACGGTCGCGATCACGCCGGTGATCGCTGCCCACTGCACGCTCCCGCTGCTCTCTGAATCCGCCAGAGCCATCAGTTCCTGATCCAATCGGTTGGAGGCATAACCGTTGTGGCCGGTTGCCGTAAGGCCCACCGCCGGCGAAAGCGGATGCTCCAGCCAATCCCTGTCAGGAACGCTTGCGCCGCAGGGACCGATACAGGGCGAACGCCACCAGCAGAAGGTCGAGCCCAATGATGACGGCAGGCAGCCCGAGCGGCCCGATCGCCTGCATCAGGGCGCCGGCGCCGGGCGGCCCGACGATGCCGCCGACGCCCCATAGCAGCGCGAAAGCCGCATTGCCGGTGACCAGCAGCGAGCCCTTGAAGCGGCCGCCGAGCTCGACCAGCGCCATCGTGTAGACGCCATAGCCGACCGCGCCCATCACCAGAAGCACGCCCCAGATCGATGGCGTGGTGATCAACAGCGGCAATAGAATCGCGCAAGCCGTCGTCGCCATTGCACAGGCGAGGATCATGGGCCGCCCGCCGAAGCGTTCGGCAAGCAGGCCGAGCGGGATCTGCAGGACGATGTTGCCCAGCGAAAGCATCATCACCAGCGCGGCAAGCGTCGCCTCGGGCAATCCATAGCCGGCGCCGAAGACGGGGACCAACGCATAGGTGCTTTGTTGGACCGCCGCGGAGACCAGCACGGCCAAGAGCAGCGCCGGCGCCAGCCGGGCAAAACCGAAAAAGCTCCCGGCTGGCTGCCCGTCATCCTCGAAACCCGTGAGCTTCGAGGAGACGAGGCGCAGAATGACGGCGCAAAGGGTGAAGCCGGCAATGCCGACGCCGAACGGCGCCCAGCCGACTGTGCCTACCAGCGTGAGCGTGAACGGCCCGGCCGCGTAGCCGGCGCCCATCAGCGTGTTGAACACGCCCATGACGCGTCCGCGCCGCGATGGCGGCGCCAGCGACAGCGCCCAGACCTCGCCCAGCACATAGAGCGGGTTGATGACCACGCCGATGACGAAGCGGATGATGTACCAGGCGACCCAGTTCTGCAAATAGCCTATGGCCAGGAAGCACAGTGCTCCAAGCAGAGAGCAGCCGACCGCCAGGTTTCGCGCGCCGACCAGCCGCACGGCCGCCGGCACGAAGGAGGCCGACAGGATCAGCCCGACCGGCATCATCGCCGCCGAAAGACCGATCAAGCCCGGCGAAAAGCCCTGCTTCTGCATCAGCAGCGTGAAGAGCGGCGAGCTCAACCCTTGCGCCGCGCCGAACATGGCAAGTGCTGCCGTGACGCCGGCAAGGGCCGCCCATTGCGGTCTGTCTTCAACGGTCTGGACGGAAGCGGTCATTGTGGCTCGCGGTTGAACAATCACGGCATCATTATCAGCAGCAAGAGCCTCCCTGATGCCTCAGCGGAAGCAATTTGGCGATCCAGCCCGCTCCCCCTCCGGCATGTCGCTTCCCTCGTCCTAGTGGTCGCCGCCTCCTCACCGGTTGCATTGCCGCCAGTCCATTATGCGGCCAATTTCGCATCCTCACGAGGCTTCTCATGACTGCCGCCCTTCATCCCGCCGAGCCGGCCCTGGCAACCGATCGCGCCCGCCGTGGCGGCCGCGCGGGCAAGCGCGCCGGCGGCTCGGCCGCTTTCGAGCAGCCCGCCTTCCGGCAATTGAAGAACCCGCTGACCCCGACCAAGCTGGTGTCAGACGACGAGCTGGAATCGATCCATATCGCCTCGTTGCGCGTCTTGAAGGAAATCGGCGTCGACGTTCTGCACGAGGAAGCCCGCCGCATCATGAAGGCGCATGGCGCGGATGTGCGCGAAGGCTCGGAGCGTGTGCGCTTCGACAGCGACATGATCCTGGAGCTCGTCTCGCACTGCCCGTCGGAATTCACGCTGCATGCCCGCAACCCGGCGCACAATCTGCGTTTCGGCGGCAACAACGTCATCCTGTCGATGATGGCCTCGGCGCCGAACTGTTCCGACCTCGACCGCGGCCGCCGGCCCGGCAACCAGGCCGACTACCGCAATTTCCTGCGCCTGGCGCAGATGCACAACATCCTGCAATGCACCGGCGGCTATCCGGTCGAGCCGATCGATATCCACCCCTCGGTGCGGCACCTGGAATGCATCCGCGACCTCGCCATGCTGACCGACAAGGTCTTCCACATCTATTCGCTCGGCAAGGAGCGCAATGTCGACGGCATCGAGATCACCCGCATCGCCCGCGGCATCAGCCGCGAGCAGCTGATGCTGGAACCGTCGGTCTTCACCATCATCAACACCAATTCGCCGCTCAAGCTCGACGTGCCGATGATGGAGGGCATCATCCAGATGTCGAGCATGGGCCAGGCTGTCATCGTCACGCCGTTCACGCTCTCGGGCGCCATGGCGCCCGTCACTGTCGCCGGCGCGCTGGTGCAGCAGAACGCCGAGGCGCTTTCCGGCATCGCCTTCGCGCAGATGGTGAAGAAAGGCGCGCCGGTCGGCTATGGCGGCTTCACCTCCAATGTCGACATGAAGTCCGGCGCGCCGGCCTTCGGCACGCCCGAATACATGAAGGCCCAGCTCGTCGGCGGCCAGCTCGCCCGCCGCTACAACATCCCCTACCGCACCTCCAACACCTGCGCCGCCAACACGGTGGACGCGCAGGCCGCCTATGAAAGCGTCTTCTCGCTATGGGGCGCGATCCAGGGCGGCGGCAATCTGATGATGCACGGCGCCGGCTGGCTGGAAGGCGGCCTGCGCTGCTCCTATGAAAAGACCATCCTCGACATCGATCTTTTGCAGATGGTGGCCGAGTTCCTCACCCCGCTCGACCTCTCCGAGGACGCGCTCGGCTTCGACGCCATCCAGTCGGTCGGCCCGGGCGGTCATTTCTTCGGCACTCCGCACACGCAGGCGCGCTACAAGACCGCCTTCTATTCACCGATCGTCTCCGACTGGCGCAACTTCGAGAGCTGGACCGAGGCCGGCTCGCCGACGGCGATGGAGCGGACCAACAAGGTCTGGAAGGAACGCCTTGCCTCCTACGAGGAGCCGTATATGGACCCGGCCATCCGCGAGGAGCTCAACGACTTCGTCGAGAAGCGCCGCGCCGAAGGCGGCGCGCCGACCGATTTCTGATTTTCAGTGTTGAGGGTGGACAGTCGACTGCGCTCAGTCGAGCTTCGCTTAGCCTTCAAACCCAATCATTCGATTCAGTCTCTGTAAACACGGACCCATCTGTATGAAATCTCACGTTAAAGCGGTTGTCATCGGCGGCGGTGTCGTCGGCTGCTCGGTGCTCTATCACCTCGCCAAGGCCGGCTGGACCGACATCATGCTGATCGAGCGCTCGGAGCTCACCTCCGGCTCGTCCTGGCATGCGGCCGGCGGCTTCCATACGCTGAACGGCGACCCGAACGTCGCCAAGCTGCAGGCCTACACGGTCCAGCTCTACAAGGAGATCGAGGAGATTTCCGGCCAGTCCTGCTCGCTGCATTTGACCGGCGGCGTGATGATGGCTGATACCCCCGAGCGCATGGACTTTCTGCGGCTTGCCCACGCCAAGGGCCGCTATCTCGGCATGGACACCGAGCTGATCACGCCTTCGGAAGCCAAGGCGATGTTCCCGCTGATGGACGAGAAGAATTTCGTCGGCGCCATGTGGGATCCGGTCGAAGGCCATCTCGATCCTTCGGGCACGACAATCGCCTATTCCAAGGCCGCGAAAAAGCTCGGCGCCGAGATCGTGCTGCGCAACCGCGTCGTCGATCTGACGCAGCAGCCGGACGGCACCTGGAACGTCGTCACCGAGCAGGGAACGGTTCACGCCGAGCATGTCGTCAATTGCGGCGGCCTGTGGGCGCGCGAGATCGGCCGCATGGTCGGCGTCGAGCTGCCGGTGCTGGCGATGGAGCATATGTATCTCCTCACCGAGCCGATGCCGGAGGTCGAGGAGTTCAACAAGTCGACCGGCCGCGAGATGATCGGCGTGCTCGACTTCAAGGGCGAGATCTACACCCGCCAGGAGCGCAACGGCATCCTGCTCGGCACCTATGAGAAGGCCTGCAAGCCGTGGTCGCCGGTCAACACGCCGTGGGATTTCGGCCACGAGCTCTTGCAGCCCGACATCGACCGCATCGCGCCGTCGCTGGAAATCGGCTTCAAGCATTTCCCCGGCATCGAGAAAGCCGGCATCAAGCAGATCATCAACGGCCCCTTCACCTTCGCGCTCGACGGCAACCCGCTGGTCGGCCCTGTCCAGGGCCTGACCAATTTCTGGTGCGCCTGCGCGGTCATGGCCGGCTTCAGCCAGGGCGGCGGCGTCGGCCTGGCGCTCTCCAACTGGATGGTGCATGGCGATCCGGGCTTCGACGTCTGGGGCATGGATGTCGCCCGCTTCGGCGAATGGGCGAGCCTGCGCTACACCAACGCCAAGGTGCGCGAGAACTATTCGCGGCGCTTCTCGATCCGCTTCCCGAACGAAGAGCTGCCTGCCGCTAGGCCCGCGCAGACGACGCCGCTCTACGATACCATGCTCGCCAACAACGCCGTCATGGGCGATAGCTGGGGCCTGGAAACCCCGCTTTGGTTCGCGCCGAAGGGCACGGAGCCGAAGGACATCGTGTCCTTCCACCGCTCCAACGACTTCGGCCCGATCGGCGAGGAAGTGCGTACGACGCGTGAGAAGGTCGGCGTCACCGAGATCGCCAACTTCGCCAAATACGAGGTGTCGGGTCCGGGCGCCGAGGATTTCCTCAACCGGCTGATGACCAACCGCATGCCGAAGGTCGGCCGCATCGTGCTGACCCCGATGGTCAACGAGTTCGGCAAGCTGATCGGCGACTTCACCATCGCCAAGGCCGGTGAAGACCGCTTCATGATCTGGGGCTCGTCGGCGGCGCAGAAATACCATATGCGCTGGTTCGAGAAGCACCTGCCGAAGGATGGGTCGGTGCGCATCCACCGCTTCGACCAGACGCTGGTAGGTCTCTCGATCGCCGGGCCGAAGTCGCGGGACCTGCTGCAGAAGCTGGTCGATGTCGACATCTCGACCAAAGCCTTCCGCTTCATGGATTTCCGCGAAATGGCGGTCGGCGGCGCGCCATGCATGGTCAACCGCATCACCTACACCGGCGATCTCGGCTATGAGATCTGGATGGCGCCTGCCTATCAGCGCCTGGTGTACAAGGCGATCAAGGACGCCGGCGAAGAGTTCGGCCTGGTCGATTTCGGCATGCGCGCTTTGCTCTCCATGCGCCTGGAAAAGAACTTCCCGACCTGGTTCCGCGAGCTTCGGCCGATCTACGGGCCGTTCGAAGGCTCGATGGACCGCTTCATCAAGCTGGAGAAGAACGACTTCATCGGGCGCGAGGCGTCGGCCAAGGAACACGCCGAGGGTCCGAAGCTGCGCCGCGTTTCCTTCATCGTCGACGCCATAGACGCCGACGTGATGGGCGACGAGCCGATCTGGGCCAAGGTCAGCAAGGACTACGGCACGGTCGAAAAGCCGCATGGTTACGGCGCGCCGCGCTTCGATGAGACGGGGAAGGAAGTGCGTGGCTCGAAGGCAGCCGAGGGCGCTTCCGCCGTGCGCGGCATCATCGACGGCGAATGGCGCGTCGTCGGCTGGGTCACCTCGGGCGGCTATGCGCATTACGTCCAGAAGTCGATGGCGCAGGGCTACGTGCCGGCGGCTCTTGCCGAGGACGAAAGCGCCGGCCTGTTCGAGATCGAGATCCTCGGTCACCGCCGCCCGGCCCGCATCAATGTCGAGCCGCTCTTCGATCCGAGCGGCGAGAAGATGCGGACCTGAAGCCTCGGGAATCATTGGATTGCGCCGGGCGCTATGGCATGGTCGGGCCCGCTACCGGCGCATCAGCATGAGAAGACCATCCCCTTGCGGCAGTTAGAGAAATGGACCGATTGGCTCTGCGATGAACGGGTCGGTCCATTCAGCGCCGCGATCGCGTCGGTCCTCCTCTATTGTCTGACCCAGATCGTCGTGATGGCCCTGTTGTCCCACGTTGCGGCCACGGGCGTCGGTGTCGACGATTCCGAGCAACTGATGGAAATGCGGTTCCTGGCTGCCGGCTACGGCAGTTCGCAGCCGCCTTTGTACACCTGGCTCGCCATGCTTGCGGCCTCGTTGGTCGGAACCAGCGTCCTTGCCCTCAAGATCGTCAAATACGGCCTGCTGGCCGCGGGGCTGGCAGCGTATTTCACCGCCATACGCCGCCTCGGCTACTCGAACCGCGCCGCTGCCTCGGGCATGTTCGGGCTGCTTCTGTTTCCCCAGGTCTTCTGGGAGATGCAGCACGCCCTCACCCACTCGGTCGCCATATTCTGTTTCACCTCGGTGTTGCTTCTGGCGCTTGTCGAGGTGGAGAAGCGGCGTTCGGCCGTTGCCTATGCGTTTTTCGGCCTGGCGACGGCGGCCGCGATGCTGTCGAAATACAACATCGTCATCTTCCTTGCCGCCCTGTTCCTGGCATCCCTCTCGGTTCGCGAAACGCGTGAGGCGATCTTCGACCGCCGTTTCCTGATCAGCGTGGCGGTAGCGGTCCTTGCCTGCCTGCCGACGCTTTATTGGAGCCTGACGCATCTGGAAGATCTGCTCTCGCACCAAGATGGCCTGGGCGTCGCCGAAGGCGGCAGCATTGCGAAAACAGCACTTCTCGGCAGCCGCAGACTGGCCAATGCGATCGTCAATTTCGCCGGATTGCCTGCCGTGATTTTTGCCGCCGCTTATGTCCTGGCGATGAGAAACCGGACTGAGTCGCCTCAGCCGGTGCGGTGGCCGGAAAAGCTGTTGTGGCGGGCGATCGTCCTTGGCTTGGTGGTGATGGTGGCAGTCGTGTTGGCGGCTGGCATCACGCAGTTTCGCGACCGCTGGATGCTGCCCATCTTCATCCTCCTGCCCGCGGCCCTTGCCATGCGCTTCGACGCCATGGGCCAGAAGGGCCGAAAGACGCAAGCCACCATCGTCTTCGTCGGCGCTCTTCTTGCTATGCTGGTGCTGCCGCTGAGCTGGTACATGCACCTGCACGGCGGCGACAGCCGCGGCGGCATCGTGCGTACGGACTACCAGTCGCTTTACAAGCAGATCAACGCCGACGGACCGGTCAAGACCGTGGTCTCGAGCTGGTTCTGGGTCGGCAATCTTCGCCTGGTCGATGCCGATCTCATCGCGCTCGATGACGAGACGCCGGACTTCGCCCGGTCGATCCGCGAGCCGGCGGTGCTTGTCCTGACCGATGACAGGGAACCGCCCTCGGATGTCTTTGAAGAAATGACGAAAGCTGGCTACGTGATGGACACCGTCCACCGCACTGTCGAAGTGCCGCAGGCGCTCGGCTTCCCGCCGCGCAAAGTCACGATCACCAGACTGCACAAGAAGACCGCGCAGTAAGGGTTCAGGGGACGAATGGACAAGCAACGCTTCGGCCGCCACCGCAAGATCATGCCCTTCGAACCCGGCTCGGTCGAAGCGCTTCGCGAGGTCTCCCGCGAGAAGGCGGCCTCGCTCAACCAGCATGTGCTGGGCTATGGCGCGACGGCCGAAGCGGAATGGGCCGCGGCCGGCATCGCAGCGCCTGACCTGCCCGCCATGCGCAGATACCGGCTGGAGCGCATCCGCGCCGAGCTGAAGCGCCGCGACTGCGCCGGCGCCCTGCTCTACGACCCGGTCAATATCCGCTACGCGACGGACTCGACCAACATGCAGCTCTGGGTCGCGCACAACCCGACACGCCATTGTTTCGTCGCAGCGGAAGGGCCGGTGGTGCTGTTCGACTATTTCTCCTGCGAGCACCTGTCCGACCACTCGGGTGTCGTCGACGAGGTGCGCCCGGCCGTGTCGTGGATGTATCTGTACAGCGGCGAGCTTACCGAGCAGAAGGTGCGGCGCTGGGGCGCGGGCATCGCCGAGCTCGTTGCCGAGCATGGCGGCGGCAACCGCCGCATCGCCGTCGACCACATCAACCCCGAAGGCGTGGAGGAGCTCGCGCGCCGCGGCATCGCGATAGGCAATGGCGAGGCCGTGATGGAGAATGCGCGCCTCATCAAATCGCCCGACGAGATCCTCGCCATGCGCCGCGCCATCGTCGCCTGCGAGGCGGCGATGGGCGAGATGGAAGCCGCGCTGAAGCCCGGCATCTCGGAGAACGAATTGTGGGCGGAACTGCATCGCGGCAACATCGCGCGCGGCGGCGAGTGGATCGAGACGCGTCTTCTGTCGTCCGGACCGCGCACCAATCCCTGGTTCCAGGAATGCTCCTCGCGCGTCGTCGAGAACGGTGACCTTGTCGCCTTCGACACCGACCTTATCGGCCCTTATGGCTTCTGCGCCGACCTTTCGCGCACATGGCTCTGCGGCGACAGGCAACCGTCGAACGAGCAGCGCGACCTGTTCCGTATCGCCGCCGGCCAGATCGCCCACAACACCGACCTGATGCGGCCGGGCATCTCCTTCCGCGATCTCGTCGAGCGCTCGGCGGTGCCGCCGGACGACTGCTACCCGACGCGCTACGGCGTGCTTTATCATGGGGTCGGTCTGGCGGACGAATATCCGACGCTGCCGCATATAGGCGACTGGACCGCCGACACGCCGGACGGCGTGCTCGAACCTGGCATGGTACTTTGCGTCGAAAGCTATATCGGCAGGCTTGGCGGACGCGAAGGCGTCAAGATCGAGGAGCAGATCCTGATCACCGAGACCGGCAACGAGAAGCTTTCAGCCTACAAGCTGGACGAGCGGCTGCTCTGATCCGCTTTCGACCGCCGCGACGGCGTCGCGCATCGCGGCAATGACTTTCTCCGGCGTCGTCCTGGCCGTGATGTAGGGCAGGCCCTTGCGCCGCGCCGTCCAGCCGACCACCTTCACGCCTTTCGCCGCCCGCTCGAAACGCTGCGCCAGCGCCCAGCTTTCGCAGTCGATAGCCGCGACATCGGCCCTGCCTTCGGCGACCGCCACGATCGACGACCGGTGGCCGCCGCTTTCGCTGCGCGAGGCGAAGATGTCGAGGCTCGCGCCCATGGCCTCCAGGTCGCGCGTCAGCCCGATCAGCCCGGACATCGAGTCCGGATTGTTGAAGGTGAAGCGCTTGCCGCGAATGAGATCGAGCGGGATGACAGCCTTGCCATCCGCCGGCGAGGCTAGCGACGGTCCACCGTCCGCAGCCATCACCAGCGCGCTGGAATAGAGCTCGCCCTGCCCGCCTTCGAACGCATCGTAGCTTGGTTGGGCAATCACCTGCACATGCGGAGCGAGGCCGAGTTCCATCGGCCCCCAGCATGTTTGCCCGAAGAGCAGCGCGGGGCTCAGCCAGAGCTGGTGAAAATCGAACTCGTACGGGGGGAGCGTCGCCGGGTCGGGTGCGATCGGCTTGCCGGCGTCGTCGAGAATGCCGCCAGGCACCGGCGGCAGTTCGCCATTGCTGCGCACGACGGCCTCCGGCGCATCGATGCCCCTTTGCCGGAAGGCGTCGCGAAGCCGTGCCCATTGCGCATCGACCTCGCCACGCGCTTCGGGCCAGTCATACATCGGCAGGGCCGCAACGAACTTACTCATGTCGAATAGCTTTCAAAGACAGGCAACCTTCGGCGCCTGTGTTCCGCCACGAAAGCGGCCGCGGAAAGTCGAAATTACTCTTTCGGCGGCTCCGCGGGAACGGGTGCTGTTCCCAACCCGCTGACATTGCGCGCCCGCACGCGCGGCTTGAAAGCGCGGCCAGGTTCCGGTGCGCGCCGCAGCACCGGATGGACGATCGGCTCCTTGGCCTTGAAGGCGTGGGCTTTCAGCATCGCAAAATAGTTCGGATAGGCATAACCATTGTTCATCCGCAGCCACTCTTCGCGGCGCTCGCGAAACAGCGTCGGCAGCCTGTACCAGGCAATGGTCGGGCTCTTGTGATGGACGAAATGCAGATTGTTGTTGAGGAACAGGAAGGAGAGCGGAGAGCGCTCGACGATCACCGTGCGCCCTTCCGGATGTTCCGACCACTGATGCTCTGCATAGGTACGCACCGAAATCAGCGACTGCCCGAGCCAGACCGGCACCAATATGTAGAGCCAGAGCGGAATGCCGAAACCGAATGTGACGATCGGCACCACCACGGCGAGGCCGATAGCGTGCAGCAGCCACGCCTTGCGGATCGCCTTGTCCCCGGCGATGATCTGCTTGGCGTCGTCGATGAAGAAGCCGATCGACGACAGCCACGGTCCGAGGATGAAGCGGCCGACCATGGTGTTGTTGATCTTGAGCAGAAGCTTCATCGGCGGCGGCAGTTCCTCATGCATCCAAAGCGCCTGGTAATAGCTCTCCGGATCGTCCAGCGGATCGGTCAGCCGCTCATCGGCGTGGTGGCGCAAATGGATGGTCTTGAAACGCCGGAACGGCCAGACCAGCCCGATCGGCAGGAAGACGAAGGTTTCATTGAGCTTGGCATTGCGGGTCGGGTGACCGTGCAGCACTTCGTGCATCAGAGAGGATTGCAGAGCCAGGATGAAGGGCAGGACGGCAAGCGCCAAAAGCGGATGGGATGGCCAGAGAAGGAAACCCGTGGCGAGCCAGGCACCGTAGCAGAAGAGTGTGAGGAAGACAGTCGGCCATTCGACCGCCGGTGTGCTGCTACGTCTCTTATTCATGCTTGCCATGCTATCGACCACTGCCCTCAGTCGCCGGAACCAGCTCGATTCCTGACAGCATTGTGTCAGGAGCCTGCCGTTATATCAACGCGACAAAGCGCACAAACTGTTGCGAGTGCGCATTTTCAGCCGCATATGTTATACATTGTAAACAGATATGGGGATTCATTTCCGCCTGAGCCACGTTCAGATCGGCTTCAGCGCAAATTTTTCCTCTCCAAAGCAGGAGCAGCGTCATGGACAAGCGCGATCTTTCGACCCTGTTCAGGGAGCGGCTGAAATTGCTCTTGACACGGTCCGACCTCAACCAGTCGGCCTTCGCGACTGCCGTCGGCATCGACCGCTCGGCGCTCTCACAACTCCTGTCAGGCGCCTCGACCCGCTTGCCGCGCGCCGAGACGCTTCTCAACATTGCGGCCGAGTTCAAGGTGTCGCTTGATTGGCTGCTGGGCCTTTCCCAGGACGAGGGCGTCACCGGCGAAATTAGAGAGAGCCTCGAGATCGAGGAGGCGCCCGACGGCTTCGACCGCACGTTGCTCGCCAAGTGGCATGCCGAGGCGGCGGGCACGAAAATCCGCTACGTGCCGGCAGGCATCCCTGACCTTTTGCGCACGGAAGCCCTTGTTGAGTATGAGGCCGGAATAACCAACAAGAGCCGTGAGGCGCAGGCCGGCGAAACGCAATACCGCATCGACTATACAAGACGGCCGGAGACCGACATGGAGGTCTGCATGCCGCGCCACACGCTTGAGATCTTTGCGCGCGGTCTCGGGGTCTGGGATCGTTTCCCGGAAGCCGAAAGGCGCAAGCAGTTGCTGCACATGGCAACACTGCTCGACGACCTTTACCCGACTTTCCGGCTGTTTCTTTATGACGGCCGCATGCGCTATTCGATCCCCTACACGATCTTCGGTCCTTATAGGGCCGCGATCTATGTCGGCGACATGTATCTGGTGTTGAACGCCACCCAGCCGGTCCGGACGCTTACCAGCCATTTCGACAATCTGATCCGCGCCGCCGACATCAACGCGCATGAGGCGGCAAGCTTCACGCAGAAGCTGGCCGCAATGTCTTTCCCGTCAGGCTCTGTCTGATTGCCGGCATAGATATCATCCTGGCCGCCGCTCATCGTTTCAGGAAAACCCATGCAAGCATCGCGTCACATCCTTGTCCCTCCTCAGTCGGGCCGTTCCATGCGCGTCAGGCGCGGCGATCTGATCCGCATCGTCGATCCCAAGGGCCAGCAGGTCTCGGACCTCTGGGCCTTCTCGACCGGGGACCGTCTCGACTGGCTGAGCACCTCGCAGACCCGCGACATCACCGAGCGGCTGTTCCCGAAACCCGGCGACCATTTCTATAGCGCCGCCGGCAAGATCATGCTGACGCTGATCGAGGACGCCTCGCCCGGACCGCATGACATGCTCTATCCGGCCTGCGACAGCGCGCTCTACGAACGCGCCGGCCTGCCCAACCACCCGAACTGCCGCGACAATCTGATGAAGGCGCTCGGCGCGGAAGGCATCGACCTGCCCTTCGCGCCCGACCCGGTCGACCTCTTCCAGAACTCCATGCCGCAACCGGACGGGACCCTGGTGGTCGAGGCATCGATCAATCCGCCGGGTGGCTGCGTGACGCTGCGCGCCGAACAGGACCTCCTGCTTGTCGTCACCGCCTGCTCGGTCGATCACCACCCGACCAATGGCGATGCCTGCACCGAGATCGAGGTCGAGATCACTCCGGCTTCGTAAGGCCTTCGCGGTCGCAAGTTCGTTGACTGGACATAAAGACTTCTTTATATCGTTATTTGAATTCGAACACGAAAGTCAAAGTCATGACCGCGACCAACCCGATTGACGCCCTGCTTGCCGAAAAGGGTGTGCTTCTGGCCGACGGCGCCACCGGCACCAATCTGTTCGCCATGGGTCTGGAAGCCGGCGAAGCGCCGGAGCTGCTCAATGAGACGTCGCCCGAGACGATCGCCAGCCTGCATCGGAATTTCGTCGATGCCGGCGCCGATATCATTCTGACCAACTCCTTTGGCGGCACCCGCCACCGGCTGAAGCTGCATCATGCGCAGGATCGCGTGCACGAGCTGAACAAGCGCGCCGCCGAGATCGCCCGTTCCGTTGCCGACAAGGCCGGCCGCAAGGTGATCGTCGCCGGCTCCGTCGGTCCGACCGGCGAATTGCTGGTGCCGCTCGGCGCCCTGACTTACGACGATGCCGTCGAGGCCTTTGCCGAGCAGATCGAGGGTCTCAAGGCCGGCGGCGCCGAAGTCGCCTGGATCGAGACCATGTCGGCGCCCGACGAGATCCGCGCCGCCGCGCAGGCCGCGATCCGCGTCGGCCTGCCCTATACCTATACCGGTTCCTTCGACACGGCCGGCCGCACCATGATGGGCCTGCTGCCGAAGGACATCCACGCCGTCGCCGACGGCCTGTCGCAGGCCCCGCTCGGTGTCGGCGCCAATTGCGGCGTCGGCGCTTCCGATATCCTGGCCTCGCTGCTCGACATGACCGAGGCGAAGCCGGAGGCAACCGTGATCGTCAAGGGCAATTGCGGCATTCCGGAATTCCGCGGCGCGGAGATCCACTATTCCGGCACGCCGGAATTGATGTCCGACTATGTGCGGCTGGCGGTCGATGCCGGCGCAAAAATTGTCGGCGGCTGCTGCGGCACCTCGTTCGCCCACCTCGCCGCCATGCGCAAGGCGCTCGACGCGCACACCAAGTCGACGCGCCCAACCGTCGAGACGATCGTCGAGCGTATCGGCCCGATGCGCAACAAGGTGGCGACGGCAAATACCCCGGAAACCAGCGAAAGCCGCCGCGAACGCAGGCGCAGCCGCGCCTGACAGGCCTGCTTTATTCGCTGCTTTCAGCGTAGCGCGACAGCGCTGTGTTGAAATCGACGACGTTCTGGCTGTCGGAGCTCATCGTTATCAGGGCGCCCGACGCGCCCGGATCGCTGATCTGCTCCAGCATCGCGCGAAAACGATCGTTGTTGAGCGCCGAAAGTGCGGTGTTGCGCGTCGCGCTGACATCGTTGCTGATACGCGCGGATTCCGGCGTGGGGGCAGAAGGTGCCCGGACCGGCATGTTGTACACCGTCCCGCCCGCGTTCCCGGTTGTATTGATATGCACTGCTGATCCCTCAAACTCTATCAGCATTGACTAACAGAAGCTCATTGCGATGATATTCCGGAAAAGCCACGCAATTTAACGATCGCAAAAAGGCCGGCAGGATTTGCCCCGCCGGCCTTCGCGATTCAGTCCCTGCCCTTCGGCCCTCTACTTGTTGCCGTCCAGCGATGCGGCCAGGCGCACCAGCGACAGGAACTCCGCCCTGTAGCCGAACGGATCGGCACCGCGCGCGGCGTTGGCGATCTCGGCGATTCGGTCATAGCCGAAATTCGCCGTCTGATCCTCGTCGCGCAGCTTCTGGCCGAAGGCGGCGACCGCAACCGAGAAGCGCTGGTCGGTGCCGGCCGCGTCGAAGGACTTGACCTCGTTGGCGGCAGTGACCGGCGTGGTGATCAGCTTCGACACGTTCTCGTTCGGCAGCTTGTAGCGGATCTTGACGAAGGCATATTCGCCGGCATTGGCGACGCCGCCATTGTCGACCGTGGCCTGGCCGTAGCGCAGCGGGTCGACCTGTTCACCGCCGCTGCCCTTCGGCGTGATCTCATAGACCGCCGTCACCGAATGGCCCGAACCGATATCGCCGGCATCGACGCGGTCGTTGTTGAAATCCTCGCGCTTCAAGGCACGGGTCTCATAGCCGACCAGCCGGTACTCGGAGACCGCGGCCGGGTTGAACTCGACCTGGATCTTGACGTCTTTTGCTATGGTGAAGAGCGTCGAGGACGCATCATCGACCAGCACCTTCTCGGCCTCCGCCAGCGTGTCGATATAGGCGGCCGTGCCGTTGCCGTTCTGGGCGATGGTCTGCATCATCTGGTCGTTCAGATTGCCGCGGCCGAAGCCGAACACCGAGAGGAACACGCCCGTCTTGCGTTCCTTCTCGATCAGCCGCTTGAGGTCGTCGTCATCGGTCTGGCCGACGTTGAAGTCGCCGTCGGTGGCGAGCATCACACGGTTGACGCCGTCCTTGACGAAGGATTGCTGGGCAAGCTTGTAGGCCTCGCGGATGCCTTCCTCGCCTGCCGTCGATCCGCCGGGCGCCAGATTGTCGATCGCCGCAAGGATCTTTTGCCTTTCCGCCGCCTTGGTCGGCATCAGCACCGTGCCGGCATTACCCGCATAGGTGACGATCGAGACGGTGTCGTCGGCTTTGAGCTTGTTGACCAGCAAGCGGAAGGCGGATTTGAGCAGCGGCAGCTTGTCCGGCTCGTCCATGGAACCCGAGACGTCGATCAGGAAGACCAGATTGGCCTTCGGCTGCTCAGCCGGCTTCACGTCGAAACCCTTGATCGCGACATGCATGAGCTTGGTGTGCTCGTTCCACGGCGTCGGCATGACGGTGACGGTCGAATTGAATGGCGTCTTGGCCGAATCCGGCCCCTTCCAGTCATAGGGGAAGTAGTTGATCATCTCCTCGATGCGGACCGTGTCCGGGTCGGGCAGGCTGCCTTCCTTGAGCGAGCGCCGCACGAAGGAATAGGAGGCCGTGTCGACATCGATCGAGAAGGTTGAGACCGGGTCCTGCGCCGTTTCATGCACCGGATTGGTCTTGAAGGTCTCGATGCGGTCGCGGTTTTCCTCCTGCGGCTGCATCTGGTCGGCCGGCATGGGCGCGGGCTGCACCATCAGCTTGGAATCGACCATTGCGGGAGGAGACGCCGGCATCGCAGCAGCTTCCCCGGCCGGAGCCTGGTCGGCTCTCGCCGCTTCATCCTGTGATTGTGGCTTGAAGTTCATCATCACCCGGGAACGCGACCCGTCCTTGCCGCCGGCCGCGAGCTGACCGCTCTCGGCCGGTGCCGGCGGGGGCAACGCATCGGGCGCCGCTTCCTGCTTGACCAGGCCGTCCACTTCCGTCGCCGGCTTGGCCGGCGTTGCCGGGACCACTTGCGAATTGGCTCGATACTCAGCGTCGGCGTCGGTCTTCTTCGCCTTGGCGGGCGCTGCTGCCAGCGGCTCGTTGATCGCGGGCTGTTCGGGCGCGGGCTTCTGCGCCGCCCGCTTGTCGGCCAAGGTCTCGGTGACCGTTCCGTTGCCGCCGATGACGGGCGGCTGTTCCTTCAGCATCTCGAAAGCGGCATAGCTGGCGATAGGCAGCGCGACCAGCGCGGTGATGGCCGGTGTGGCAATGAGTTTCCGTTGCATGATGTCTCTCCAGAGCTTTTGTGCTCGCTCCGTGAGACGAAGGCCCGCAGGCGTTCCTTGGGGGACAGCCGAAATTTTTTCGTCCAAGTCGAAGGCCTGCATCGCGGCCGCGAGCGCGCGCGCCTTCGCCTCACCGTCAGGCGCCGGTACCGCGATGTCGCGCAGCCTTTCGAGTTCGTTGTCGTCGACCATGGTCACACTTCCCCGGCTGAACGCATCAGCACCTTCAGCCGTTTCTTCGCTTCATGGATGTGCCAGGAAACCGTCGTCTCCGAGATCGCCATCACCTCCGCCGTCGCGGCGTGGCTGAGGCCTTCGCCATAGACCAGCAGCACCGCGTCGCGCTGCTTGTCGGGCAGCGTCCGCACCGCCGCCCAAAGCGTTTCGGCGGGATCGTCGGCCTCGGCCAGTGCTTCGCCCGCAATCGACGCATAGGCGCCGTAGGCATCGGTCTTGGCGGTGTCGCGGGCGCGCTTGCGCATCAGGTCTCGCGCCGCGTTCAGCGTCATGGCATAGAGCCATGTCGTGAAGGCACCGCTGCCCTGATAGTCGCGGATCGCGCGGCCGAGCCGCACGCAGACGTCCTGGGCGATGTCCTCGGCATCGGCCTTGCGGCCGCACCAGCGATAGGCGGCGCGATAGACGAAGCCATAGTGCCTTTCGAGCAATCTGCCGAAAGCCCCCCTGTCTCCGTCCCTCGCCCGCCCGATCAATTCGGCATCGGAGGCTTCGCTGTCGTCCAGCATCATCGCCATCATTTGCCTGTTGGACGAAGGCTAATGACCAATCCTTGGGGCGATGAAAAGATTTTTTTGCGGCAGCGCATTTCCTTCTCCCCGTTTACGGGGAGAAGGTGTCCGAAGGACGGATGAGGGGCAGCGCTGACATTCGAAGGCTCGCGCCGCACGGCGCGCCCTCCGCGACCTGCGAGAGATGGTTATCCGAGCGTTTCTTTGAAGAACGTCCCCAGCCGCTTCCAATGGCGCTCGGCGCCCGCCTCGTCGTAAACGCTATGGTCCTTGATGCACCAGCCATGGCCGACGCCGACATAATTCTCGATAGCATGGTCGACTTCGGCCACCCGCAAGGCTTCCGCCAGCCGCGCCGACTGTTCCGGCGGGAAGCTGCGATCGACGCCGGCAACCCCGACATAGACGCGCGCCTTGATCGAGGCGGCCTTGCGGTGCGGGCTGTCCGGCGCGTCGCTGGCCAGATTGCCGCCATGGAAGCTCGCCGCGGCGGCGATGCGGTCGGGATGGGTTGCCGCCGCGTTCAGCGCCCGCGCTCCGCCCATGCAATAACCGACGACGCCGATCGGCCCATCGATGCCTTCGGCCGTGAGCGCATTGAGGAAGGCCGCGTTGTCGCGAATGGTCATCTCCTGCGTCGTGCCGGTGACAAGCGCCATCAATTTGGTCTTGGTTTCCTCCACCGCGAAGGCGGTCTTGGCGTCGAACGGCCCATAGGGCGCGTTGCGATAAAAGAGATCGGGCACCAGCACCGCATAGCCATCGCCGGCAAGCCGCTCGGCCATCTCGTCGAGCGCCGGGCGCGGCCCGAAGGCGTCCATATAGAGGATGACGCCGGCACCGGCTTTGGTGGACGGTCGGAAAAGGCCCGCCCTTGCCACGCCGTCAAGCGTCTTGATCTGAAGGTCCTGCTTCGCCATCGCCTGCTCCATTTATCGGATGGGCGATACATATCCGCGCCAATGACCAGGGCAAGACATCAGCCGGATCCGGCGGTCAACATTTCGTGCGGGCGCTACGGCGTCCCACCCACGAAGTCAACTCTGGTCCTCGATGGGCAAGGTTCTTGCGCCGACATGCAAGGCGCGGCCGGCGCCGAACCCCATGATTGCCGCGCCGAGCCCGAGCGCTACGAACAGGAAGGCCGATCCCGAGAAACTACCGGTCCAGCCGCGGATCAACCCCACCAGCAGCGGGCCGAAGGCGGCAAGCACATAGCCGACACCTTGCGCCATGCCCGACAGATGCGCCGCGACATGCGAGTCCGGAGAACGCAGCACGATCAGGGTCATGGCGGCTGCGATCAGACCACCCTGCCCGATGCCTTGCAGAACAGCCCAGACCAGTACCGTCGAGGTCGGCGCGAAAAGAATGCCGAACAGCGCGGCCACCGCGATCGCAACAAGCGCCACGTTGATGCCGCGCTGGTTGCTCAGCCGCACGGCGATGGACGGCACCGCAAGGCAGGTGATGACCTGCGCCATCACGGACACCGATGCGATGGCGCCGGCGGTTGCCGCATCGAAGCCTCGCTCGCGCAGGATCGGCGCCAGCCAGCCGAAGACGCAATAAGCCAGCGCCGACTGCAGGCCCATGAACAAGGTCACCTGCCACGCAAGACGATCGCGCCAGAGGCCGACGACGCGAAAGCCGCGATGGCTTGCCTGCCGCCGGCTGCCCAGGGCCTGTGGGATCCATATCGCCAGCATGAGCAAGGTCGGCACCGCCCAGGCACCGAGCGCGCTCGACCACGAACCGGTGACGAAATGCTCGATCGGCAGCGTGAGGCCGGCGGCGGCGGCCGAACCCGCGCAAAGCGCCATGGTGTAGAGGCCGGTCATGACCGCGGCGCTGTCGGCGAAGTCACGCTTGACCAGTCCAGGCAACAGCACGTTGCCGATGGCGATGGCGCCGCCGGCAAGGAAGGTCGCGGCGAACAGCAATGGAACCGATCCGAACCAGCGCAGTCCGGTTCCCAGCGCCAGCACGACGAGCGCGCCGAGCAAGGCCCGTTCGGCGCCGTAGCGCTGGGCAAGCCTCGGCGCGAACGGGGCAAACAGGCCGAGACAGAGCACCGGCAGCGTCGTCAGCAGGCTGGCGCCCGTCGTCGAGAGTCCGGTCGCCTGCATCACTTCGGGCAACAGCACCGACAGGCTGGAAAACAGCGGCCGCAGGTTGAAGGCGATCAGCACAAGGCTGGCGCCGAGCACGATACGCGCGGCGCGGCTGCGCAACTGCGGGGGCTGCGGCGGCGGCAGGCTGTCGGCCTCGGCGTCGATGAGGTTCAGCCCCTCGAGGGATTGCGCCTCCAGGTCGGGTTGGCGAAATGTCTGGTTCATTGGGAAAGCAGTCTCTCAAACTGGGCAAGCACCGGCGCCATGAAGGCGTGAACGGCAGCAACCGCGCCGTCGGGGTCGCCCGCGGCGATGGCATCGAGGATGGCCGCGTGCGCATGCTGGTCCGGTTCGGGCAGCTCGCCATCGATCGTGGCATGGATGGTTTCGGTAATGGCGGCGGTGAAGAAATCATAGAGTTCCATCATCGCCTTGTTGCCGGACGCCGCGACGACCGACTTGTGGAAGGCAAGGTCACGCTGGATGAAGGCTTCGCTTCCGCCGTCGGCGACGCTACCGCGCTCGGCAAGCAGCTGACGCATCCGCTTGATGTCGGCGGGCGTGCGGCGCAAGGCGGCAAGCCGTGCCGCCTCAAGGTCGAGCGCGGCCCGCGCCTCCCATTGATCGCGCAGGCCGGTGCGCCTGACACGATCGAGAGCCGCGGACGCGTCGACGGTCGAGCGCACATAGGTGCCCGAGCCCTGGCGCGTATCCAGCAACCCTTGCGAGACCAGCACCCTCACCGCCTCGCGCACGGTACCGCGACTGACGGCAAGCAGATCGCTGAGGACCGCCTCATTGGGCACGCGCTCGCCGACACCCCAGCGGCCGCTGACGATCTCAGCGCGCAGGCTTTCGGTGGCGCTGGTGGTAAGGTTGGTTCTGACGGCGGGTTGCATCGGCCTATTCATCAAGTCATCTGATGACTTGATGAATAGGCCGACAGCTGATCACCGTCAAGCGCTTGCGAACAAACGACGACCGATCAGGTGGCGGCGCGCGCGAAACTCGCCATATGGAAGGCCTGGACCTCCGCCGGGTAGCGATAGGCCACGCCAAAGGGGCAGGCGTTGCGGTCGAGGCAGCCGCCGCTCCGGCACGATCCCCCACGAGGGCCGCGCACATGGCCGAGACAGCTCTCATACGCAAAACCCTGTTCAGAATAGGCGTCGACAGGACAGGATTTAAGGCAAGGTTTTGCGACACATGTGTCGCAAAGATGAATCGCCTCATGAGCTTCGGACAGAGAAATCTCGTCCTCGAACAGCAATGCGCCGCGATAGGCATGCCATAGCCCGTACTGGGGATGCATAAGTATGCCGAGCGGCGACGGCTTCAGTCGCTCGGCACGCATCGCCCATTGCTGGAACGGCAGATAGGGCCGGTCGGAAGGCGAAATAGCGCGCGCACCGCAGCCCTGCGCGACGGCGCCGATCACCTCGCGCGACCAGGTGTCGAGTGGATTGGCGATGTCCCTCGCCTGCTGCCGAAGCCAGCGCTGGAAATGCGGCCATGGCGCCGCGCCTGCCTGCCCGACCAGCAGCACCGATTTTGGCGGGGCGCCGGAAGGTCCGGCTGGCGCCGCCTCCTCGTCGCCGAAGCCGAAACCGCCGCGAAGGATCAGGCCACTGGCCGCAAGCACGGCCGCAATCTCCTCGACCGTGCCGCGGGAAAAAGTCATCCCTTCCGGTCCGGGTCGGAGAACGCGCTCCGCCAGACTTCCTTGTGAATGATGTTGGCGACTTTAGCCCGGCCTGAATCGGGCTCCTTTCACGTGAAGGCGTCGGCCATCGAGCCCTTCTTCTTGGCGATGAAGTCGTTCAACGCCTCGTCGATGGCCGGATCGAGATGCGGCGCCTCGTAGCTCTCCAGCCAGCGGCGGGCGAGCTCGTTGGCGCGCTGCGGCGCGGTCTTCTCGCCTTCGGCCAGCCACTGCTCGTAGGAATTGTTGTCGGCGATGTTGGAGCGATAGAAGGCGGTCTGGAAATTCGCCTGCGTGTGGTCGCAGCCCAGATAATGGCTGCCCGGACCGACCTGGCGGATGGCATCCATCGCCTGGCCGTTTTCCGACAGGTCGACGCCCTCGGCGAATTTCTGCTGCATGCCGAGCTGGTCGATGTCCATCATGAACTTTTCGTAGCAGGAGGCGAGACCGCCCTCGAGCCAGCCCGCCGAATGCAGCACGAAATTGGTGCCGGCGAGGATCGTCGAGTTGAGCGTGTTGGCGCTCTCGTAGGCCGCCTGTGCATCCGGAACCTTCGAGGCGCACAGCGAACCGCCGGTGCGGAACGGCAGGCCGAGCCGGCGGGCGAGCTGCGCCGCGCCATAAGAGACAAGCGACGGCTCGGGCGTGCCGAAGGTCGGCGCGCCGGACTGCATCGAGATCGACGAAGCGAAGGTGCCGAACAGCACCGGCGCGCCGGGCCTGATCAGCTGCGTGAACGAGGCGCCGGCGAGCACCTCGGCCAGCACCTGCGTCAGCGTGCCGGCGACCGTCACCGGGCTCATTGCGCCGGCCAGGATGAAGGGCGTGACGATGCAGGCCTGGTTGTGACGCGAATAGACTTTCAGCGCTCCCAACATGGTCTCGTCGAACATCATCGGCGAGTTGGCGTTGATCAGGCTGGTCAGCACCGTGTTGTTCTCGACGAAGTCGTCGCCGAACACCAGCTTGGCCATCGCCACCGTGTCCTCGGCCCGCTCGGGCGCCGTCACCGACCCCATGAACGGCTTGTCCGAGTAACGGATATGCGCGTAGATCATATCGAGGTGGCGCTTGTTGACCGGCACGTCGACCGGCTCGCACACAGTGCCGCCCGAATGGTGGATCGACGGCGCCATATAGGCGAGCTTCACGAAATTCTGGAAATCCTCGATCGTCGCGTAGCGGCGATTGCCGTCGAGGTCGCGCACGAAGGGCGGTCCGTAGACCGGCGCGAACACGGTCGCATTGCCGCCGATCTGCACCGAACGTTCCGGATTGCGCGCATGCTGGGTGTAGATGGAAGGCGCGGTCTTGAGCAGCGAGCGGCACAGCCCCTTGGGGAAATGCACGCGCTCGCCCTTGACGTCGGCGCCAGCCTCTTTCCACATCGCCAGCGCCTCGGCGTCGTCACGGAAGATGATGCCGATCTCTTCCAGCACCGTGTCGGTGTTCTTCTCGATCAGCGCCAGGCCTTCCTCGTTGAGGACCTCGTAGACGTTGATCTTGCGCTTGATATAGGTGAGCTGCGTGCCCGGACCGCCGCCCGAACGGGCGGCCCGGCGCGCCGCCGCGCCGCCGCTGGCGCCGCGTCCGCGCCGTCCGCCTGACGCTTCCTGCTCGACTGCCGCGTTATCGCTCATGATCGTTCTTCCTATAACTTGGCCTGAATTGGCTGGGCGGCCCATCGTCGCCGCTTCTTGCCGGATCGTAGCCATGCACCCTATTGGAAACGGCCAGCCAGCGCCAACACCTGTCGCAAAATCGACAAGAAAAGCGCCAATTTTTCAGTCGCTTTCCTTTTGCGGGAAGTCGCAAATCAGCTATGGCTAGCTTGCCCTCGCGGGTTAGGTATTGGCGCATCGATTTTTAGGCTGCGGCGGTCATTCCGAGCAGCAAGGAGCCCGAGGAAAAAATGTCCGACGACGAGATCATCCTTTCCGAGCTTTCCGACGACGAGCTCGTGCAGCAGATGCACGACGACCTTTATGACGGGCTGAAGGAAGAGATCGAGGAAGGCACCCGCATCCTGCTCGAACGCGGCTGGGCGCCCTACAAGGTGCTGACCGAGGCGCTGGTCGAGGGCATGCGCATCGTTGGCGAGGATTTTCGCGACGGCATCCTGTTCGTGCCAGAAGTGCTGCTGTCGGCCAACGCCATGAAGGCCGGCATGTTCATCCTGCGCCCGTTGCTCGCCGCCACCGGCGCGCCGAAGCAGGGCAAGATGGTGATCGGCACCGTCAAGGGCGACATCCACGACATCGGCAAGAACCTTGTCGGCATGATGATGGAAGGCGCCGGCTTCGACGTCATCGACCTCGGCATCAACAACGCGGTCGAGAAATATCTGGACGCGATCGAGCAGCACCAGCCCGACATCATCGGCATGTCGGCGCTGCTCACCACCACCATGCCCTATATGAAGGTCGTCATCGACACGATGAAGGAAAAGGGCATCCGCGACGATTATGTCGTGCTGGTCGGCGGCGCGCCGCTCAACGAGGAATTCGGCAAGGCCGTCGGCGCCGACGCCTATTGCCGCGATGCCGCGGTCGCGGTCGAGACGGCCAAGGACTACATGAAGCGCAAGCACAACGTTCGCGCTTCCGCCTGACCCGAGGCATCAGGATGGATCGACAAGAAAAGCCGCGCCTTGCAGCGCGGCTTTTTTGTTCCCAGATGATGGATGAGGCTGCCGATCAGTTGACAGTGTCTTTGACCGCCCTCGCCGTCGATTTGACGTCCTTGCCGACGCCCCGGATGGTGTTGGCGCAGGCCGTGAGGGCAAGCGCGCAGGCCAGGATGGCGATCGGCGCGATGCGTAGCAGTTTCATGGACGGTGTCTCCCTCGACAGATATTAAGCCCCGCAGCGAAAGCCGGCCCGACTTGGTCAAGACGCAAAAAACGGAACCGAATCAAACAGACAGGCTGCTCGTCATCGCCTGCGGGATGATTGCGCGCGAAGTTTTGGCCGTCAAGCAACGGCTAAAGCTCGACCATCTCGAGCTGACCTGCCTGCCGGCCGAGTTCCACTTCTATCCGGACCGCATCGCGCCGGCGATGGACAAGGCGATCGAAAAGGCCAAGGCCGAAGGCTACCGGCACATCTTCGTCGGCTATGCCGATTGCGGCACCGGCGGCCTGCTCGACCGCGTCATCGAGAAGCACGGCGTCGAGCGCATGGCCGGACCGCATTGCTTTGCCTTCTACCAGGGCATGGATGCCTATGCGAAGGTCGCCGATGACGACATGATGTCGTTCTACATGACCGACTTCCTTTGCCGGCAGTTCGACGCCTTCTTCATCAAGCCGCTCGGTCTCGACAGGCATCCCGAACTGATCAAGGATTATTTCGGCAACTACGAGAAGCTGATCTATCTCGCCCAGACCGACGACCCGGCGCTCGACAAGGTCGCCGAGAAAGCCGCTGTTATGCTCG
Source organism: Mesorhizobium sp. BH1-1-5 (assembly GCF_020165615.1). Lineage (NCBI taxonomy): Bacteria > Pseudomonadati > Pseudomonadota > Alphaproteobacteria > Hyphomicrobiales > Phyllobacteriaceae > Mesorhizobium > Mesorhizobium sp. BH1-1-5. The sequence goes on from NZ_JAIUIM010000005.1 coordinate 287,811, forward strand.
GCCTGGTGTATGAACGCCGCTCGACCGGCTATGGCGACCTGACCGGCGAACTGGCGCGGGCGGCAGCCGGCGCCTGAGGGCTTCACGCCTCCGTTTCGAGCGCCCTCAACACATCGGCAAAACTCGTCCTGCAGACGAAGCCCAGCTTTTGCCTTGCCCGCGACGGATCGTAGACGCGGTCGATCGACGAGAACATCGTCCAACCTTGCTTGGCATAAAGGCGCGGGTAGGCCGGAAAATAGCGCGCGACGACGGGCGGCGCGTCGGCGATCAGCTCGGCGCAATCCTCCGGCCGAAACGGTGTTGGCGCCGAGATGATGAAGGTGTCGAAACCGAGCTGCGGCGCCTTCTGCAAGGCTGCCACATGCGCCTCCGCCGCATCCTCAACCGTGAGGCGGCGGAACAGCAATTCGTTGGCCTTGGTGTTGGCGTCGGACTGCTCGATCGCATGCGCCATATCGTCCGCTTCGGGAAAGAAGCGCGCCGTGCGCAGCACGACGACGGGCAGCCCATGCTCGATATGATAGAGACGGCACAAATGCTCGGCCGAAAGTTTCGTGACGCCATAGATGTTGCGCGGCTCCGGCGACATCTCCTCGGTCAGCCAGGCTGCCTTGCGTGCGCCGCCCTGGAAGCCGGCGCGGATCGCCTGCGAGATCATCAGCGATGTCGTCGAGGTGAAGACGAAGCGCTCGACGCCGCAGGCAACCGCCGCGTCGAGCAGGTTGAGCGTGCCTTGCACATTCGTCGCGACGAAGGCCGTGTTCTCAAAATGCTCGATATTCGGCTTGTGCAGCGCGCCGCTGTGGATGATGGCTTCGATGCGATACTCGCGGACAGTCTTGAGCACCAGATCGCGATCCGCGATCGAGCCGACGACCTGCGTAAGCGCCGAACTGACCGGATCGAGGCCGATGACCTCATGGCCGAGCGCTTCGAGCCTTGGCTTGAGCGCGCTGCCCAGCCAGCCGGACGATCCCGTGAGCAAGATCCGCATCGATCGAACCGCCATTTTTTCGAGCTCACGCTGTTAAGCACGGATGACAGGCGATCGCGAACCGGTAAGTTGTGCGCCAGTGATAGAAAAAACTGTTCCAGCCATTGATTTGAGGAGACACATTTCATGACGCCTCGCCTGCTTTTTGCCGCCCTCGGCCTCATCGCCCTCACCTTGCCCGCCCATGCCGACGGCGAAGTGCAGAAGCTGATCACCGCCGCCGACAAGGCCCGACTGGATAAGTATGGCGAAACGCGCAAGGCAGCCCTCGAGGAGGCCAAGGCCGGCAATCCGTCAGAGGTCAAGCAACTGGATGACCTGCTCGCCAAGCCGCTTGTCGCCTTCTCCGACAAGGACCTCACCGGCAACTGGAAGTGCCGCACCATCAAGGCGGGCGGCATCAGCCCGCTGATCATCTATGGCTGGTTCAAATGCAAGGTGACCGACGACGGCTCCGGCTGGCGGCTTACGAAGATCAGCGGCTCGCAACGCACAACCGGCCGCTTCTTCGACGATGGCGACAAGCGCTCGATCTATCTCGGCTCGTTCTCGGTCAATGACGACAAGGCCAAGCCCTATGGCAGCGGCCCCGAAAGCGACCAGGTCGGCTACGCCTTCCGCAACAGCGCCACCGAATGGCGCATCGAATTCCCCGCGCCCTATTACGAATCGAAGCTCGACATCATGGAATTGAGGCGCTGAACGGCCTTCGACGCTGGCTGAAACGCCTTCGGCACACCAAGGATTAACCCGCGCTGCATAGCATGCGCCGGTCTTCAGAGTGGGGCTTGCCGTGGCAGCGTTGGAATCGAATACGCGACCGGTCGTGGTCGTCACTGAAGGTGGCCCGCATATCTGGGCGATCGTAAATGCGCTTGCCGATCGCGTCGGTCCCGTCAGCGTCATCCTCGAATCCGCTGAATCCAAAAAGCGCCTGCTGATTGGCCGCGCGCGGCGCCAGGGCTGGGTCTCGGCCGTCGGCCAGCTCGGCACGATGGTGCTGACCAGGCTCGGCAAGCGATTCTTGGCCGGCCATACCGAACGGCTGATCGCCGAGGAGAAGCTCGACACCGAGCCGCGGCAAGGCCAGGCGATCATCCACGTGCCCTCGGCCAATGGGCCGGAATGCCTGAAGGAAATCGCGAATATCAAACCGGGTGTCGTCCTGCTCGCCGGCTGCAGGCTGCTGTCGAAGGATACGCTGGCCAAGATGCCTTGCCCGGTGCTCAACTATCACGCCGGCATCGCCCCAAAATATCGCGGCATGAATGGCGGCTACTGGGCGCTGGCCACCGGCGATCAAGGGAATTTCGGCACGACCGTTCACCTGGTCGATGCCGGCGTCGACACCGGCGGCGTGCTGAAGCAATCGCGCGGCAAGCCTAAGACCGGCGACACGATCGCCAGCTACGCTCTGCGGCAAGCAGCCTTTTCGCGCGATATCTGCGTCGACGCGGTCGGCAATGCACAGGCCGGCAGACTGGAAATCATCGATCCCGGCCTGCCGTCCAAGCAGTGGTATCACCCGACGATCTGGTTCTATCTGTGGACCGGCCTGACGAAGCGCGTCTGGTGATCAGCCGGCAACGGATTCCGGCATTCGCCTTGCGTCATTGACAGCGTCGCTTTTGAAGGCGCGCGCGTCGTCCCATAACAAGCGGCCTCATGGCGCTTGCGGCAATGCTCGCAACATCAAGGAGCAAGAGTTTCATGGCCGATCTGATCGTCGTCTATTGGCGCGACATCCCCGCCCAGGTCATCGTCAAGAAGGGCCGGCAGAACGCCAAGCGCGAACTGCCGCTGCGCTTCACCGAGGCGATCGACATGTGCGCCATGCGCACGGGCGCCGGCGGCACCGACGACTATCTGGCCGAGTGGCGCAAGGCCGACCCGATCCCGGTCGGCGACGACATCGAGGCCGAGGTCGAGAAGGCTTTTCAGGAACTCGACGCGAAATACGACCGCGAGCGGCTGGTCGCTCTGGTCAAGGCTGGCGGGAAAGAAAATGTCTGACAAGGAGCCGGCGGTCACCCAGGCCACTTTGGTCAAGAAGGCAGCGCCGAAATCCGACTACAAGCCTGCCGACGTGTCGCCGCAGCGGCGCGTCCAGCGCACTTTTGCGGTGCGCCTGTGGTCGATCCGCCATTCGCGACTGCTCGAATGGTTCTACAGCCGGTTCGCCGATGCCTTCCTGCTGTTGCACCCTCTGTGGAAAGGCATCGGCTACGGCCGCGTCGAAGCGCCGGTGAAATTCGTCGAGAAGCGCGTCAAGGGCTTCATGTTCGACTGCCGCATGTGCGGCCAGTGCGTGCTCTCCTCCACCGGCATGTCGTGCCCGATGAACTGCCCGAAGCAGCTGCGCAACGGCCCATGCGGCGGCGTGCGCGCCAACGGCAATTGCGAGGTCGAGCCGGACATGCCCTGCGTCTGGGTCAAGGCCTGGGAAGGTTCGCGCAACATGGTGCATGGCGACAAGATCCTGACCGTGCAGAAGCCGGTCGATCAGTCGCTGCGCGAAACCTCGGCCTGGCTGCGGGTGACCGCGCAATCCGCCGCGGCGCGCGAGACGACCCAGAACCCCGGAGCTTCGGCATGACCGGCCGCCAGCGCGACGAGAACCCGGCCGGCATCCACCTGCCGCTCGATCCCCTGCCCGGTCACACTTCGCGCGGCCGGCTGGAGCGCGTGCTGCGCCGTGGCGAATTCGCGGTGACGACCGAGCTCAACCCGCCCGACAGCGCCGATCCGGAAGACGTCTACAACCGTGCCAAGATCTTCGACGGCTGGGTCGACGCTATCAACGCTGTCGATGCCTCGGGCGCCAACTGCCACATGTCCTCGGTCGGCATCTGCGCGCTGCTCACCCGCATGGGCTATGCGCCGATCATGCAGATCGCCTGCCGCGACAAGAACCGCATCGCCATCCAGGGCGACGTGCTGGGCGGCGCCGCGATGGGTGTGGCCAATATGCTGTGCCTCACAGGCGACGGCGTGCAGGCCGGCGACCAGCCCGGCGCCAAGCCGGTGTTCGACCTCGATTCCATGTCGCTGCTTGAGACCTGCCGCATCATGCGCGACAACGGCAAGTTCCTGTCCGGCCGCAAGCTGACGACGCCGCCGCAGATCTTCCTCGGCTGCGCGGTCAATCCATTCGCGCCACCCTACGATTTCCGCCCGATCCATCTCGGCAAGAAGATCGCAGCCGGCGCGCAATTCGCGCAGACGCAGTACTGCTTCGACGTGCCGATGTTCAAAACCTTCATGCAGAAGGCCCGAGACCTCGGTCACACCGAAAAGCTCTTCCTGCTCTGCGGCGTCGGTCCGCTCGCTTCCGCCAAGACGGCGAAATGGATCCGCTCCAACGTGCCGGGCATCCACATCCCCGACGCGGTGATCAAGCGGCTCGAGGGCGCGCAGGATCAGAAGAAGGAAGGCAAGCAGCTCTGCATCGACATCATCAACGAGGTGAAGGAAATCCCGGGCGTCGCCGGCATCCATGTGATGGCCTACCGCCAGGAGGAATATGTCGCCGAGATCGTCGATGAATCCGGCGTGCTGAAAGGCCGCCAGCCCTGGAAGCGCGAGATCCGCCGCGATGACCAGCTGGTCGCCGAGCGACTCGGCCACATTCTGCACGACGAGATTACCGAAACCCAGGTGGATATGGTGAAGACCGCGCATTGATGTATGTCGCCCAAAAGTGGGAACGGTTTTGGGACAACGACATACATTGACTTGGAGTCTAAGGACGCTGCCGGAACGCATTCGCTTGAACCAGATCAGATAACGATATAAAGAAGTCTTTATATCCCGACGGAGAGATCGCATGACCCGCACCATCGTCGCCTCGGCGACCCGAGAAATCGTCATCGGCTTCGATCAGCCCTTCTGCGTGATCGGCGAACGCATCAACCCGACCGGCCGCAAGAAGCTGGCCGCCGAGATGGTGGCCGGCAACTTCGAGACCGTCATCAAGGACGCGCTGGAGCAGGCCGCCTGCGGCGCCACCATGCTCGACGTCAATGCCGGCGTCACCTCGGTCAACCCGAATGAGACGGAGCCGGGTCTGCTGGTCCAGACGCTGGAGATCGTGCAGGGGCTGGTCGATCTGCCGCTGTCGATCGACTCTTCCGTCACCGCCGCTATCGAGGCCGGGTTGAAGGTCGCCAAGGGCCGGCCGCTGGTCAACTCCGTCACCGGCGAGGAAGAAAAGCTCGAAGCCATCCTGCCGCTGGTCAAGAAATACAACGTCCCGGTCGTCGCCATCTCCAACGACGAGACCGGCATCTCGATGGACCCGGATGTCCGCTTCGCCGTCGCCAAGAAGATCGTCGAGCGCTGCGCCGACTTCGGCATCCCGGCGTATGACGTCGTCGTCGATCCGCTGGTGATGCCGATCGGCGCGCTGGGCGATGCCGGCCGCCAGGTGTTCGCGCTGCTGCGGCGGTTGCGCGAAGAACTCAAGGTCAACACCACTTGCGGCCTTTCCAACATCTCCTTCGGCCTGCCGCACCGCCACGGCATCAACGCCGCCTTCATCCCGATGGTGATCGGCGCCGGCATGACCAGCGCCATCATGAACCCGGTCCGTCCGCAGGAAATGGAAGCCGTGCGCGGCGCCAATGTGCTGAACGGCACCGACGAGAACTGCACCAACTGGATCCGCACCTACAAGGACTACAAGCCGGCCGAAGGCGGCCATCCGGTTGCCGCTCCAGTCGCGGTGACCGCGCCGGGCGACGGCGCTGCCGCCGGCGGCCGCCGCCGCGGCGGTCGTGAAGCCCGCATGGCCAGGGGATAAGCGCGCAATCGTGAGCCGCACCGCAAACAATGCCTGTCCGATCGCATCGTGGATGCGGCCGGACAGCTCTGCTTTGCGTTCAGGCCATGCCCAGTATGGCGTCGAACAGCGCCATTCCCGCCCACGATCCGAAGATGCCTGTCACGCCGCCGACGATGAAATCATCGTCATAGGCGGGCCAGTACGTGTGCAGCACCAGCGCGCCGACGATCGCGCCGACAATCCCGGTGGCGAGGTATTGCGGATTGCGCAGCCACGAGCCCTTGATCACGCGCACCATGGTGAAGGCGGTGAGGACGGCGGAGATCAGCAGATCCGACATGGTTGGCCCCTGGACCAACGGACTCTCCGCCCAATAGTAAAACGATCCGTTAAACGGCATCGGCAATTGCCATCGAGACACGTGCCAGCATGAATCCTCCCCCCAACATCACCGATCCGCTCGTGCTGTTCATGCCGTCGGGCAAGCGCGGCCGGTTCCCGGTCGGCACGCCGGTCCTCGATGCCGCGCGCCAGCTCGGCGTCTATGTCGAAAGCGTGTGCGGCGGCCGCGCCACCTGCGGGCGCTGCCAGATCGAAGTGCAGGAAGGCAATTTCGCCAAGCACAAGATCGTCTCGTCCAAAGACCACATCTCGCCCAAGGGCGCCAAGGAAGAGCGCTACGAACGCGTGCGCGGCCTGCCTGAACGGCGTCGCCTCTCCTGCTCGGCGCAGATCCTCGGCGACCTGGTCATCGACGTGCCGCAGGACACGGTCATCAACGCCCAGACCATTCGCAAGGACGCCGACACCAGGGTGATCGCCCGCGATACGGCGATCCGCATGTGCTATGTCGAGCTCGAAGAGCCCGACATGCACAAGCCGCTCGGCGATCTCGACCGGCTCAAGATCGCCCTGATGAAGGACTGGGGCCTCAAGAACCTCGAATTCGACTTCTATCTGCTGCCGCAGGTGCAGGGCATCCTGCGCAAGGGCAATTGGGCTGCCACCGCCGCTATCCACAAGGATGCCGAGAGCGACATTGCGCGCGTCATCGCGCTGTGGCCCGGCCTCAAGAACGAGGCTTACGGCCTCGCTTGCGACATCGGCTCGACCACCATCGCCATGCATCTGGTGTCGCTGCTGTCGGGCCGCGTCGCGGCGTCTTCCGGCACCTCCAATCCGCAGATCCGCTTCGGCGAGGATCTGATGAGCCGCGTCTCCTATGTGATGATGAACCCCGACGGCCGCGAAGGCATGACGGTCGCCGTGCGCGAGGCGGTTTCCGGCCTCGTCGACAAGGTCTGCGCCGAAGGCAACGTCCAGCGCGCCGACATCCTGGATTCCGTCTTCGTCGGCAATCCGATCATGCACCATCTGTTCCTGGGCATCGATCCGACCGAGCTCGGCGGCGCGCCCTTCGCCCTTGCCGTCTCCGGCGCGGTGCGCATCAAGGCCTCCGACATCGGCCTGAAGCTCAACCAGGGCGCCCGCCTCTATATGCTGCCCTGCATTGCCGGCCATGTCGGCGCCGATGCGGCCGCTGTCACCCTGTCGGAAGGCCCGCATCGCCAGGACGAGATGATGCTGATCGTCGACGTCGGCACCAATGCCGAGATCGTGCTCGGCAATTCGACGCGCGTCGTCGCGGCCTCCTCGCCCACCGGTCCCGCCTTCGAGGGCGCCGAAATCTCTGGCGGCCAGCGTGCCGCGCCCGGCGCCATCGAGCGCGTGCGCATCGACCCGGACACGCTGGAGCCGAAATACCGCGTCATCGGTTCGGAACTGTGGTCGGACGAGCCCGGCTTCATCGACAGCGTGCAGGCGACCGGCGTCACCGGCATCTGCGGCTCCGGCATCATCGAGGTGGTGGCGGAGATGTATCTGGCCGGCATCATTTCCGAAGACGGCGTCGTCGACGGATCGCTCAGCATGCGCTCGCCGCGCGTCGTCGCCAACGGCCGCACCTTCTCCTACGTGCTGAAGGAGGGCGAGCCGAAGATCACCATCACCCAAAACGACGTGCGCGCCATCCAGCTCGCCAAGGCGGCACTCTATGCCGGCACCAAGCTGTTGATGGAAAAGCAGCTCACCGACCATGTCGACCGGATCCATTTCGCCGGTGCCTTCGGTTCCTTCATCGATCCGAAATACGCCATGGTGCTTGGCCTGATCCCGGATTGCGACCTCGACAAGGTCTCGGCCGTCGGCAATGCCGCCGGCGCTGGCGCCCGCATGGCACTGCTCAATCGCGGCTACCGCCGCGAGATCGAGGAAACGGTGAGCAGGATCGAGAAGATCGAGACCGCGCTCGAGCCGAAGTTCCAGGAGCACTTCGTCTACGCCATGGCGCTGCCGAACAAGGTCGATCCCTTCCCCAAGCTGTCGGCCGCGGTGAAGCTACCGCCGCGCAAGGCGATGAGCGAGGACGGCACCGCCGGCGATGCCACCCCGCGCCGGCGCTCCCGCGAGGAGCGCGCGGCACGGCGCGGCCGCGACTAAAGCATGTCTCCCGAAAGCGGGAACCGGTTTCGGATAAGGACATGCGTAAAATCAAAAACCTAAAGCGCAGGGAGCGAATCTGAAAGATCGCGGCGCGCTTTAAAGCAAGTTCAAGCGTGCAGCGAGTTCATTCCGCGGCCCCTGCGGCCGCGGCATTGCTTGCCTTGATGGCGGCCTTCGGGCGTTGCGGGTGCAGCAGCCCGATCAATGGTTTTTCGACGACCAGATAGAGCATCGCCGAGAGCGCGAGCGTGGCAACCAGGATCGTCGTCGGCTGCAGCGCCGCCGGAACTCCGGTCCTCAGGACGACTCCCGTCGCCAGGACGCCGACCACGACGTGCCACAGGTAGATCGAATAGGACGCATCGCCGAGAAAGCTCGGCAAGGCGGCCGGCTTGAACGGCCGTGCCCGCTCGGCAAAGACCGCGCCTGCCACGATCAGCGCGGCCGGAGGCCCCCAACGCAAGGCACGAGGCAAATCGGCATCGAACAGCGGGCCGGCCGCAAACAGAAGGAATCCCGCGCCAGCCATCGCCAGCGCCACGCCGAGCGGCAGCCTGGCACCCTGGAGCCACAAGCGTCCCACGACGACGCCGGCCGCGAACTCGATCACGACTGGATCGGTGAAGGCCCGTGCGTATCCCGCGGGAAGGACGAAATGCAGCGCGACGATGGCGACAAGCGCACCGGTAAGGACACCGAACCGCCAGCGCTCGCCCATGAAGAGGACCAGTGTGAAAACGAGATAGAACATCATTTCATAGCAAAGCGTCCAACCCTGTATGACGATGGGATGCAGCGCGCCCTCCTGCAGGACCGGCAGGAAGAACAGTGAGCCGACGAAATTCGGGACACTGAAGAAATGACCGTAGAAGAACTGCGGCTTGAGCAGGATGCCCGCAGCGGTCAGCAGCGTGACGATCCAGTAGAGAGGCACGATGCGGGTGATGCGGCGCCCCATGAAACGCCAAGGGTTGGCCGGCCTGCCGGCGGTCGTCACCCACATGATGAAGCCGCTGATGACGAAGAAGACATCGACGCCGGCTGCTCCCACGTGGAACGGGCCGCCGAATTGTTCGCTGACGTGGAAGCAAACGACTGCGCACGCGGCAAGGCCGCGCAGATATTGAACACTATGAATGCTCGTCACGATGCCCTGACCCGTATCGCATCATGTTGCGGTGCACATGCCCCACGCCGCATTGCACAATAACAAAGCAGCCGCTCGCCTCTGTCAACCGCCGAGGGCGGCTATCGGGATAGAAACCGGCATAGCAGCCTCGCAATTCGTTTGTATGCAAATGTTTCCGGATTCGCGCGATCCGGAAACCGAAACGCTGTTTTCGCGAAATCGATCCGATACATGCGTGAGCGATTTAACCGGACATCGAACGGCGGCTGCGGACAATCCGCGGCCGTCGCCGGTCTTCAAGGGAGATGAAAATGTCGATGTACGATAGCCTCAGCCGCTTCGGTGTGACCATCAGGCAGGCTCACGCCAGGAACAAGGCGATCCGCGCGCTGAACAGCCTGCCGGCGCATGTCCAGAAGGATATCGGCTGGCCGGCTTCGCCGCCAAGCGACCCGCAGGCAGCCCTCCATGCGCTGCTTCTGGGCACGCCGCGCTGATGACCCTCGCCGACAAATGCAAACTGCTCGGCAAACGCCGGGGCCGCGACGCGGCCTCGGCGACCGAGGATAACAAATTGCGCGGGGCGCTGCTGCCGAAGCGGCGTTGACACTGGCCCCATCGGATCACACCGATGTGCCAGCGGCGAACCTTGAAATTTTTAACTGAGGTACAATCTTCGGATAGCAGGGGAATTCTCTTAGTCGGCTCCGCCGAGATCCGTGTATCCGCATGCCCAGTTTGAAAAGCCATCTCGTTTCATTCGTTCTGCGGCACAGCCGCAAGAAGGCGTTTTCCAGTCCCGAGAACCTCCAGCGCTGGATCGCCTACGCCCGCAAGACCGAGGACTATCATCCGCCGGCCTTGCTCAAGGCACGGTTGGACATCACCGAGACCGAAATCGACGGCTTTCCCGTCTATGAGATCGCCCCGAAACCGGGCGAGAGCCGGCGCATCCTTTACATGCATGGCGGCGCCTATGTTTTTCAGATCACGTCCTATCATTGGGGGCTGATCGCCGAGATGGCCGAGCGTCTCGGTTTCGGCATCACCGTGCCGATCTATCCCATCGCGCCCGAGCATGATTTCCATGACATGTTCGGCATGGTCGGCGGCGTCTACCGGCGCATGCTCGAAGACACCGACGCCGAGGACATCGTCTTCATGGGCGATTCCGCCGGCGGCAACATGGCCGTCGTGCTGACCATGATGGCGGCCGAGGAGGGCCTGCCCTCGCCGTCGCGTCATGTACTGATCTCGCCCGGCCTCGACGTTTCGCTTGCAAATCCTGAAGTCTTCGAGGCCGAGCGGCATGATCCGTGGCTGGGTATTCCGGGTGGGCTGGAAGCGGTGCGGCTCTACAGCGCCGGTTTCGACCGCAACGACTGGCACATCAGCCCGCTTTACGGCGACTTATCCGTGCTGCCGAAGACGCTGCTGTTGACTGGTTCACGCGACATGCTGACACCAGATAATCTCATCTTCGCCGAACGCGCGCGCGCTGCCGGCGTCGAGGTCGACCTGGTCTACGAGGAAGGCATGTTCCACGTCTGGCCGCTGATCGAGATGCCTGAAGCACGCCGCGCGCGCGACAGCATCGTCGACTTTCTTGCAACTCCGCCACCGCGACGGGCTCGCGCGCGGCGCAGGACAAAGGCTGCCTTCGCGGCCCGGCCCGCGCCGGCGGCCGAATAGTTCAGAACTTGCCGGTTTCGCGGAACAGTTCGAACGTCGCCCGGATGTGGTCGGCGACGGCCTTCACCGGCGCGCTGGCGTCCGGCGCCACCACCATGGCGAGATTGTAGGTGCCGATCTCGGGCATGCCGTCCTTGGCGCCCAGCGAGACCATCTCGTCGCCGAGGAACGACTTCGGCAGCGGCGCCACCGCGAGGTCAGCCATGATCGCGGCGCGCTGGCCGGCCGTGTGGGCGCTCATATAGGCGATACGGTAGTTGCGTCCCTCGCGCCCTAGCGCTTCAAGCGCTCCTGCCCGCCAGGCGCAGCCTTCTTCCCACAGCGACACCGGCAGAGGTTCACGCAGATGCGCGCAGCCACCCTTGGCGCCGGCCCACACGATCGGCTCGGTCAAAAGCACCTCGGCGCCGATCGCACTGGTCTTGTAGGAATTGGTGAGGAGCGTGATGTCGAGCGCGCGGTCGTCCATGCGGCGGCGCAGATTGATGCTCTGGTCGATGGTGACGTCGACGGCGATCGAGGGATGCGACTGCGCGAAACGCTTCAGCACATGCGGCAGCACACGCTCGCCATAGTCGTCCGGAGAGCCCAGGCGCACCACGCCGACAATGTCGGGGATGATGAACTTCGACACCACTTCGCGGTTGATCGACAACAGCCGGCGCGCATAGCCGAGCAGCATCTCGCCATCGGTGGTCAGCGTCACCGAACGCGCATCGCGCGCGAAGACGGAACGGCCGAGGATGTCCTCCAGCTTCTTGATTTGCATGGAGACGGCCGACGGCGTGCGGAACACCGCATTGGCGGCGGTGGTGAAGCTGCCGGTCTCGGCGATCGCCACGAAAGTGCGCAGCACATCGAGATCAAGCAGCGGCAAAGGATGATTGAGCGGGGCGTTCATGGCAGGCTGCCTTCAATTTTTCTGATGCAATCCATCATTCCATTTCGTTTGATTGAACATCACTCCGGGCGCATAGTCAACTCGATCGATGCGGGATGCTGCCAAAAGCAGCCATCAAACGACCCCGACACAGTCCTGCAATCGACACGAAATGAAGCTGAAACAGATCTGACTTAACGCAATGACGGGCGCCTCCCTGCCCGCATAGAGGAGAAAGAAATGTCTATCCTGTCGTCCATTGGTCGGCTTGCGACCGAATTCAGCGCGGCCCGCGCCCGCTACCAGACCGAACGCGCCATCCATGCGCTGCCGATCGAACTGCAGAAGGATATCGGCTGGCCGGAAGCCGCGGATGCCAAGCCCGGCTTGCGCCTCGGCGTCGGAAGCTGGGCCGGAGCGAAGTAATCAAGTGTGTATGGAGTTCTGAAGGCCTGCCGCGTCAGCTCGGCAGGCCTTTTGTTCGTTTTGAGCCTTTTTGTTTGCATTCAAACAACTTTTCCAGCCATGCGGCCGCTGCATGACGCATATGAACCACTCGCATAGCGGGTTAATTTGCAAATTAAAGCACTGTAGATAATAGGAAATTTTAGGCAGCCTGCACAATAACGTCGCAAATCATGTCGCTTTTCATATCAAGCGCTTCGTTTTTGCGATTTAGTTTTTGCTGAAGCAGGCCTATATGAGCGTCAGCAAAAACGAGCTGCCCCACTCCTTAAGCGAAGGCGACCCGTCTGAGCAACCAAATGGAGATGATGATGAAGCTCTTTGCCCGCCTGTTTGCCCGCCGCGAAATGAACCTGACGACCGCCCTGGAGCGTCAGCGCCTCGCCAAGACCATGCCCGGCCAGACCGGTGCCGTGGCTGCTGCCCGTCTCGGCTTCATTGCCTAAGACAATCCGGCCCAATAAGTTGAATTCAACGCCGCCCGGCTCCGCCGAGGCGGCGTTTTCATTTGAGCGCGGACACCTGCCGCCCGTGCAGCGGCGCGCTGCGGTTGCACGCATTGCCCATTTGCGACCCATGTCGCAAATATAATCTTCACTTAGCCGCCTACCCGATTGACAGGAATGGTTTTTCCTGTTGTCGCTATGCTGTTCGCGACATCCTGTTCGCGTCATGGCTGCGTGAGGTTTCCCCGTGAATGCCGTAAAGCATGCGATCAAGAGATCGTTTGTATTCTTCCTCATTCCCGATTTCACCATGATCGCCTTCGCGACGGCGCTTGATCCGCTGCGCTCCGCCAACCGGATGCTCGGCTACGAGGCCTATCGCTGGCGGCTGGCCAGCATCGACGGCAAGCCGGTGCGCGCCTCGAACGGCGTCGAATGCGCCGTGAACACCTCGCTCGAGGAAGAGCGCAAGAAGATGGCCGGGCCGGATCGGCCGAACATGGCGATCGTCTGCAGCGGCATCAATGTCGAGCGCTACCACAACAAATCGGCCTTCGCCTGGCTGCGCGAGGAGTATAATCGCGGCGTCGCCGTCGGCGGCCTGTGCACCGGCGCGCATATCCTGGCCGCGGCGGGCCTGTTGTCCAACAAGCGTTGCGCCATCCATTGGGAGAACCTGCCGGGCTTTTCCGAGGCGTTCCCGAAGGCCAATGTCTTTGCCGACCTCTTCGAGGTCGACCAGAACGTCTACACCTGCGCCGGCGGCACCGCAGCGCTCGACATGATGCTGAAGCTGATCGGCGACGATTTCGACGAAAGCCTCGTCAACCGCGTCTGCGAGCAGGTGCTGACCGACCGCGTGCGCAGCCCGACCGACCGCCAGCGCCTGCCGCTGCGCGCTCGCCTCGGCGTGCAGAATTCCAAGGTGCTCACCATCATCGAGCTGATGGAGGCCAATCTTTCCGAGCCGCTGTCGCTGATCGAGATCGCCGATCATGTCGATCTGTCGCGCCGGCAGATCGAGCGCCTGTTCCGCACCGAGATGGGCCGGTCGCCCGCCCGCTACTATCTGGAGATCCGGCTCGACCGGGCCAGGCACCTGCTGATCCAGTCGTCGATGCCGGTGGTCGAGGTGGCGGTGGCCTGCGGCTTCGTCTCCGCCTCGCATTTCTCCAAATGCTACCGCGAGCTTTACGCCCGCTCGCCGCAGCAGGAGCGCGTCGACCGCAAGCAGCTGCTGGCGGCATAACAGGCAGGCGCGGTTCTCTATACGGATTGCGTCTGCGCCGTCCGCATCGCCTCGACGCGGATGTCTTCGGTAAGCTGCGCCTTGAGCGCCGAGAATTCCGGGCTGGTCTTCAGCGTGTAATGGCGCGGATGCGGCAGGTCGACCGGCACGTCCGACTTGATGCGTCCGGGCCGGGCGCTCATCACGATCACCCGCGACGCCATGAAGATCGCCTCCTCGATGTCGTGGGTGACGAACAGCACCGTCTTCTTGCGCCGCTCCCAGATGCCGAGCAGCAATTCCTGCATCAGCCCGCGTGTCTGGTTGTCGAGCGCGCCGAACGGCTCGTCGAGCAAGAGGATCGCGGGATCGTTGGCCAAGGCGCGCGCGATCGCCGTGCGCTGCTGCATGCCGCCCGACAGCTGCTTCGGCCAATGATTCTCGAAACCTTTGAGGCCGACGAGATCGACATAGGAGGCGACGATCTCGTTGCGCTCGCGCTCTGGCCTGCCTTGCTCGCGCAGGCCGAAGCCGATGTTTTCGGCGACTGTCAGCCAGGGAAACAGCGTATAGGACTGGAACACCATGCCGCGGTCCGGTCCGGGCCTCGTGACCGCCTTGCCGTCGAGCAGCACGCGGCCGGTGCTCGGCGCTTCCAGCCCGGCGACGATCCTGAGCAGCGTTGACTTTCCGCAACCGGACGGTCCGAGGATGGTGATGAAATCATTGGCCGCGACCGCGAGGTCGACGGGCTGCAGCGCTTGCACCGGCTGCCCGCCCCTGACCCCGTCAAAGGTCCGTGAAACGCCCTCGATCAGCAGCTTGCTCATGCCAGGCTCCATGGATAGAGCCAGCGGTTGAGCGCCTTGAAGGCGAAATCGGACAGAAGCCCGATCAGCCCGATGACGATGATGCCGAAGATGATCTGCCCTGTCGCCAGCCGCGACTGGCTGTTGATGATCATGTAGCCGATGCCCGACGATGAGCCGATCAGCTCGGCGACGATCACATAGGTCCAGGCCCAGCCGAGCACCAGCCGCAGCGTCTCGGCGATCTCCGGCGCATTGGCCGGCATGATGACGCGCTTGACGATGCCGTTGTCGGTAGCCCCCAGCGTATAGGCGGCTTCGACCAGGTCGCGGCGCGTGCCGCCGACCTTGACCGCGACGATCAGAATGATCTGGAACACCGAGCCGACGAAGATCACCAGGAGCTTTTCCAGCTCGCCGATGCCGGCCCACAGGATGAGCAGCGGGATGAAGGCCGATGCCGGCAGGTAGCGCGCAAACGACACGAACGGCTCGAGGAAGGCCTCGACCGGCTTCCAGGCGCCCATCGCGATGCCGATCGGCACCGCGACGATCGACGCCAGCACGAAGCCGCCGAAGACGCGCCAGATGGTGATCAGGATATCGAGCCAGAAACGGTCTTCGACGAGCAGCCGCCAGCCGTCCCTCAGCATCGACAGCGGATCGGCGAGGAAGATCCGGTTCACATGGCCGCCGAGCGTGATCCATGCCCAGAAGGCCACGAACAGCACGAAGAAAGCGATGCCGAGCACGGTTCGCGTGCCCGGCGCAACGGGATGCAAGGGACGCAGCATCAGGCCCTGTCCTCGAAAGAAGGGATAGGCGGCGCGGTGCCGCCGATCGGGTGATACGCGATCAGTTGGCCACCGCGCTGGTGTCGGCGAGCGTCGTCACATCGGGCGCTTCCTTGATCAGCCCCATCTGCAGCAGCAGCTCGCCAGCCGTCTTGGAAAAGTCCTGGAAATCCTTGGTGAAGAACTGCTTGTTCTCCGCCTTGTCGGCCCATTTCAGGTACTTGGCCGAATCCTCGAACTCCTTGCCCGACTGCTTCACGTCGGCGCCCATGATCTCATAGGATTTCTGCGGGTCCTTCTTGATCATGTCGAGCGCGTCGAAATAGCTGTCGGCGAGCGCCTTGGCCGCGTCGGGATTGGCCTTGAGGAAGTCCGGTGTGCAGCCGACCGTATCCATCACCATCGGATAGTCGAGCGTGGTCGCCAGGATATGGCCCTGGTCGGCCTTGTCGCGCACGGCCGAGATGAAGGGCTCGTAAGTGACGGCGGCATCGTTCTGGCCGGCGAGGAAGGCTTGCGCCGCCGCGTCGGGCTCCAGATTGACGACGGTGACGTCCTTGGTCGACATGCCGTTCTTGTTGAGCACCCAGGCGAGCAGGAAGTAAGGCGACGTGCCGGGCGCGGACGAAGCGACGTTCTTGCCCTTGAGATCGGCGACGCTCTTGATGTCGTTGCGCACGACGATGCCGTCGGCGCCATAGGATTTGTCGAGCTGGAAGATCTGCTTGGTGGTGACGCCGCTGGCGTTCCACACCATCCAGGTCTCGACCGTGGTCGCCGCGCATTGCAGGTCGCCGCTGGCGATGGCCAGCGGACGGCTCGCCTGCGGCACTTTCTTGAGCGTCACGTCCAGCCCGTGCTTTTCGAAAAGCCCGGCCTGCTTGGCCAAGGTCAGCGGCGCGAAGCCGGTCCAGCCGCTGATGCCGATGGTGAGCGAGGTGGCTGCCATCGCGGGCGCGCTGAGCACCGCGACCGCCGTCAGCGCCGCCGCGAAGATGGAGGTTCTGTTCATTGTGGTTCCCCTTTTTTGTGGTGGAGCGCAGATTGTCTCACAGACGCCAAAAGGCTTGTCAATGAAGCAGAAGCCGCACTCGACCTTGGTCCAGTCCGACGCTTCCGATCCGTCACGGCATGCCCCAGCCGCGATTGCGCCACATCTTCTCGCCGGCCAGGCAGTCGGCGGCCGGCTTGTCGTCGGCGAGCACGACCGGCGGATGCGCGGCCTCTTCCGCCGCCCATTGCGGCGAGGCGGGGCCAGCAAGCTCGAGCACCAGCTTGCGGCGGATTGCTTCGGGGAACTGCGTCCAGTCATTGACCGGGATCATGAAGGCGCCCGGCCCGCCGATGACGCAGTCGCTGTAATAGCGGTCGAGATTTTCCACATCGAAGGCGCCGCTGAACCTGCCGCGGGTCATCAGCGGCAAGCCGTTGATGGTGATGCCTTGTTTGACCACCCCGTCGCGTGTGAGGTTGACGGGCGCGCCCTGGTTGTTGGGCCCGTCGCCCGAGACGTCGATGACGCGCTTCGTGCCCTGAAAACCGCTCTCGGCGAACAGGTCGCTGCCGAAGGTCAGCGCGCCGGAGATCGAGGTCCGCCGGGCGCTGTCCGGCGGGCGGGCGTTGAGCTGAGCCACCACCTTCTCGGCATCGTCGCGATTGGCGATCACCGTCCATGGCACGACGACGCGCTGCCAGGTCGTGCCTGCCCATTCGACATAGGTGACGGCGATCTTGCCATAGGCGCCGTCGGCGATGGCCTTCAGCACGTTGTCATGCGTCAGCGCCGCCGCATAGCCATGACGCTGGATCTCCAGTTCCGCCGGCGACATGGAGAGCGATACATCGACCGCCAGCACCAGTTCGACATCGACTGGCTCTGCGGGAGATGCTGCCGGTGTCAGCCAGAGCGCCAGCGCCAACGCGGCACTGCCTGAAAGGATATGCCTTGCGCGGGCATAAGCAGACATGGGGGAAGGTTAGGCGAAAATCGCCGCATGCAAAAGCTGGGAATCCGGGGGCATCGGATTTCCACCGGCGCGGACCTTGCTAAAAATACCGCGCGAGGTTCGAACGAATGCGCTCCAGCACGGTATCGCCGGAAAGGTCGGGCACGAATTTCGCGCCGGTGATCGCCTCATAGGCCTGGATATAGACCGCCGAGGCCTGATTGACGATCTCGTCGGGAATTTGCGGGATCTGGTCCTTGTAGGGATCGCATCGCGCCGACACCCAGGAGCGGACAAAATCCTTGTCGAAACTCTGCGGCCGCCCGCCGCTTTCGAACGCCTGGTCGTAGGTCGAGGCGATCCAGTAGCGGCTGCTGTCGGGCGTGTGGATTTCGTCCGCCAGCACGATAGTGCCGTCCGGCGCGGTGCCGAACTCATACTTGGTGTCGGCCAGGATCAAGCCGCGTTCGGCGGCGCGCTGCTGGCCGCGGGCGAACAGCTGCAGCGCATGGCGAGACACGGTGTCCCACTGCGCCTGCGTGAGAAGCCCCTGCTCGATGATTTCCGCCTCCGACAGCGGCTCGTCATGGCCGCCGCTTGCGGCCTTGCTGGTCGGCGTGATGATCGCTTCCGGCAGCTTTCCGTTGTCGCGCAGCCCGTCCGGAAAGGTATGGCCGTAGAAGCTCCGCTCGCCCTTCCGGTACTTGGTCAGGATCGAGGTGCTGGTGGTTCCAGCCAGATAGCCGCGCACGACCATCTCGACCGGCAGCATGTCGAGCCGCGTGCCGACGACGACATTGGGGTCGGGATATTCCAGCACGTGGTTGGGGCAGATGTCGGCGGTTTCCTCGAACCAATGGCGCGCCGTCTGGGTGAGCACCTCTCCCTTGAACGGGATCGAGGCCAGGATGATGTCGAACGCGCTCAGACGATCGGTGGCGATGATGATGCGGCGGCCGTCCGGCAGATCGTAGTTTTCGCGCACCTTGCCATTGTAGCGATTGGGCAATTCGGGAATGAAGGCGTCGGACAGGATGCGCATGGGGCGTGTTGCTTTCGCGGGCTTCTGATGCGGCCACATAAGCCGCTGGCCCCCTGCACATCAAGCCGGATGCTGCGGAGCGGGCTTCTTATTGCCGGCAGCGCGGAACGCTCGCCAGTTCGGCCTGAAGGAAGGTGGAATCCACAACAGGATTCCGGCTGTGGCCGCAGGCACAATGACCGCGAAACGCAGGATCGAAAGCAAGACGCCGCAGAAGCCGACGATCCGCACAGCGGTATCCGCGCCGAAGCGCGGCGCCAGCAGGTGCCTGGCGATCGCCCCGCCATCGAGCGGATAGGCCGGAAGGAGGTTGAGAATGGCCAGAACCGCGTTCACCAAGGCGCCAAACCAACACGTCCAGGCAAGAAGCGTGTCCGGCCTGGGAGGCGGCGAACTGAAAAGACCAGCCGGCTCGACAGGCAATAAAGGCCGGGCAAAAAGGTAATAGGCAGCGGCAAAGCCCGCCGCCAGGACGATATTCAGCAAAGGCCCGGCGAAGGCGATCCACGCCCAGCCATAGGGCGAGGCCATACCGGGCTTGAACCAGGCAATTCCGCCGAAGAGGTAGAGGTCTATCCGTTGGGTGCCGATGCCGCGCCGTCGCGCTGCCCAGACATGGGCAAGTTCATGCAGGAACACCGACAGGAACAGAAGCACGGCGAATATGACGGTATGGGTCAGCGCGGTCTGCGGACGCCTCGACCACTCATGCAGGAACGGCAGGATGGCTGGAATGGCAAAGGTCCAGCTGACATGAACGGGAATGTCTCCGTTCATCCTGAAGACGAACGCGTCGTTCTTCATGTCCCAGCCGAACCGTTGCAAGCCTGCTCACTCCACCCTGCGCAACGCTAGAGCAATTCCAGGAAAAGTGTGAGCGGTTTTCCGTCCGGAATTGCGCTAAAACAAAGAGATAGAGCGAGAATCTCGGCCCGCACAAAGCAAAAGCCCGACCGAAGCCGGGCCTTGCATCTTTCTGCGTCAGCGATCCTCAGCTTCTCGGCTTGAGGTTCTCCGGGTCGTAAAGCGGCTTGTAGCCGACGCCGGCCACCTCGACCGGATAGGTCTCGCCAAAATACTCGACCTGCAGCTTGCGGCCCTCCTGGCAGTAGGCCCGGGGCAGATAGGCAAGCGCGATGTTCTTGCCGATGGTCGGGCCGTAGGCGACCGAGGTGGTGAAGGAGCGGCGGCCAAGCTCGTCGACCAGCGTCTCGCCGCTAGCCGGATCCTGCACCGGCATGGTGCCGACCGGATAGCGCGCGACGCCCTTGGAATCGGTGTTCTCGGTCATCACCAGCGTGCAAAGCATCGCCGGCTGGTGCTCGCGGGCGCGGTATTCCACATGCTTGGCCTTGCCGCAGAAGTCGTTCTCCTTGACCTTCGGACGGGCAAGGTCGGCCTCAAGCAGATTGTACTCGGTCAGAAGATCGGCGTTCTGCAGCCGCAGGCTCTTTTCCATGCGGCGCGTGTTGGCATAGGTCTCGACGCCGAACGGCATGACGCCGGTCGAGCGCAGCGCGTCCCAGACGGCCAGGCCGTCCTCGTAGCGCATATGCAGTTCCCAGCCCTGCTCCCCGACATAGGAGATGCGGAAGGCGGTGACGTCCTTGCCGCCGATCTTGATCGGCTTGATCGCGGCGAAGGGGAAGTTCTCGACTGAAAGGCCTTCCGGATTCTCGACCACCTTCTGCAGCGTCGTGCGCGCGTTCGGACCCCAGATGCCGATGGTGACGTACTTCTCGGTCACATCGGTGACGGCGGCGTCGAAGCCTTTGTCCTGCGCGGTACGCTGCATGTAGCGGAAGTCGCGCGGGCCGGCGTCGGCGCCGTCGATCACCCGGCAGCGGTCGGCCATGCGGATGACGGTGAAGTCGGCGCGCACCATGCCTTCCTCGTCGAGGAAGTGGGTGTAGATGCCCTTGCCGATGTTGTTGTCGCCGCCGATCTTGGCCGCGCACAGCCATTCGAGCAGCGCGACATGGTCGGGCCCTTCGAGGTCGTACATCGAGAAGTGCGAAAGGTTGACGATGCCGCAATCCTCGCTCATCGCCAGGTGCTCGGCGTTGGAGACGCGCCAGAAATGGCGGTTGTCCCATTCATTCTCGCGCACCGGCACGCGGTTGCCGTACTTCTCCAGGAGATGCTCGTTGGCGGCATAGCCATGCGCGCGCTCCCAGCCGCCCAGCTCCATGAAATAGCCGCCGAGCTCCTTCTCGCGTTCCCAGAAGGGCGAGCGGCGGATGTTGCGGCCCTTCGAAAACGGCTCGCGCGGATGGACCGCCGGATTGTAGACCTTCATCGCCGTCTCGGTGCAGCGATCCCAGATGAACTGTTCCTGCGTCTGATGCGGGTAGAAGCGTGAATAGTCGATCTGGTGGTGGTCGATCTCGGTGCGGCCGTCGGTCATCCAGTCGGCGATCAGCTTGCCCATGCCCGGGCCGTCCTTGACCCAGATGGCGACGGCATACCACAGGCCCCTCACCTTCTGGCTCTCGCCCATCGACGGGCCGCCGTCGGTGGTCACCTGCAGCAGGCCATTGAAGGAATGGCCTTCATTGTAGCCGAGCTCGCCGAGGATCGGCGTCAGCTCCATGGCGCGCTCCAGCGGCGCCATGATCTGCTCCATGTCGAGGTCGCGCTGCGACGGCGACAGTCGCGCCTGATCCTTTTCGAGCAGGTCGCGCGGGTGGCAGAGGCGCGGATTGGTTTCCTCGTAGTAGCCCCATTCGATCTGCCCGCCCTCGGCGGTCTTCGGATCGCCGGTGTCGCGCATATAGGCCGAGTTGCCCTGGTCGCGCAGCAGCGGCCAGCCGATCTCCTTGCCGGTGCCGGCAAACTCGTTGTAGGGGCCGAAGAAGGTCAGCGGATGGTCGATCGGCATGACCGGCAGGTCTTCGCCGACCAGCGCCGCGGTGAGCCGGCCCCAGATGCCAGTGCAGACCACGACGTAATCGGCCTCGATCGTGCCGCGCTCGGTCACCACGCCCTTGATGCGGCCGTTCTCGACGATCAGCGACTTGGCCGAAGTGTTGGCGAAAGCCTGCAGCTTGCCAGTGGCGACACCCTGGTCGACCAGCTTGCCGGCAACGGTCTGCGAACGCGGGATGACGAGGCCGGCGTCGGGGTCCCACAGGCCGCCCTGCACCAGATGCTCCTCGATCAGCGGGAATTTTTCCTTGATCTCGGCCGGCTCGATCAGACGCGCACGCGTGCCGAAGGATTTGGCCGAGGCGATCTTGCGCCTGATCTCGTCCATACGGGCATCGTCGCCGACCCTCGCCACTTCGAGGCCGCCGACGCGCGCGTAGTGGCCCATTTTCTCGTAGAAATCGATGGAGTAGAGCGTCGTCCAGCACGACAGGAAATCGTGGCTGGTCGTGTAGCAGAAGTCCGAGGCATGCGCCGTCGAGCCGATATCGGTCGGGATGCCCGACTTGTCGATGCCGACGATGTCGTCCCAGCCCCGCTCGATCAGGTGGTGGGCGACCGAAGCGCCGACGATACCGCCCAGGCCGACGATGACGACCTTCGCCTTTTTCGGAAACTCTGCCATTGCCCGCGACTCCAAAGCGATAGACGGGCGCGTTTGCGCCCCTTCGAATGGCGCACAATATGCAGAGGACGCGGATTGAGCTACCGCCTGTTTGCGACACGCCGCAGGTGCGGCGCGACCCAACGCGCTGAGCAGTCACCCTAGACGAATTGGCTCAGGCGAAGGCCCAGACGTCCTCGGCCTGGAAGCCGACCTGGTAGCCGGCGGTCTTGAGCTTGACCACAACCTGGCCGATCTCGGCGGCCGGCAGCGCGCCGACCTCGATCTTGATCATGCCGGGACGGTAGCGCTCGAGGTCGAGCTGCTCGAACACCATCCAGTCGGCGCCCTCGCAATCGACCAGGAAAGCGTCGATATGGGCAATGCCGTTGCGGTCGAGCAGCGTCTGCAAGGTCTCCGACGGCACCTCGATGTCCTTCAGATGCGGCGCGAACTTGTTGAAGTTGGCGTCGGCCGCGCCCCAGGCGTTCTTGCCCGACATCAGATTGGTGTCGGTGACCGACGAGCAGCCGATGAACTCGATCGGCAGCGTGCCGGCTTCCAGCGCCGCGGCATCGAAGGTGTGGACCGTGATCGTGCCCTTGGTCCTTGTCACCGCCACCGGCTCGATGACGAAGCGGCCGGCATCCGGGTAATTGGCGCGAAGCCGCTTCTGATTGTAGGGGATCGGCTCGACCAGCATGGCGCGCGCGCCGGGGATCCGGTGCAGCCAGGGCGTCACGTCATCGAACAGCGCGCCGTCGCAGGCGCCGACATTGACCATCTGGAACGGCCGGCCATTGCCACCGAAACGCGCCCGGAGCGCCGCCTTGGCGAGGAACTTCGTGCCGTGCAACGCCGGCCCGCGATCGAGCAGGCCCGCAGGCAGGCCGAGCGACAGGAGAATGCGCGCGAAGCTGGAAAGCGAGCTCATGACTTATCTCCGGGAATGACCTGCGGCGCCGCGCGGCGCCCGCCCTGGCTCGCCGCGGCCCACAGAGCCATCAGCGGCGCGGCGAGCAGCAGGAAGGGCGGCAGAAGATTGGGGAAATAGATGCGGGTGTCGTGGATCGGGAAGACGGCGAACTTCGCCAGCACGCCGAGCACCAGCGCCGCCAGCAGAATGCCGGCGCGGCGGTCGAGTTGGAAGCCAGCACGGTTCAAGCCGAACCAGCCCGCCAGTGCCAGGACCGAAACACCGACCCAGCTGTTGACGCCGATGGCGCGCACCACCGACGCGGCGAAGGCCTTCAGATAGGCCGCCAGAGAAAATGGCGGCTCGAAGCCGACCATGTTGTAGTGCTGCTCGATGCTGGAAAACCATAGATGCGGCCACCAGCCGGGATGCTGCGCCCAGTGCGAAATGGCGAAATAGGCGATGAATGAGGCAACGAAACCGACCAGCGCGCCCCATGCCTTCTCGCGGAACGCGACGAGCAGCACCGCGAAAATGGCGAGGAAGACGATGTTGTCGGGCCTGGCCATGAAAGCCAGGAAAAGCAGGATCGCCGTCGCCGCCTCGCGCTTGCGCACATAGGCGAAGAGCCCGCCGAGGAACAGCGCCGAGCACAGCAGATCGGGCGTCGAGGCCCGCGCCGCATCGCCGAAATCGGCCATGATCAGCACCGCGCCGACGACCGGCGCCAGCGCCAGCGCGCCTTCCGCGCGCAGCCAGGCGAGCGTGATGACGCCGGACAGAAGCACCGCGAACACCTGCACCAGCCGCATCGCCTCGACCGGCGAGACGACATGGCTGAGGTTGGACAGGATCTCGGCATAGAGGAACTTGATCCGGTACATGCCGAGCAGCGAATGGAAGTCGGCCGCGCTGTCCCACATGTGGCTGCGGAAGCCGCCGCCGTCGTCGGTCAGCGTCTTGTAGTCACCGGCCGACACGCCGGTCTTGACCGTGCTGTAGGCATAGTCGTGCAGCGCCTGCGGATCGGGATAGGTGCCTTCCTCGGCGATCGCCAGATAGGGCAGCATGTCCCAGTTGGCGTCGGGCATGAACCAGGCGGTCGCGGCGGTCAGCAGGATATAGAGCGAGAAGGCGACCGCGCCGATCGACGCGCCCCATTTTGCGTAAGCCCCCTCGCCCCACGCCAGGCCGGCGCCGGTCAGCCGTTCCAGCGGATTGGTCGGAGCGGACGGCCTGGTCAGCATGCTCGGCGGCCTCTACTTGCCGACCTGGCTTTTCACGAAATCCTTCACGATCGCCACGATGCCGCGCGACAACAGGCTGTCGAAGGCGTCGACGAAGCGGTCGACATGCTCGGGCTGGCAGATCAGCGGCGGCTCGAGCCGGATGACGTTGCGGTTGTATTCGGTGAAGGCGACGAGCACGTCGTAGTCGCGCAGAAGCAGCGATCCGACGAAACCCGACAGGGAGCCCTTCAGCTTGTCGTCGAGCACGCTCACCACCGGTCTGAGCACCATCGGCAGGGTCTGCGAGAAATCGTGGAACTCGAGCCCGATCATAAAGCCCTCGCCGCGCACGTCCTTGATGATCTTCGGATATTTTTCCTTGAGCGCCTTGAGCCGCTGCAAAAGGTACTCGCCGGTCGAGGCGGCGTTGTCGATCAGCCCCTCGTCATAGAGCACATTGATGCCCTCGATCGCGGTGACGCAGGCCTCGCCCATGCCGCCGAAGGTCGCCATGGCATGGATCATCGCCGTCTTCGGCGTGCCATAGGCCTTCATGTAGACGTCGCGCCTGGCGATCATGGCGCCGACCGCCGCCTTGCCGGCGCCAAGCGACTTCGCCAGCGCCGTCACATCCGGCACCACGCCGTAGTGCTCGAAGGCGTAGAAGCGACCCGAGCGGCCATAGCCGCACTGCACCTCATCGGCGACCCACAGCACACCATGCCGGTCGCAGAGCGCACGCAGCTTCTGCCAATATTCGGTTGGCGCCTGGATGATGCCGCCGCCGCCCTGGATGGTTTCCAGCACGATGACGCCGATCTCGGGGTCGCTCTTGAACAGGCGCTCGACGGCGTCGATGTCGGCGAAGGGAACGCGCACGACATTGTCCGCCACCTTGAAGTCGGCGCGGTAGAGCTGGCCGTCGGTGATCGCCAGCACGCCCTTGGTCTTGCCGTGGAAAGAATTCTCGGCATAGACGACCTTCGGCCGCTTCGGGCCGGCGGCGCGCTCGGCGAGCTTCACCGCCGCTTCCATGGCCTCCGAGCCGGACGAGCCGAGGAACACCATGTCGAGGTCGCCGGGCGAGCATTTGGCGATGTTGTGCGCAAGGGCTGCCGCATATTGCGACATGAAGGCGATGGCGATCTCCTGGCGCTTTTCCTCCTGGAACTTCTTGCGGGCATCCAGGATGCGCGGATGGTTGTGGCCGAAGGCGAGCGAGCCGAAGCCGCCGAAGAAGTCGAGGATCTTGCGGCCGTTCTGGTCGATGTAGAACATGCCCTCGGCGCGCTCGATCTTGACCTTGTGGAAGCCGAGCAGCTTCATGAAATGCAGCTGTCCAGGGTTGAGATGCGCCTTGAACAGGTCGGTGATGCGGGCGACGTCCATCGCCTTCGCCTGCTCGACGCTGATCAGCTCGGGCTTGGCGATGGAGGTGGGCGAAAGCGCCGGCGCGTCGACCAGCGTGCGCGCGCCTGTCTGTTCCGGCTTGGCCATGACGGTCATCTCTGAATCTCCCTTCGTCGCCTTATTCGGCAGGCACGTGTGTGGTGGCGACGGCATGGCCGTCCTTCTTGGCGCGGTATTCGCTGTAGGCGGCGATCAGCATGTCCTCGTCGCGATATTGCGGCACCCAGCCGAGCTGGCGCTCGGCCTTGGACACGTCGAGCACGCACTCCTCGTCGGCGATCAGATACTGTTCCGGATCCATGATCGGCATGTTCACGAGATCAAGCAGGTCGAGCGTGCGCTTGACCGCCCAGCCGGGCGTCGGCAGCAGGATCGACCGCGAGCCGGCATGGCGGATCAGGTCGCCGAGCAATCTTTTGACCGGCGGCGGATTGAGCGAGCCGAGATTATAGGCCTCGTTCGGCACGCCGGCTTTCCAGGCCGCGCGGGCGGCCTCCGCGCAGTCGAACACCGAGATGAACTGATAGGGATTCCTGCCCGAGCCGATCATTGGCACCGGAAGATTCCAGTCGATCAGCTTGAACAGCTTTTCCAGGATGCCGAGGCGTCCGGGGCCGATGATGAGACGCGGCCTGAACAGCGAGACCGACATGCCGCGCTTGCGCCATTCGGCGGCGAGCTCCTCGGTCTTCAGCTTCGACAGCCCGTACTCGCCGAGCGGCGAGACCGGATGGTCCTCGGTCATCGGCAGCACCACCGTGTGGCCGTAGATCATGTCGGTCGTGTAGTGGACCAGCTTCGACGCGCCGGCCTTGTCCATCGCCTGCATGATGTTCTCGGTGCCGTGGAAATTCACCGGGAAGAAGAAATCATGCCGCTTGGCGCGCACCTGGATCGGCGACAGCATCTTGGCCGACAAATTGTAGACCATGTCATCGGCCTTGAGCCCCACCTTCGCGACCGAGGCGGGATCGGTGACGTCGCAGGTGATGAAGCGCAGCGAGCGGTAATGCGGCAGGTCGCTCTTGACGATATCGGCGACGACGACGGTCTCGCCATCGGCGACGAGCTTGGGGGCAAGGTGACGGCCGACGAAGCCGTCGCCGCCGAAAATCACATGTCTCATCGAACGACCTCGCTTGTGCCGATCTTGTCGGGATTGATGGATGCGGTCCTGTCCTCATGCCCGCGCCCACTTTGCGCGATCAGGACCGTGCCGACGCAGATGCAGGCGATGCCGGCGATGCGCCAGCCATTGAGGTCCTCGCGGAAGACGAAATAGGCAAAGATCGCCACGGCGACATAGGCGAGGCTGAGGAACGGATAGGCGAAGCTGAGCTCGACCTTGGACAGCACATAAAGATGCGACGCCATCGAGATGACGAAGGTGCACAGGCCGAGGAACACCCAGGGGCTGAACACGATCTGCAGGAGCTTGACGAGCGGATTGACGCCTTCGAAGGAGATCGGCCCCATCGACATCATGCCCTGCTTCAGCATCAGTTGCGCCGCGGCATTGGTCATGACCGTGAAGAGAATGAAGATTATGTATTTCATTGTTGCTACCCCGCCCCTTGGGCGGTCCTATTATAGACCTGCAAATATTTCGTGAAGCTCGGACGGTGTTTTGCGTAAACCACGGCGCAACGTTTCATTTACCACGATTTATTCGACTTTTATCTATTCCGCAGCTTCCGAAACTCCTCTCGTTACATCCAGTCTTTTCGCCGTCCGCGCCCAGAAACCCGACAGGAAAGCCGGGTCGCGGAGCGCCTCCAGCTGCTGCCATTGAGGGAACGACACGGCGAATATCTCAGGCCCCATCCGGGCGTCCTTGTAGGGGTTCACCGCCCCGCCCGCCTCGACCGTGATGCGGTCGAGCTCGGCGAGCAGCCGCAACGTCCTTTCGCCCCGGTTGGGGAAATCGAGCGTCAGCGTGTAACCCGGCCGTGGGAACGACAGCAGCGCCGGCGAGCGGACGTCGCCGAAGCGCTTGAGCACCGTCAGGAACGATCCCTCGCCCGCCCGCCGCGCAGCCTCGAGCAACGCCGGGACGATGCGACGGGCATCTTCGTCCGGCACCACGCTCTGGTGCTGGAAAAGCCCGCGCGGCCCGTAGAGCCGGTTCCAGTCGCGGACGCCGTCGAGCGGAAAGAAGAAGCCCTGATAGCTCGCCTGGCGCGGAGCCTCGGACTTGCCCTTTTTCCAGCGATAGGCCGCATTGAAGACGGTAAGGAAAGGCCGGTTCAGCATATTGAATGGCTGCTGCACCGGCACGGAAAGCCGGCTGCCGGCATTGGCGGCGGCGTGCGAGCCGTGCTCGGCATGATTGCCGGTGAACAAAAGCCCGCGCCCGCGCCCGTGGCCGCCGGCAAGCTGGTCGATCCAGGCGACGGCATATTCGTTGGCCTGGTCGGCCGCCTCGGCAAGATCGAAGAATTCGCCGAGATCGCGAAACCGCGTCGCCTTTTCGGCTATGTCGAGCGAGGGCACCCGCATCAGCTTGATCGATGCCGACAGGATCAGCCCGGTCAGGCCCATGCCGCCGATCGTTGCCCCGAAAAGGCGGACATTGTCGGTTGCCGAGCAATGATAGGTTCGTCCGTCGGACCGGAGCAGCGTCAAGGCCTCGACATGGCAGCCGAAGGTGCCGCGCCGATGATGGTTCTTGCCGTGGACGTCATTGGCGATCGCGCCGCCCAGCGTCACGAACTGCGTGCCTGGAACCACGGCCGGAAAGAAGCCGTGGGGTGCGGCAAAAGCGATGATGTCGCAAAGCAGCGTGCCGGCATCCGCTTCGAGCACGCCGGTCTCGGCGTTGAAGGAACGGATGCGGTTGAGCGGCCGCATATCGACCACCATGCCGGCATCGTTCTGGCAGCTGTCGCCATAGGAGCGGCCATTGCCATAGCCGAGCAGCGATTCCGGCGTCGCCACGCCCTTTTTCAGAATGGCGATCGCCTCGTCCGCCGTGATCGCCTTGCGCGCCGGCGGGGCCGCCAGTCCGAAGCTGCCGAAGCGCTCCCGCCCCATCACCAGCCTCCGGCGACGAGGAAGACCGCGCCGATGGCGACGACGATCTGGCTGCGCCAGTCACGGATGATGAAGACGACCGGGTCGTCATGCATCTCGTCGCGCCGGGCGAGGATCCAGACGCGCATCGTCAGGTAAAGCACGATCGGCGCCAGCGGCCATATCAGCCACGGATGCGGATAGAGCTCGCGCACCGCCGGGCTGTCCATATAGAGCGCCAGGACCATCGCCGACGAGAAAGCCGACGCCATGCCGGCCTGGGCGACGATCTCCTGGTCCTCGGTGCGATAGCCGCGGCCGGCGATGCGCTCGCCTGGAGGAATGGCAGTGGTGCGCAGTTCGACGAAGCGCTTCACCAGCGCCAGCGACAGGAAGAAGAAGATCGAGAAGGCGAGCAGCCAGAAGGAGACATCGACGCCGGTGGCGGCCGCACCCGCCAGCACGCGGATCGTGTAGAGGCCGGCGAGCGTCAGCACATCGACGAGCAGCATGCGCTTGAACGACAGCGAATAGGCGGTGGTGACGGCCATGTAGCCCAAAAGCACGCCGAGGAACTCGATCGGAAGGAAGAGGCTTGCGGCGATGCCGATCGCAAGCAGCCCGGCGATCGCGCCGAGACCGAACGGAATGGACAGCGCGCCGCTGGCGAAAGGCCGGTTGCGTTTTGTCGGGTGCTTGCGGTCCAGCGCCAGGTCGAAGAAATCGTTGAGGATATAGATGGCGGACGCCACGGCGCTGAAAGAGACGAACGCCAGCAGGCACTGCCATATCATGTCCGGATTGAAATATTCGTGTGACAGCACCATCGGCACGGCGATCAGCGAGTTCTTCAGCCACTGATGCATGCGCAGCATCTTGACGTAGGTCCTCAGCGTCGGCTTCGGCGCCGGCATGGCCTCGGCTTGATGCGCCGCCTGCCAGCGCCGCGCGCTGCGGTCGGGCGCCACCACGAGCGCGTTGCGCGCGGCGTCGAACACTTTGAGATCGTGGCGGCTGTTGCCGGCAT
The DNA here is from genome assembly GCF_020165615.1 of Mesorhizobium sp. BH1-1-5. Classification (NCBI taxonomy): domain Bacteria; kingdom Pseudomonadati; phylum Pseudomonadota; class Alphaproteobacteria; order Hyphomicrobiales; family Phyllobacteriaceae; genus Mesorhizobium; species Mesorhizobium sp. BH1-1-5. Next base: position 317,650 of record NZ_JAIUIM010000005.1, read on the forward strand.
AGTCGAAGCCTGCGTCGCCATAGGCGGCGACAAGCGCTGCGCATTTCCTGCCGGAGGTCATGTTGTGCGGGCCGTCGGTCGCCAACACATGATCGAAGATACCGAGATGCGCCGCGATCGCCTCCGCGAATTTGCGCGGCGTTCCCGTCGCCAGCACGATCTTGCGGCCCTCCCGGTGCTCGGCGCGCAGCCGGTCAAGCAGGTCCTGACGGTAAGGCAGCGAGGCCGGGTCCATGTCGACGCGCCTGGCGATCTCCTGCTTCAGCCGTGCCGGGCCGCCGGTCAGCCACAGAGGCAGGAGAAAGAGATAGAGCGGGTTTTTCTTGAGCAGGATGAACAGGCCTTCCCACAGAAGGTCCGTTGCAATCAGCGTACCGTCGAGATCGACCGCAAGCGGAATTGCGTTCCTGTCCGACCTCGCGTCCATTGTCCTGCCCCGATCGAGCGCAGGATCCCGAAATTCCGATCACGGAAAGATCATGCGCCAACTCAACCCACGCCGTATGCCGGCGTCCTCGGGTCGGATATAGCGGGTCATGACGCAGCGAACGTTAAAACGCTCGGTTGCGGCGCGCTGCCATACCGGTTTTTCGACGTCATCGTTAAGCGTCGGCTACCGGAAACGATAAAAGGCCGGACATCGGTCCGGCCTTTGCCAATCTTGCGGTGAAGTTTACTTGATACGGGCCGCGCCGCCCGAGATTTCGACCGTCTCCGAGCCGGTCAGGGCTTCGAGGTCGCCATTGGGCAGGGTGACGAAGCAGCCGCTCGAGCAGAACTCCACCGTCTCGCCGGCGGCAAGCGTCAGCTCGCTCTTGGCGCCGCCTTCGGTCACGACCAGGGTCCGCGTCTGAGCGTCCCTGTTGATCGCGCTGGCGGCGAAAGCCGAACCGCCCAGGGCCAGCAAAGCGATGGCGGCAACGACAGACTTCCACATTGCAATTCCGGTGTTTGCACACCGCCTCTGTTCAAGTTTGCAAGGCATTCTCGCCCTTTGCATCGAAGCTTATATGAGATGTTACCTGAACCGCAACTGAATGCCGCATTCATGCCACAATCGGTTTCGGTATCGCAGACAACGTCGCCGAAGGTGTGTCGAGCTTCGGGCCGGCCGGGTCGAAAATGGCGAGTTCCGAGAACCGGAGCGGAGCGTACTTCAAGTATGTGAGCACCGGAAGCGCAGGAAACCGTCATTTGCAGGCCGGCCTCACCCGAATGTCGATGCACCTCAGCCCGGGTCGGGCTTGCGGCCCCTCCGCTTCAGCTTGGCGAGCCGCTCCCGCTCGGCCGCGGCTTCCGCTTCCAGCCTTTGGCGCTCGGCGAATTCGGCCTCGATCTTGTCGTCGTCGATCGGCCAGGCTTCGTGCTTCTTGCTCTCGACAACCGCCCGGGGCGTCGACGGGATCTCGATCCGCTCCTCCTCGAAGATGTCGAAGATGGCGAAGCGGATGTCGTTCTGCACGACGCTGCCGTTCATGATGTCGGCGACGAACACGCGGATTTCGAATTCGAGCGCGGCAAGTCCAAAATTGGCGAAGAGAACGAACGGCTCGGGATTCTTCAGCACCATCGGGTGGGCGCGCGCGATATCCATCAGGATGGCATGGACCCGCTTGACCTCGCTGCCATAGGCGACGCCGACCTTAATGTCGATGCGCCCAAGCTTGTTGCGATGCGTCCAGTTGCCGACCGCATTGTTGATCAGGTTCGAGTTGGGCAGGATCACCGCCTGGCGCTGGAAGGTCTCGATCTCGGTGGCGCGCACGCTGATCTTCCGCACCGTGCCGCTGACGTCGCCCGCGACGATCCAGTCGCCGACCTTGAACGGTCGCTCGGCAAGCAGGATCAGGCCCGAGACGAAATTCGAGACCACGTTCTGCAGGCCGAAGCCGATACCCAGCGAAAGCGCGCCGGCAACCAGTGCCAGATTGGAAAGATCGATGCCCGCGGCCGAGATGCCGACTAGGCCGGCAACCGCCACGCCGGCATAGCCGACGCCAAGACGGATCGAATTTCGCACGCCGGCATCGACCTTGCCGCGCGCCATCACCGAGCCGTCCAGCCAGCCCTGGAACCAGCGCGTCAGGAAATAGCCGATGACGAAGACGACGATGCCGCTGAGGATGCCGAGGAAGGAGATGGTCACCGAACCGATCGCGACGCCGGTAGCCAGCTTGTAGGCCCAGGCCTCGATATCGCCGGGCTGGAAGCCCCACATCAAAAGGATCAACGGCAGGAACACCAGCACAATCATCAGGTTGATGGCGATGCTGACGACCAGGCCGAGCTGGTCGAGGGCGGTATCCTCATAGCTGGAGTTTTCCGAAAGCCATCGCCCTACCGAAGTATCGGCAAAGCCGCCCTCCTCCCCGATCGCGCGCGCCGACAGGAAGCCGATATAGGCGGTCACCAGGACGGTGCCGGTCACCACGACCTGGAACGAGACGAAAAGCGCAAGGCCGATATAGCCAAGCAGCGCCGCGGCAATGGTGAACAGGCCGAGCCCGATGGCAAGGAAGCGAAGCCATGCCGGCCAGGGGCGCCATGAGCCGTCGGCCGCCCTGAACGGCCGCAGCAGTCCCATCAGGATCAGGATGACCCCGACGATGATGGTGGCGACAAAGCCCCTGGCGATCGTCAGCGAAAGCGGCGAACCCATCTTCTCGTTGACGACCGACAGGAAGTAATTGAACCCGAGCACCAGCGCCATTGCGGTCGTTAGCCCGACGAGCCAGCGCGCGGGACCGGTCGCGACCGGGATCAGCCGCCAATTGGGCAGCCGCGGTTCGAGCGCCGCGTTGGTCAGCCGGTTGACGCAGAACACCATGCCGATCACCGTCAGCAAGGCGTTGAGGAACGTGCCGATATCGCCACGCAGCACATTGTAATAATTGAAGAAGAACACAGCCGAGGCGAAGAAGACGCCGAGCGCCAGGGTCGGCAGCAGCGTCGACCAGAAGGCCACCGACAGGCGGCTGAGATAGGACGGATCCTCGACCGCCGGGTCGGCCTCGAATATGCGGCCGAACAGGCGCCTGCCGCCGATCAACAGCACGGCCGCCAGCGCCAACGCCATGAGCGTCGCCGCAAGGATCGCCTGGAACTTGAACCTGACGGCGAAGCTCAACCAGGACGACACCGCCTTGTAGAGGCCCGTGAACTGGTCATGCGCGTCGGAAAGGGCCTGCGGGCTCAGAGCTTCGGTCAGGTCGTAGTGCTTGGTGATGACGCTGCGGAAAAGCTCGCTGCGCATGGCTGCGATCTTGTCGACCAGCCCGTTGACGCGGATCGACAGGTTTTGCGCGCTGGCGATGACCGCGTTGATCTGGGCCTTTTCCGAGGAGAGCGCGCTGCGCTCGTTGCTGACGATCACCGGCTCAGGGGGCTGCCCTTGGGCCGGCGGCGGGCCGAGCACCTCGACACGATTGTTGATGTCGGTGAGGCGCTGCCGGAACGCCAGCGCGCTGTTCAGCGCCGCTCGCGAAATATCCTCGAGCTGCAACCGGATGTCGACGAGCCCCGCATCGTCCTGGTCGGGGTCGCTCAGTTTCTTCTCCAGGCTATCGGTCTTGGCCGTCAGGTCCTGGATGACCTTGGTCTGATCGGCGATGAGCTGCGACGAACCATGGCCGATCGCCTGCGCCGACGCCTCGAGCGCCGGCTGCCCGAAGACAGCGACGATGATGACCAGGATCAGGCGCAGCAGGCGGAAGGACATGACTTTGTTGGCGACTCGCGGCCGAAAATTCTCGAATTTCCGCCCTTGATAAAGACCGGCATATCGGGCGGCAAGCCGTCCCGATCGTGTCGGTGGGAGTCGGCCTGTCGAAAAGCGATGGCGCAATCTTGGCTTTGCGCCTCCCGCCTGCTCTATAGTCTGCCGCCTCGCATCATAAGGACGATAGAAAGAATGGCGGAATATTCAGCCTTTTCGCTGCTCAAGAACGCGCTGACCGGCAACAAGGATTGGAAGCCCGCCTGGCGCAAGCCGGATCCCAAGGCGTCCTATGACGTGATCGTCATCGGCGGCGGCGGCCATGGCCTCTCGACCGCCTATTACCTTGCCAAGGAACACGGCATCACCAATGTCGCGGTGCTGGAAAAAGGCTGGCTCGGCTCCGGCAATGTCGGCCGCAACACCACCGCTGTGCGCTCCAATTATCTTTTGCCGCAGAATACCCGCTTCTACGAGCATTCGATGAAGCTGTGGGAGAACCTCTCGCACGACCTCAACTACAACGTCATGTTCTCGCAGCGCGGCTGCCTGAACCTCGCGCACACGCCCGCCCAGCTCGACGATTATGCAAGGCGCGGCAACGCCATGCGCCATCTCGGCGTCGACGCCGAACTGATGAATGTCGACCAGATCAAGCGGCTTGTGCCGGCGCTGGACGTCTCGGGTTCGGCGCGCTTCCCGGTTCTTGGCGGACTGATGCAGCCGCGTGCCGGCACCGCCCGGCACGACGCGGTCGCCTGGGGCTATGCGCGCGGCGCCGACCGGCGCGGCGTCGACATCATCGAGAATTGCGAGGTCACCGGCTTCCTGCGCGATGGCGGCCGCATCACCGGCGTTTCGACCACGCGCGGCGAAATCCGCGCCAAGAAGGTCGCGCTTGCGGTTGCCGGCAGCACGGGTCAGGTCATGCAGCTTGCCGGCATTTCGCACATGCCGATCGAAAGCCATGTGCTGCAGGCCTTCGTTTCGGAATCGCTGAAGCCCGTCGTCGACACAGTTCTCACCTTCGGCATGGGCCATTTCTACATTTCGCAGTCCGACAAGGGCGGCCTGGTCTATGGCGGCGACCTCGACGGCTACAACAGCTACGCCCAGCGCGGCAGCCTGCCGATCGTCGATGAGGTGATGAGCGAGATGCTGGCGCTGTTCCCCGGCCTGGCCCGGGTGCGCATGCTGCGCTCCTGGGGCGGACTGTGCGACATGACGATGGACGGCTCGCCGATCATCACCGCCGGTCCGCTGCCGGGCATGTATCTCAATTGCGGCTGGTGTTACGGCGGCTTCAAGGCGACACCCGCCTCCGGCTGGTGCTTTGCCTACACAATAGCCAAGGACGAGCCGCACGAATTCAACGCGCCCTTCACGCTCGACCGCTTTTATCGTGGCTTGATCATCGACGACAAAGGCCAGGGCGCGAACCCGCGGCTGCATTAGGGTTTTGAAAGAGAATGCTTATCACCTGTCCCTATTGCGGGCCGCGCGACGTCATCGAATTCACCTACCAGGGCGACGGCAACCGCGAGCGGCCGCAGCCCGCCTCGCAGAACCTCGACGCCTGGAATGCCTATGTCTACGACCGGCTGAACCCGGCCGGCGACCACAATGAGATCTGGCAGCATTCCGGCGGCTGCCGCGCGCATCTGAGGGTCGTGCGCAACACCGTAACGCATGAGATCCTGAGCACCGCCTTCGCGCGTGGCGGCCACAAGACGGAGGGCCGCTCGTGAGCCCGCGCCGCACCGAGACCGGCGGCCGGATCGACCGGCTGCGCACCATCCGCTTCACCTTCGACGGCTCGCCCTATACAGGCCATGCCGGCGACACGCTGGCCTCGGCGCTGCTCGCCAATGGCATGACGCTGTTCGGCCGCTCCTTCAAATACCATCGCCCGCGCGGCCTGCTCGCCGCCGGCGTCGAGGAGCCGAACGCGCTGGTGACGGTGCTGCGCGGCGAAGTGCGCGAGCCCAACATTGCCGCCACCATGGTCGAGATCTACGACGGGCTCGTCGCCGTCAGCCAGAACCGCACGCCTTCGCTCGCCTGGGACATCGGCGCCCTCAACCAGCTCGGCGGCAAGATCCTGTCGGCCGGCTTCTATTACAAGACCTTCATGGGACCGGTGGTCGGACCGCTGAAGGGCACGCGCTTCTGGATGTTCTGCGAGCATTTCATTCGCCGCGCCGCCGGCCTCGGCAAGGCTGGCACCGCCCATGACCCAGCGCGCTACGAGCGCATGAACGCATTTTGCGACGTCCTGGTCGTCGGCTCCGGCCCGGCCGGCCTGATGGCGGCGAAGGCCGCCGCCGATCAGGGCGCCCGCGTCATTCTCGCCGATCTCGAAGCCAATTTCGGCGGCTCCGCCAACTGGTCGGGCGAAACCATCGACGGCATGCATGCCGCCGACTGGGCTCAGCGCGCCGTCGGGCAGCTCGAAGGCAACGACAATGTCCGCCTTTTGCCGCGCACCACGGTGTGGGGCTATTACGACGGCAACACGCTGGCCGCGCTGGAACGGGTGACCGACCACAAGGAAGTCGCCGCCAAAGGCGAGCCGCGCCAGCGCTACTGGGCGATCCGCGCCGGCACGGTGGTTCTTGCCACCGGCTCCTTCGAGCGGCCGCTGGTCTTCCCGGGCAACGATCGTCCGGGCGTCATGTTGGCGCATGCGGCCGAACGTTATGCCGTTGAATATGGCGTGCTGCCTGGGCAGCGCATCGCGCTCTTCACCAACAATGACAGCGCCTACCGCTCGGCCGTCGCCTTGAAGAAGGCCGGCGCCGCGGTCGTTGCCATCATCGATGTCCGCGCCGACGTCTCGAACGAGATGCGCCGGCTGGCGAGCGATGCGGAAGCCGAGCTGCTCGCCGGCCATGCCGTGGTCGCGACCGAAGGCGGCAAGGCCCTCACCGGCCTCAAGGTGCAGCGCTTCGACGCCACGGGCGGGGCGCTGAGCGGCGACGAACGCAGCATCCATGCCGACAGCCTTCTGATGTCCGGCGGCTGGTCGCCGACCATCCACCTTGCCAGCCAGGTCGGCGCGAAGGCCGAATGGGATCCGGCGAGACAAGCCTTCCTGCCGCCGAAGCCGACGCAGCGCAGGCCAAATCAGCAATGGATCGGCGCCGGCGCCTTCACCGGCAGTTTTTCGACTGCCGAAGCCATCGCCGAAGGCCGCGCGGCCGGCCTTCAGGCGGCTGGCGGCGCGGCTTCATCCGCTCCCCTGCCCGTCGTCGAGGCGGCCCCCGGCGACCCCGATCCGGCGCCGGTCTTCGAGATCAAGGCCAAGGGCAAGAGTTTTGTCGACTTCCAGCACGATGTGACCGCCGAGGACGTGCGGCTCGCGCATCGCGAAGGCTTCGTCTCGGTCGAGCATCTGAAGCGCTACACCACGCTTGGCATGGCGACCGACCAGGGCAAGAACTCCAACGTGCCGGGCCTGGCCATCATGGCCGAGGCGCTCGGCAAGCCGATCCCCGAAGTCGGCACGACGCGCTTCCGCCCGCCCTACACGGCGGTGTCGATCGGTTCGCTCGCCGCCGAACGCTTCGGCGACCTCAAGCCCGAGCGGCTGACGCCGATGCATGACTGGCACCTCGCCAATGGCGCAAGAATGTATTCCGCGGGCCTCTGGTACCGGCCGATGATCTACGGCCTCGCCGGCGAGACGGTCGAGCAGGCCTATGTGCGTGAAGCACGAGCCACGCGCGACAGCGCCGGCATCGTCGATGTGTCGACGCTGGGCAAGATCGCCGTGCAGGGACCGGACGCGGCCGAGTTCCTCGACCGCGTCTACACCAACATGTTTTCCACGCTCGCGGTCGGCAAGGCCCGCTACGGCCTGATGCTGCGCGAGGACGGGCTTGCCTTCGACGACGGCACCACCTGGCGGCTCGGCGAACAGGACTTCCTGATGACCACCACCACCGCCAATGCCGGCAAGGTGATGCAGCATCTGGAATATTTCCTCGACGTCATCTGGCCGGAGCTGAAGGTCACCGTCACCTCCGTCACCGATGAATGGGCGGGTGCGGCGATCGGAGGACCGAACGCGCGCGCCATACTCGCTTCCTGCGTCACCGGCACCGCAGTCGACAACGCCAGCCTGCCCTTCATGGGCATCGTCCATGGCCGGATCGCCAGCGTTCCGGTGATGATCTGCCGGCTGTCCTTCTCCGGCGAAATGGCGTTCGAGGTCTATTCGGGCGCCGGCTACGGCACCCGCGTCTGGGAGGCCTTGATCGAGGCCGGCAAGCCTTTCGGCCTGGTCACCTACGGACTCGAGGCACTGGGCACGATGCGCATCGAGAAGGGTCATGTCACCGGCGCCGAGATCGACGGCCGCACCACCGCGCGCGACCTCCATCTCGATTGGATGCTGTCGAAGAAGAAGCCCTTCATCGGCTCGGCCATGATGGACCGGGAGGGCCTGATCGGCTCCGACCGGCTGGAGCTGGTCGGGGTGATCGCGCTCGACAACCGAGCGCTCAACGGCGGCGGGCATATCGTCGAGGAACTGGACGAGGCCAATCCGCACGACTCGCTCGGCCACATCACCGCCTGCTGCTATTCGCCGGCGCTGGGCAAGTACATCGCGCTGGCCCTGGTCGAGGGCGGCAAGGCGCGTCACGGGACCCGCGCCTTCGTCTCCGATCCGCTGCGCAACCGGTTCGGGCCGGTCGAGATCGTTTCCAACCATTTCTACGATCCGGACGGGAGCCGCATGCATGGCTGAGCACCAGTTGCCCGAACGCCAGTCGCCGCTCGAGCCGGAGTACCATCCGGGTTCGCACGGCAATTTCGAACATGGCGTCGATGTCATCCTGTCCGAGACGCGCCCGGGCTCGATCTTGCAGCTCGCCGCCTGGCCGGGCGAAGAGAAGCGGCTGATCGAAATCATCCGCAAGGTCACCGGGCTCGCTCTGCCAGACGGCGCCGGCGGCGGCGTGAGCAGCGGCGCCCGCGCCGTTTTCGGCTTCGCGCCGGGGAAATTCACCGTGGTGGACGAGGCCGAGGGCCTGGCGCAGGCCTTCGCCGGATCGATCACGCCGGCCATCGGCACGCTCACCGACCTGTCGCATGGCCGCACCGCGATCCGCATCGCCGGCCCGAAGGCGGAATGGGTGATGGCGAAATTCTTCGCCATCGACTTCACCTTGCCGGCCTTCCCGCTCGGCGCCGGGCGTTCGACCAACCATCACGACGTCTTCGCCCAGATTCAGCGCACGGGCGCCGACCAGTTCGACATCTACGTCTTCCGCTCCTTCGCGCGCTCCTTCTGGAAGGCCTTGTGCCACGCCTCGGAGGAAGTCGGCTACGAGGTGCAGTAGAGCACCTAAGGTGTGTTGAGATTCAGGTCAGGCCGAGCCGAAAATGGCGGGTTCCGAGAACCGGAGCGGAGCGTACTTGAGTATGTGAGCACCGGAAGTGCAGGAACCCGGCATTTGCAGGCCGGTCTCACCTGAATATCAACACACCTTTGGTCCAGCCGGTATTCTGGCATTATGAACCGCCACAACTGCTGCTTGAGCGTTGGGCCAGCAGGGATGATAGATAAGGAATCATCGGCGTTTGCCAGGGGCAAACGTCCGCTCAGGCAACCAGTTCGACCATACCCTTCCATGACTGTTGAGACTTCGGCGACGGCCACGACCCGCTTTGCTCCAGCGGGCGGTCCGTCGATGCTGTTGCCGGCGACCGTCGCCTGCGGCGTGTTCATGACCAGCCTCGACCAGAATGTCGTAGTGACGGCACTTCCGGGCATAGGCGAGAGCCTCGATCGCCCGCCAAGCCAGCTTGGCCTCTTGATCACCGTCTATGTCGCGAGCCTCATCGTCACCATGCCGCTCGGCGGCTGGTTGGCCGACCGCTTCGGGCTGCGCAATGTCTATTGCTTCGCGCTGCTGGTCTTTGCCAGCGCCTCCGCGCTGTGCGGCCTTTCGGAAAACATCTGGATGCTGGTCGGCTCGCGCGCCCTGCAGGGCTGCGGCGGCGCGCTGATGGGCACGCTCGGCCAGGTCGTGATCCTGTCGAGCTTCCCGCGCGACCGTACGCTGAAGATCAACATGTATATCTCGCTCGCCGGTCAGTCCGGGCCGCTGGTCGGACCGCTCGTCGGCGGCGCGCTGACCACCTACGTCTCCTGGCGCTGGATCTTCTACATCAACATCCCGATCGCGCTGACCGCCGCGCTGCTGGCCGCCTCGATGTTCCCCACGACGACCAAGCCGGTGCGCACGCCCTTCGATTTTCCGGGCTTCCTGCTGGTCGGCAGCGGCATGGCTCTGCTCGTCTTCGGCATGGATTCGGTCGCCGCCAAGGATGCGGCGGCGAGCAGCATAGCGATGGAGCTCGGGCTGGCGGTCGTCATCCTGGCGGTTGCCGCCTTCTACTGCCTGCGCGCGCGCAACCCGCTGCTCGACCTCAACCTGCTGCGCATCCGCACCTTCCGCATTGCTTTCCTCACCGGCGGCGCACTGGACACGATCGGTCTGAGCTCGGTGGTCTTTCTCTTGCCGCTGATGTTCCAGCTCGGCTTCGGCATGAGCGCGGTGCAGGCCGGATCGCTGACCTTCGTCGCCGCGATCGGATCGTTGGCGATGCGCTTCTTCATGCCGCGCCTGTTGAACCGCTTCGGTTTCAAGCGCGTGCTGGTCACCAACACACCGATCGTCGCCTTGCTGGTCGCGGGCTTTGCCCTGATGCAGGAGAGCCTGCCGGCCTGGATCGTGCTTGCCTACATCTTCACCTTCGGCGTCTTCCGCTCGGTGCAATGGGCCTCGACCGGCAATCTCTCCTATTCGGACATCGTGCCCGAGCAGCTCGCGCGCTTCAGCGCGCTCTATTACATCTTATGGCAGCTCGCGGTGGCGGTCAGCGTCGGCTTGGCGGCGGCGCTGTTGTCGCTGCTTGCCGGCGGCGGCAAGGCGAGCGTCAACGACTATCGCATCCTGTTCGTCATCGAAGGGCTGATCACGCTTTGCGCGCTGTCGGCCTATCTGCGGCTCACGCCGCAGGACGGCGCCCATGTCAGCGGCCATGGCGCGCATATGAGCACCGATTAGGCCGGCATTATTCCGCGAAGCTCACCCAGTCCTCGAGCGGCGCGCGGTCGGTGCGGAACTCGTTCTCCGGCTTCGATGTGTCCTCGTAGCCGAGCGCCATGCCGCAGACGACGATCTCCTCGTCGGGAATGTCGAGCACCGGCCTGATCTGGCGATGATAGGGCGCGAAGGCCGCCTGCGGGCAGGTATGCAGCCCCCTACCCCGCGCCGCGACCATGATGTTCTGCAGGAACATGCCGTAGTCGATCCACGAGCCCTGGTTCAGTCTCCGGTCGATCGTGAAGATCATGCCGACCGGCGCGTCGAAGAAGACGAAGTTGCGGTCGTGCTGCGCCCGCATCTTGTCGACCTCGCGGCGGCCGATGCCCAGCGCGCCATAAAGCCCGAAGCCGTTGGCCCGGCGACGCGTGAGGTATGGTTCGAAGAACTGGTCGGGATAATAACGATATTCGTCCCACTCGACCTTTTCGGCGCGGATGCCGGAATTGAGGATTGCATCGCTGATGCGCTGCTTGACCTCGCCCTTGGTCACGTAGACACGCCAAGGCTGCATGTTGGTGCCCGACGGCGCGCGTGCCGCGACGGCAAGGATCGCGCGAATCGCATCGTCATCGACCATATCGGGCAGGAAGGCGCGCACCGACCGGCGCGACACGATCGCCTCATCGACGATCTCCGCATCCGACGCGATCCGGATGTTCTTCTCAAGCATGGGTCGTCCCTTTCGGCATGGCCAGAAACCCGCAACCCGGTTTCCTTAACGACCATCCGCAGACTATAAGCTAAAACTGGTCCCGACCGGACGCCCCACTCGCCGCTCGTGCGCGAGCCTTTGCATCAACAGCCGAAAACGCGCAAGCAAATCTTGTGGACTATGAAAATCTCCTTGATTTTTTCATGATTTTACCCTCTCATGAAATTTATCCAGATTTTTTCACGAGCAACCTTTGACCCCGACCGCGACCAAATCGGAGCAGGACAATGGCGAACGGCTGCTGGCCCGCGACATTCGCGCGCTCCGCAAGGCGCGCGGCCTCACGCTCGCTGAAATTGCGCTCAAGTTAGGCCGTTCGGTCGGTTGGGTCAGCCAGGTCGAGCGCGGTCTTTCCATCCCCTCGCTCGGCGACCTCAGGGCATTCGCCAGCCTCTTCGATGTTCCGATCAGCCTGTTCTTCAGTCACGATGTGCCTGTCGAAGAGGAGCGCGGCGTGATCGTGCGCGCCGGCAGCCGCCGTTCGCTTGGCACAAGTGAATCCGGCCTGGTGGAGGAGCTTCTGTCGCCCGACCTCGGCGGTAGCTTCGAGATGCTGCGTTCGGTCTTCGCGCCGGGCGCGGAGCTGAAGACAGAAGCGCGCCGTCCGACGGAAGAAGCGGGCTATGTGGCGTCGGGCACGTTCGAGATCGAGATCGACGGCGTCTGGCATCGTCTTAGCGAAGGCGACTCGTTCCGCTTCGAGGGCAAGCCGTTCCGCTGGCGCAATCCTGGCGCGGAGCCGGCGATCGTCATCTGGGTGGTCTCACCGCCTGTCTATTGACCAATGCATGTCGCCCAAAAACGCGAAGCGGTTTTGGGATAACGATATGCATCAAAACAAAAATCGAAGCGCGAAGCGCTTACGCTTGGAGGAAGAAACATGGCGGGTTTGCCGTCCACGGCACGCGTGGTGATCATCGGAGGCGGTGTCGTCGGCTGCTCATCGCTCTATCATCTGTGCAAGGCGGGTTGGACCGACTGCGTGCTTCTGGAAAAGAACGAGCTGACCTCCGGCTCGACCTGGCATGCCGCCGGCAACGTGCCGACCTTCTCCTCGTCCTGGTCGCTGATGAACATGCAGCGCTACTCGACCGAGCTTTACCGGGGTCTCGCCGACGCGGTCGACTATCCGATGAACTACCATGTCACCGGCTCACTCCGGTTGGCCCACAGCAAGGAACGCATGCAGGAGTTCCAGCGCGCCAAGGGCATGGGCCGCTACCAGGGCATGGACATCGACGTCGTCGGCCTCGACGAGATCAAGCGCCGCTACCCCTTCATCGAGACGCATGAGCTGAAGGGCGCGCTCTATGACCCGAGCGACGGCGACATCGACCCGGCGCAGCTGACGCAGGCGCTCGCCAAGGGCGCGCGCGACATGGGCGCCAAGATCATCCGCTTCTGCCCGGTCAACGGCGTCCGCCGCGAGAATGGCGAATGGGTGGTCGAAACACCGCAGGGCGAGATCCGCTGCGAGATCGTGATCAACGCCGCCGGCTACCGCGCCGCCGAAGTCGGCAAGATGTTCGGCCGCGAAGTGCCGATGATGGTGATGAGCCATCAGTACATATTGTTCGAGGAAATCCCCGAGCTCGCCGCCTGGACGAAGGAGCAGGGGAAAAAACTGCCGCTGCTGCGCGACGTCGACACGTCCTATTACCTGCGCCAGGAAAAGAGCGGCATGAATCTCGGCCCCTATGAGCGCAATTGCCGCGCGCACTGGGCGACCCACAACGATCCGATGCCGGAGGATTTCTCGTTCCAGCTGTTCCCCGACGATCTCGACCGCCTCGAGCACTATCTCGCCGACGCCGTCGCCCGCGTGCCGATCCTCGGCACCGCCGGCCTCTCCAAGGTGATCAACGGCCCGATCCCTTACGCGCCGGACGGCAACCCGCTGATTGGGCCGATGCCCGGCGTGCCGAACGCCTTCGAGGCCTGCGTCTTCACCTTCGGCATCGCGCAAGGCGGTGGCGCCGGCAAGGTGCTGGCCGAATGGGTCACCGAGGGCCAGACCGAATGGGACATGTGGTCCTGCGATCCGCGCCGTTTCACCAGCTTTGCGTCGGCGCCCGACTATTGCGTTGCCAAGGGCATGGAGATCTACGGCAACGAATACGCCATCCAGTTTCCGCGCCACGCCTGGCCTGAGGGCCGTAATCGCAAGCTGTCGCCGCTGCATGACCGCATCAAGGCGCTGGGCGGCCAGTTCGACGCCTATAATGGCTGGGAGCGCGCCACCTGGTACGCCAAGCCCGGCGACAATACTTCGGAGGAATCGACGCTGACCTTCCGTCGCGGCGGACCCTGGCACCGGGCCGTGCGCGAGGAGTGCCTTGCCGTACGCGACGCCGCCGGCATCCTCGACCTGCCCGGCTTCTCGCGCTTCAATCTCGAAGGTCCGGGCGCTGCCGATTGGCTCGCAAGGCAGGTCACCGGCCTGGTGCCGAAGCCCGGCCGCATCGGCCTTGTCTACTTCTCGGACGACAAGGGCCGCATCGTCACCGAAATGTCGGTCGTGCGCCATGGCGAGGACCAGATGACGCTGATCACCGCGGCGGTGGCGCAGTGGCACGATTTCGAATGGTTGAAATCGCGGATGCCGGCCGACGCGGGTTTCACGCTGACCGACCGGACGGAGGAATACTCGACCCAGATCCTCGCCGGTCCGAACTCGCGCAAGATACTGGCCGAAGTCTGCAGCGCCGATCTTGCGCTGCCCTGGCTGACGCATCAGGAGACGACCGTCGCCGGACGCTGGGCGAAACTGGTGCGCGTCTCCTTCGCCGGCGAACTCGGCTGGGAAATTCACACCAAGGTCGCTGACACAGTTGCGGTCTTCGACGCTGTCTGGACCGCCGGCCAGATGCATGGGCTGAAGCCGTTCGGCATGTATGCGCTGGATTCGCTGCGGCTGGAAAAAGGCTACCGGGCCTGGAAGGGCGACCTTTCGACCGACTATTCGATCCTGCAGGGCGGCCTGGAGCGCTTCGTCAAATGGGACAAGCCCGACTTCCGCGGCAAGGCGGCGCTGCTCAATGAAAAGCAACAGGGCGTGAAGAAGCGCTTCGTCACGCTGGTCGTCGAAAATCCCGGCGACTGCGACGCGCCCTATATGTCGACGCTCTGGCACGGCGGCAGCATCGTCGGCGAGACGACGTCGGGCGGCTGGGGCCACCGCGTCGGCAAGTCGATCGCGCTCGGCATGCTGCGCGCCGATCTCACGCAGCCGGGCACGGCGATCGAGGTCGAAATCTTTGGCGATCGCTTCAAGGCCATCGTCCAGAACGACGAGCCGCTGTGGGATCCGAAGAATGAGAGGTTGCGGGCATGACCTCCGTCATCCTTACCGATGGCGGCATGGGCCAGGAACTGGTCCGGCGCAGCAAGTCCGAGCCGACGCCGCTTTGGTCGGCAAGGGTGTTGATCGACGAGCCGGACCTGGTGCGCGACCTGCATGTCGAATTCATCCAGGCGGGTGCTCGCGTCATCACCATCAACACCTATTCGGCGACACCGGAGCGCCTGGCGCGCGAAGGGGCGGAGGACCTGTTCAAGCCTTTGCAGAAGCGCGGCATCGAGCTGGCGAAGCAGGCCCGTGACGAGGCCGGCGACACCGCGATCGCCGGTTGCCTGTCGCCTCTGTTCGGCAGCTACGCGCCGGCGCTGACCATATCGTTCGAGGACACGCTCGACATCTATCGCCGCATCGTTGCCGAGCAGGCTGACGGCGTCGACCTGTTCCTCTGCGAAACCATGGCGTCCGCCGACGAGGCGCGGGCTGCGGTCACCGCGGCCTCTGAAAGCGGCAAGCCGGTGTGGGTGTCGTGGACGCTCGCCGACCATGGCGCGCCGCGCCTGCGCAGCGGCGAGACCATTGCCGATGCGGTCGGCGCCCTCGGCGACCTGCCGGTCGCGGCCCGGCTGCTCAACTGCTGCCGGCCCGAAGCCATCGCCGCCGCATTGCCCGAACTCGCCGCCCTGGGCGGGCCGGTCGGCGCCTATGCCAATGGCTTCACCGCGGTCGCGGCATTGAAGCATGGCGGGACGGTGGATGTGCTGCACGCCCGCCACGATCTCGATCCGCAAGCCTATGCGGACCAGGCCATAGGCTGGGTCGATGCCGGCGCCGGC
>NZ_JAIUIM010000050.1:0-24381 GCF_020165615.1 Mesorhizobium sp. BH1-1-5
CCCCCCCCCCGCGGGCGGGGGGGCCGGCGCCTTCGCGCCGGGCGACCGCTTCAAGGCGAGGCTGGTGTTCTATCCGTCGCGCCATCCGCTGCGGGCGCTGGTCGCGGAACGGTTGGGTGATGTGGCGCCGGGCAGTTGGCCTTCTTTCGCCCCGGATGCCGCTGGCGATCCGCTGGCCGCCTACGCCGCCTTCCAGGATGGCGCGCCATGGCTCTCGGATTGCCCGATCATTCTGCCGGCCGGCGCGATCGCGCAGGACGAGAAGGACGGTACCTGGTGGCAGGCGGTGAACGATCCGCATGGCATTGCCCTGCCTGTCGCCGGCTCCGTCGACCCGACCTTGCTCGGCCTGGATCTCACGGCGACGGCTGCGCTCTGGAACGGCGCCAGGATCGAGCTTCTGGCGTCGCAGAGCAATATGGGGAGGCTCGATCTGTCATGAACGAGCTCGATCAGGCAGGGCTCGCGAGGTTGCGCGACGGCTGGATTTCGGGCGGCGCCGCTTTCGAGCTTGCCCCCGTCGAGTGGAAGGAGGTCGCCGCGGCTTCCAGTCCCGACGAACAGGAGCGGCGGCTGTTGGCCATCGCAGCGCAGGCGCTCGATGTCGCGCTTCGCCCCGCGGCGCCGAAAACGTTGAAGCGGCGCCTGCCGCTGCCGGTGCTGGCCCTGCCGATGCTCCCTGAACGGCTGCGACCGCCGCTGCGGGCCGCGCTGAAATATGCAGCCGATGCGAGGCTCAAGACCCGGGTGGCCACGCTCGTCGCCAGCCGCGGCTTCGTCACCCATCCGATGGACTGGATGCCCGCCGCATCCGACCAGGCTGCCCCGGAGGTCTATGCTCCCTGGGTCGACTGGCAGGCGGGCGCGGATGGCGAAAAGCACTCCCGACGCGAGCATCTGACGGCGGAAACCTGGGATGATTTCTACCCCGCAGCGCGCCGCATTGCTTTGGTCGATTTGCGGCGCGCTGTGCCTGCCTTGGCCCGCACGTTGATCGAGACCAAGGGGGCAAGCGAGTCTGCGGAGGTCAGGCTTGCGCTCATCGAACTCATGCGCTTCGGCCTGGGCGCCGACGACGTGCCGTTCCTGAAAAGCCTATCTTCCGATCGCTCAGGCAAGGTGCGAGAAATGGCTGGCCGGCTGCTGGCCAGGCTGGGGGAGCGTAGCTACCCAACAGATGGCGGCGCGGAGGATCCGACAGGTGAGTTGGCCGCTCTCATCGAGAAAGGCAAATCCGGCTTCCTTCGCCGCCGTACCACCTACGCACCGATAAAACTCAAGTCGCCCGCGCAACAGGCCCGTCGCGCCGACTTGTTCGCTTCCTGCTACTTCGGCGATCTCGTCGCGCGCTTCGGCAAGACAGAGCCTGATTTCATCGGCGCATGGCAGTTCGGCGTCGATGACAATGCCGATCGTTTTCTCGTTCTAATGGTCTCGGTGTCCGGCAGCGATGCGGCGGTGGCCTGTTTGGCGGATCTGCTCGTCGCCGAAGGCGGCAAGCTGACGCTTCTCGTCCTCCAGCTCATGTTGCGTTTGGACAGCGGCAGGAAGCGTCTCCTGATCAGGCAGATCTTGAATGACGCGCAGAATCTGCACGCGCTCAGCTTGGTCGAAGGCGCGGAGGCAGGCTGGCTGCAATGGGGCGACCTCGCAAACGGCAAGACGCTTTCGGCGCTGCGCTCCGCCGTCTCGGGTGACAACGACGTCATGAAACGAAGCGCCGAGCAGTATCTCGAGGCCATAGGTTTTCTCGCCACGGCGGCGACGGCGGAGAAACTAATCGGCGACGTCGCCGCCGCCGGTCTGCCGCCCGCATCGCCATCGCTCAGCCTGCTGCGCCTCAACGCGGCGCTGGCCGGAAACACAACCAAATGATCAATTCGGAGAAGATCGCATGAACGCAGCCATCCGCCTCCCGGCCGAGCAGGTCTATGCCGCCGAACTTCAGGCGCTCGCGCGCGGCGACGATCGCCAGAAGCCCGCCGGCTGGAGCCTGTCGCCCAAGGCCGTGCTGACCTATCTGATGGGCGGCAAGGTGAGCGACGGCACGATAATTTCGCCGAAATATGTCGGTCGCCGCCAATTGATGGAAACGGCGGTAGCCACGCTCGCGACCGACCGCGCGCTGCTTCTGCTCGGCGTCCCGGGAACGGCGAAATCGTGGGTATCGGAACATCTCGCCGGCGCCATCATGGGCAATTCGACGCTGGTCGTGCAATGCACCGCCGGCACCGACGAAAACCAGATCCGCTATGGCTGGAACTATGCCCAGCTCCTGGCAAAGGGCCCGAGCCAAGAGGCGCTGGTGCCGACGCCGCTCTACCGCGCCATGCAGGACGGCAAGCTCTGCCGCCTGGAAGAGCTGACGCGCATGGGCTCCGACGTGCAGGACACGCTGATCACCGTGC
Organism: Mesorhizobium sp. BH1-1-5; assembly: GCF_020165615.1. Taxonomy (NCBI): domain Bacteria; kingdom Pseudomonadati; phylum Pseudomonadota; class Alphaproteobacteria; order Hyphomicrobiales; family Phyllobacteriaceae; genus Mesorhizobium; species Mesorhizobium sp. BH1-1-5. Next base: position 2,409 of record NZ_JAIUIM010000050.1, read on the forward strand.
TGTCGGAAAAGATGATGCCGGTGCCGGAGCTGAACACCTCGATCTACGCCCAGCGCGGCTTCAACATCATCGCCACCGCCAACAACCGCGACAAGGGCGTCAACGAACTTTCCTCGGCGCTGAAGCGGCGCTTCAATGTCGTGGTGCTGCCTTTGCCGGACGACATGGCGGAGGAAGTCTCGATCGTCTCCCGGCGCGTCGGCGAGATGGCCGGCGTGCTGGACCTGCCGGTGCCGAAGAATGTCGGCGAGGAGATCGCCCGCGTGCTGACCATCTTCCGCGAGCTGCGTTCCGGCTCGACCGCTGACGGCAAGGTGACGCTGAAGACGCCGTCGGGCTCGCTGTCCACCGCCGAGGCGATCGCCACGATGGTTAGCGGCCTAAGCCAGGCGGCATGGTTCGACGACGGCAAGCTGCATGCCGAAGGGCTCGCGCCAAGCCTTGTCGGTGCGATCGTCAAGGATCCTGTCCAGGACAAGGTGGTGCTGGAGGAATATCTGGAGACGGTGCTGAAGAAGCGGCCGGACTATGCCGGTTATTACGCGGCGCTCAACGCGGCGATCTGAGCTATGACGGGAGGCGGCATCAGCTATTTCGGCATTCGCCATCACGGGCCGGGCTCTGCCGAGAGCCTGGCCAAGGCGTTGCAGGAATTGCAGCCGGTCGCCGTGCTGATCGAAGGGCCGGTCGATGCCTCGCCGTTGCTGCCGCTGCTCGCCAGTCCCGACCTGAAGCCGCCGGTGGCGCTGCTCTGCTATCCGGAGGACGATCCCGCCGCGACCAGCTTCTGGCCCTTCGCCGAGTTCTCGCCGGAATATCAGGCGGCGTTATGGGCCGTCGCCAACAAGGCGGCGCTGCGCTTCATCGACCTGCCGTCGGCCGCGCGGCTTGCCGCGAAGACGGCTGAAGGTTCGACCGACACCGATGCCGGCGAAGCAGAGCCCACGCAAGAGCAGGGCGAAGAACCGACGCGCATCCAGGATCCGATCGGCACTTTGGCGAGCGCAGCCGGCTATGAGGACGGCGAGAGCTGGTGGTCGGACATCATCGAGCAGAATCCGGAGCCCGGCCCGATCTTCGCGGCCATCGCCGACGCGATGACGACGCTGCGTGACGGCGAGGGGGCGATCGGCAAATTCGAGGCGATGCGCGAGGCGCATATGCGGCTCGAGATCGCCGCCGCGCGGAAAGAATTCGAAGGCCCGCTGGCCGTCGTCTGCGGCGCCTGGCATGTGCCGGCCTTGCAGGCGGCGCACACGCAAAAGAGCGACCAGGCGCTCCTGAAGGGCATCGGCCGGCGCAAGACCATGATGACCTATGCGCCATGGACCGGGCCGCGCCTGGCGCTGGGCTACGGCTACGGCGCCGGCGTCGTCGCGCCCGGATGGTGCAAGCATCTGTGGCAAACGCGCGGGCAGGGCGACGCCTCGGTGCTCTGGCTGGCGCGCATCGCCTCGGTGCTTCGCGCCAAGGGCCACATGATCTCGACCGCGTCCCTGATCGAGGCGGAGCGTCTTGCGCGGGCGCTCGCCGCCATCCGCGAACGGCCGAAGCCGGGCTTCGAGGAACTGCGCGATGCCTCGGTCTCGGCGCTCTTCAACGGCGAGGCCTTGCTGTGGAGGATGGTCGAGGCCGAACTGCTGCTCGGCGCCGATGTCGGCGAGATCCCGCCCGACACGCCGCTGGCGCCGCTGATCGACGATTTGCAGCGCAACCAGAAAGCCGCGCGGCTGAAGCCCGAGGCGCTGGAGCGGGAACTTTCGGTCGACCTGCGCAGCGAGAGCGGGCTGTTTCGCTCCACGCTCCTGCACCGGCTAAACGTGCTTGGCGTAGCATGGGGCTGGCTGACGGATGTCGGACGCAGCCGCGGCACGTTCCGCGAGCGCTGGATGCTGGCCTGGCAGCCGGAATATGCGGTCCGCCTGGTCGAGAACCTGGTCTACGGCCCGACCATCGAGAAGGCCGCCAATGGCCGGCTGATCCAGATGATAGGCGCCGCCACGACGCTCGATGCCTTGGCCACGCTGGTGCAAGGTGCGATCACGGCAGCCTTGAGCGAGGCATCCGTCGCTGGCCTCGCGGCGCTCGAGGAAAAGGCGGCGCACAGCAGCGAGTGCCTGGAGCTGCTGGCCTCGGTGCCGCCGCTGGCCGACATCATCCGCTACGGCGAAGCCCGCAAGACCGAGACTGAACGTCTCGCCGGCCTGCTGGAACGGCTGATCATCGAGGGTTCGATCGCTCTGCCTTACGCGGCGCGCGATCTCGACGCGCAGGCCGCCGCCGCGCTGATGGCAGCGATGCGCAAGACCGACGAGGCGATCAAGCTGGTCGAGCCGGGCGAGCATGTTGTGGAGGCATGGCGCAATGGGTTGGCGGCCGTGCTCGATTCGTCGCGGTCCACGGCGCTTGTTGCCGGCTGCGCCGCGCATCTGCTCTACGAGGCAGGCCGGCTCTCAGCGGATGAGACCGCCGACCTCTTGGCAAAGCGCCTGTCGCCGGGAACGCCCGTGATCGATGCGGCCGCCTTCTTCGAAGGTTTTTTCAGCGGCGCCGGCCAGCGGCTGATCTACGACGAGGGTTTGCGTGGCGCCGTCGATGCCTGGCTGGCATCGCTCGACGAGGAGGCTTTCGTGGCGCACCTGCCGCTGCTGCGCCGCGTCTTCTCCAATCTCGACAGCATGGAGCGCCGGCGGCTGATCGAGGCCGTGCTCGGCAAGAGAGCGAGCCTGCCCGCCGGGCTCACGCCCGCGCCTGACGGCGGTGAGGCATGGCGCAGGCATTTCGCTCTTCTCGGCAAGTTGCTCGCGGGGGAGGCCAGCCATGGTTGATGAAGCCACCGGGCCGGAGCTCGATCCGACCGGAGACAACAGGGAGCGCCGCTGGCGGCTGGCGATCGGCGCCGACGACGAGACATCATCGGCGCTGTCGGCCGAGGACCGGCGCCTGTCGACGGCGCTCGACGCGCTCTATGGCGATGGCAGCGGCGACACCGCCGGTGACCCGCGCAAGCGGCGCGGTGGGCTGGGCCGCTCGGCGCCTCGCGTCGCGCAATGGATGGGCGATATCCGGTCGTTTTTCCCAGAGCAGGTCGTCCAGGTCGTGCAGAAGGATGCCTTCGAGCGCCTGAACCTGAAGCAGATGCTGATGGAGCCGGAATTCCTCAAGGCGATCGAGGCCGACGTCAATCTCGTCGCCGACCTCGTCTCGCTGCGCTCGGTGATGCCCGACAAGACCAAGGACATCGCCAGGTCCATCATTTCCGATATCGTCGCCAAGCTGATGCAGCGCCTGGAGCAGAAGACCGCCGAGGCGATCCGCGGCGCGCTCGACAAGTCGCGGCGCACCAACCGGCCGCGCCAACGCGACATCGACTGGCCACGAACGATCACGGCCAACCTTCGCCACTACCAGCCGGAGCACAAGACCGTGGTGCCCGAAAAGCTGGTCGGCTTCATGCGCCGCCAGCGCCGCCTGGCCGACCTCGACGAGGTGACGCTCTGCGTCGACCAGTCCGGCTCGATGGCAAGCTCGGTCATCTATGCCTCGATCTTCGCCGCCGTGATGGCGTCGCTGCCGGTGGTGCGGACCAAGCTGGTCTGCTTCGACACCGCGATCGTCGACCTGACCGAAGAGCTCAGCGACCCCGTCGAGGTGCTGTTCGGCGTCCAGCTCGGCGGCGGCACCGACATCAACCAGGCGGTCGCCTATTGCGCCGAACGCATCGAGCGGCCGACCAAGGCGCATTTCGTGCTGATCACCGATCTCTACGAAGGCGGCAACGGCAAGGCGCTTCTGCAAAGGCTGGCAGCCCTCGTCCGCTCGGGCGTCAATGTCGTCGTGCTCCTGGCGCTCACCGACCAGGGGCGTCCCGGCTACGATCCGTCGATGGCGGGGTCCGTCGCGGCGCTGGGCATTCCGGTCTTTGCTTGCACGCCCGATCATTTCCCGGACATGATGGCGGCTGCACTCCGTCGCGAGGACATCGGCGCCTGGGCGGCCGGAGCCGACATCAAGCTCGTCCGGGCGGACGCCGAAACGCCGAACGCGGCCGAGTAAACCTGCCGCTCGCGCTCAGAACGGCTTCTCGCCGATCACCTCGAAGCGCTCGACTTCGCAGTGCTCGCCGACCAGCGACAACACGTCCGTCGAAGGTGCGTTCGCGTCGGGCTGCTTCCACTGAACCATGAAGGAAAAAACGAAGCGGCTGCGTTCGGCATCGTGTTCCATACCGACGAAACGTGCATCGTAGCCAAGCGGCCGCACCATGTCCTGAAGGTCCGGCGGCGAACTCTTCGGCCATGAGACCGACAGGATCGCTTTGTGGTCGCGCGGGATTTTCAGATCGACCCATTTCAACGCCTGCAGCGTCACCATTGTCAGTACCGTCGCGATCATGCCGAGGCCATACTGGCCGCCGCCGAAGGCCAGTCCAATCATCGTCATGATCCACATCGTGGCGGCGGTGGTGACGCCGGTGACGAGATCGCCGCGCCGCAGGATGGCGCCGCCGCCGATGAAGCCGACGCCGGTGAGCACGCCGAGCGCGAAGCGCATTACGTCCATGCGCACGAAGGAGTCTGGCGCCTTGCCGGATACATCGAGCAGCATGTTGGCCTGGACCATGGCCACGCAGGCCGCAAGACCGACCAGAATTGTCGTGCGCAGTCCGGCCGAATGGCCGCGCGCCTCGCGGTTGAGGCCGATGAGGAAACCGGCGAGCACCGTCAGCAACAGCCGCCCGACAAGGTCGAGCCAGGTCGGATGAAGCGGCATGTCGCAACAAAGCGTCTCGAACATCGTTTAGACAGGGCGGCCTAAGTCACCGCGTCTCAATTTCATCTGCGACGTTCAACCGGACAGAGCCGGGAATGGTTCCCTGACCGATGCCCGGGACATCCGCACTGCCTTCAATGCGCGACGAGGCTGACCACCAATGCCAGCACCACAATGCCGACCAGCCCGGCGATGAAAATGATGCGGCGGGCACGCGTGCGCAGGATGATCTCGCCCTGTCGCGCGTCTTGGCCGGAAAAGACCGGTCCTTCGCTATCGCGATCCTTGCTCATGATTTGCTCCTTCCTTTGGACGGATCCGGAAGGTCTCTGAGCAGGAACCAATTTGTCGGTGTGAAGTTCCGCCGTATTTCGGCAGGACGAATGCCCGCGACCGAGATTGAACCGGTCGCGGGAGATATTCGCGTCAGCCGAATTTCGGGTCGAGGCTGCCCGATTTGTAGCGCCTGGCCATCTCCGAAACCGGCAGCGGCTTGATCTTCTGGGCGTTGCCGGCGGTGCCGAACTCCTCGAAGCGCTGCTTGCAGAGCTTCCGCATCGCCGCCATGGCAGGCGTCAGATATTTGCGCGGATCGAACTCCGACGGGTTTTCGGTCAACACCTTGCGGATGGCGCCGGTCAGCGCCATGCGGTTGTCGGTGTCGATGTTGATCTTGCGCACGCCATGCTTGATGCCGCGCTGGATCTCTTCCACCGGCACACCCCAGGTCGGCTTCATCTGGCCGCCATATTTGTTGATGATCTCCTGCAGCTCCTCCGGCACGGAGGACGACCCATGCATGACGAGATGCATGTTGGGCAGGCGGCGGTGGATCTCCTCGATCACGTTCATCGCCAGCACCGCGCCGTCCGGCTTGCGCGAGAACTTATAGGCGCCGTGGCTGGTGCCCATGGCGACCGCCAGGGCATCGACATGCGTGTCCTTGACGAACTGCACAGCCTGTTCGGGGTTTGTCAAAAGCTGGTCATGGCTGATCGCGCCTTCGACGCCGTGGCCGTCCTCCTGCTCGCCGCCGCCGCTTTCCAGCGAGCCCAGCACGCCGATCTCGCCTTCTACCGAGACACCGCCCCAATGCGCCATGTCGACGACGCGGCGCGTGATGCCGGAATTATAGGCATAGTCGGCCGGCGACTTGCCATCTTCCTTCAGCGAGCCGTCCATCATCACCGAGGTGAAGCCGTACTGGATCGCGGTGACGCAGGTCGCTTCATTGTTGCCGTGGTCGAGATGCATGCAGACCGGGATGTCGGGATGGATCTCGACCAGCGCGTCGATCAGCTTAGCCAGCACCACGTCATTGGCATAGGCGCGCGCGCCGCGGCTGGCCTGCAGGATGACCGGCGACTTGGTCTCCTCGGCCGCCTCCATGATGGCGAGGCCCTGTTCCATATTGTTCATGTTGAAGGCAGGCACGCCATAGCCGTGTTCGGCGGCATGGTCGAGCAATTGTCTCAGTGTGATGCGAGCCAACGAATAGTCTCCCGTATCTGGTTCGAGCCCGTGTTTGAAAAGGCCGCCCGGGCGTCGGGCGGCCCCGTTGCTTCTGGCCGGATTTCGCACCCACCGCAACCTTTTGAAGCCTTTTCGGCCGCAATTCTTGTTGCAGTGGCTGAAATCCGGCCTCAGTTGGACCCTAAGCGGCGATCCGCGCACGCGCGGCGAGGATCTCGACGCAGGCCTTCGCCGCCTCCTTGCCCTTCACGGTGAAATGCTCGTGGAAGAAGCGATGGTGCTCGGCGCTATCGTGAAAATTGTGCGGCGTCAGCACGGCCGACAGCACCGGCACGCCGGTTGCAAGCTGCACGTTCATCATCCCGTCGATGACGGCGCTCGCCACGAAGTCGTGGCGATAGATGCCGCCATTGACGACAAAGGCGGTACCGAGGATCGCGGCATAGCGTCCGGTCGCGGCCAAGGTCTTGGCGTGCAGCGGGATTTCGTAGGCTCCCGGCACGTCGAAGACCTCGACCTCGAAGCCGTCGAGCGCGGCCAGTTCCGCTTCGAAGGCTTGCACGCATTGGTCGACGATATCGGCGTGCCAGCGCGCGCGAATGACGGCGATGCGGCGAGTTTCATAGTCTTTTGGGGAATGCTGATTCATGGGTCCATCCTTCGGTTTCGAACCAGAATCAGGACGCACGACGCAAAATGCGGCCCGCGCGAGCGGAACCGTCCTTTACGATCGTTCTCTTTCATCCGGACTCTAACCGTCGGCCCCGGAATCACACCGGATCTGCTGACCTTTCCGATAGGCTGGAAAGCGCTCGCGGGCTTGGGGCGAACCCCTTACCGCCGGTGGGGACTTTCACCCCGCCCTGAGAACATTAACGCGGAAGGTATGGAGGGGGCGGCAGGCGCTGTCAATTGGCGATTAGCCGATCTCCCCACGAGGGGGGAGATGCCCGGCAGGGCAGAGGGGGCGTGAAGGATCGCGGCGCCGCAGGATCAAAGTTCCTCGCCCCACGGATGTGGGGAGAGGTGGCTCGGCAGCCGAGACGGAGAGGGGAGCGCCCTACGAAGGCCCCTCTCCGTCCGCTTCGCGGCCACCTCTCCCCGCCTTTGGCGGGGCGAGGAACCCAAGCGCTGTTAGGCCGGCGGGACAGCGCACCCTGTCCTGCCGGACATCTCCCCCTCGAGGGGGAGATGGGCTAACCCCGTTCCGGGAACATTGCCTTCAGCCCCTCGCGCGAAGCCTTGGCCACGCCGCGCTCGGTGATAAGCCCGGTCACCAGCCGCGCCGGTGTCACATCGAATGCCGGGTTGGCCGCCGGCGTGGCATCCGGCGAGACCCGCACCTGCGCTATTCTGCCGTCCGCCGTCTTGCCCCACACCAGCGAAACCTCGTCGCCGGAGCGCTCCTCGATCGGGATTTCGGCAAGCCCGTCGGCAACTGTCCAGTCGATGGTGGGCGAGGGCAGCGCGACATAGAAGGGCACGTCGTTGTCGGCGGCGGCGAGCGCTTTCAGATAGGTGCCGATCTTGTTGCAGACGTCGCCATTGGCGGTGGTGCGGTCGGTGCCGACGATCACCATGTCGATGTCGCCATGCTGCATCAGATGGCCGCCGGCATTGTCGACGATCAGCGTGTGCGGCACGCCGTGCCCGGCCATCTCCCAGGCGGTCAGTTGAGCGCCCTGGTTGCGCGGCCTGGTCTCGTCGACATAGACATGGACGGGAATACCCGCCTCGGTCGCCAGGTAGATCGGCGCGGTGGCGGTGCCGTAGTCGACCGTCGCCAACCAGCCGGCATTGCAATGGGTCAGGATGTTGACCGTCTCGCCCGGCTTCTTCTTCGCCGCGATTTCCTTGATGATGGCAAGCCCGTTCTCGCCGATGGCGCGGTTCAGGCCCACGTCCTCGTCGGCGATCTCGGCGGCCCGCTTGTAGGCCGCTTCGGCGCGCTCTTCGGGCGCCAGCGGCTTGAGGAAGCGCCGCATTTCGTCCAGCGCCCAGCGCAGATTGATCGCCGTCGGCCGCGTCTTATGAAGCCTTTCCCACACCGCGTCGAGCGCTTCGTTCGACGGATCGTCCTTCATCTGGATGGCGACGCCATAGGCGGCGGTGACGCCGATCAGCGGCGCGCCGCGCACCCACATGTCGCGGATCGCGGTGGCGATGCCGGCGACCGTTCCGATCGTCTCGACGCGGAACTCGTGCGGCAGCCAGCGCTGATCGATGATCTCGACCGACTGCCTGTCGTCGCTGAGCCAGATGGTGCGGTAGTGGCGTTCGCCGACGTTCAAAGGCTCTTCTCCTGTTCGATCAGCGCGGCGAGATTGTTGACCTCGTCGATGCCGTGGATCTGGCGCCGATTGACGGCGATGTGGCGGCCGAAGCGCAAAGCCTTGGCCTCACATGTGGCGCGCAGGTCTTGATCGGCAATGGTCTCGAAATCGGCATTGTGGGCGAGGCCGAGGATGCGCCGGTGCACCTCGATACCGGCAAAGCCGAGCAGGTCGGTCCAGATCGAATGCAGCATGTGGTCGAGCGCCTGTTCGGAGCCGAGCAGGTCGCCCTGATCCTCGAACAGGCTCTTCTGGTAGAGCATACCGGTGCGCTCGGTCCGCCACAGATGCGCGAACTCGGCGCGGAAGGTGGCCCATGTCTCGGCCGTGACACCGAGCAGATAGGCGCGCATCGAGTCCCGGCTGGCTTTCTGCTCATGGCCGCGCTGCGAGAAGAAGGCCATCCAGAAATTGGCGAGCAGCATGCCGACGTCGAAGGCGATCGGCCCGTAGAAGGCGAATTCCGGATCGATCATCCTTGTCTCGGTGTCGGTGACCATGATCGAGCCCGAATGTAGGTCGCCATGCAGCAGCGTCTCGGCATTGGCGGCGAACAGGTGCTTCAGCCGCTGCGCCTCGACCTTGAGGTCGCGGTCGGCGCGCAGCTCCGCCACCAGGCCGTCGAGTTGCGGCGAGGTGTGCCGGTTCATCTTGGCGTCGAAATAGGGGTCGGAGAACACCAGATTCTCGGTGATGTCGCAGAGCTCGACATTGTCGGCGAACAGCGCCAGATCGGCCTTGCGATCCTTTGCCACCATCGACAGATCGGAACCGCGGAATAGCGTGCGGGCCATGAACAGGCCGATGTCGCGCGCGATGTTCGGCAGTTCGCGACCGTCGATCAGCGCGCGTCTGAGGATGATGTGCGGCGGCGCCAGATATTCCATGACGATCAGCGCCTGGGTCTCGTCGAAATGGTAGATCGACGGCACCGAGCCGGGCGCGCGTGCCTCCTGCTTGGTCAGCGCATGATATTCGAAGAAGGAGCGCTTCAGCGGCAGCGGCCAGCTGTCGCCGACCAGCCGCACATAGGGCAGCGCCTGCTTGACCACCGCCGCACCCTGGTCGCCCTCGACAATGAAGACGAGGTTGAGATTGCCGTCGCCGACCTCCTGTACCTTCCAGCGGCTGGCGTCCTTGCCGATGTGCCCGGTCAGCGCCGCGGTCCCGCCAAGGCGGTTCGGCAGCGTTTCCACCGACAATGCTTCGAACTTCCCGGTCATGCTCTCCCCTCCTGCGCGTGGTTTCCGACGATAGCGGAGCCACGGCGGCGGGGCCAAGCTAGGAAGCGCTCTGGCAAATGTCAATCGTGTTGACAATTGCCGAATGAGCCCATAGCGTCACGATCCGGGAGGAACGGATGGGCGCAGATGCCGTGTTCCATGTGGAGGGCCTGAAGAAATCCTTCGGCCAGAACGAGGTGCTTGGCGGCATCTCGCTCGACCTCTTTGCGGGCGAGGTGACTGTGCTGATGGGCGCCAACGGCGCCGGCAAATCCACCCTGGTCAAGATCGTCAGCGGCGTCTACGAACGCGGTGCCGGCACGATGCGGCTCGCCGGCAGGGCCTTCGATCCGCAGACCCCCGCCGAAGCCATCCGCGCCGGCGTCGTCACCGTGCATCAGAACATCAATGACGGCGTGGTCGCCGATCTCGATGTCGCCACCAATCTGACGCTCGACCGGCTGAGCGGCAAGGGCGCGTCGTTGCTGTTCAGGCCTGCCAATGTCCGCGCCGAAGCCAGGGCCGTCGCCGATCGCATGGGGCTCGCCATCGACCTCAAGGCGCGCGTCAGCGATCTATCGTTGGCGGATCGGCAGATGGTGGCCATCGCGCGGGCCATGGCGCATCAGCCCAAGGTCCTTATCCTCGACGAGCCGACCTCCTCGCTGTCGAGCGCCGAGGCTGACCGGCTGTTTTCGCTGATCGACCGGTTGCGCGGGCAGGGCGTCGCCATCCTCTATATCTCGCACCGCATGTCGGACATAAGGCGGCTCGCCGACCGCATCGTGTCGATGCGCGACGGCGTCGTCTCGGGCGTCTTCGACCAGAAGCCGCTCGACTATGAAGGTGCCGTCAACGCCATGCTCGGCCGCAAGATCCACCTCGACCGGGTCGTTGCCAGAAGCTCGGCGCGTGCTGTCTTCACGGCAGAAGGCCTGCGGATCGCGCATGGCGCGAAATCGATCTCGATGACGCTCGGCGCTGGCGAAGTGGTAGCGATCACCGGCCTGGTCGGCGTCGGCAAGACCGCTTTGGCGGAAACGCTGTTCGGCGTGCGCCGGCCGCTCGCCGGCACCATGCATATGGACGGCAAGCCCTACGCGCCGGGCTCGGCGCGCGAGGCGATCGCAACCGGCGTCTTCCTGGTCGCCAAGGACCGCGCCGCAAGCGGCATCGTTGGCGGCTTCAACATCGAGCGCAACATCAGCCTGCCTTTCCTCAAGCGCATGTCGGGCCTCGGCGTCATGAAGAAGCGCGCCGAGCGCGCCGTCGCGCGCCGCCAGATCGATGAGCTCGGCATCGTCTGCCGCTCCGAGAAGGACGAATTATCGGCGCTGTCCGGCGGCAATCAGCAGAAGGTGATGGTAGCGCGCTGGATGGCGCAGGCTTTGCGGCTGTTCATCCTCGACGAGCCGTTCCAGGGCGTCGACATTTCGGCGCGCCGCGACATCGCCGCCAAGCTGAGGGCCAGCGCCGACGGTCGCGCGACGCTGATCTTCGTCACCGAGATCGACGAGGCGCTGGAGACCGCCGACCGCATCCTGGTGATGTCGGAACACACGATCGTCGGCGAGCACCGCAACGCCGACATCGACCTCGACCGGCTGCTGGCGGAAGTGGCCGGCGGGCCACTTCATAGCGCGGCGTGAGGTCTGATGCATGTCGCCCAAAAGTGCGCAGCGGTTTTGGGAAAACGACATGCATCAAAACGAAGACTTAAAGCGCGTCGCGCGAATCCGTTTCGGTGCGACGCGCTTAAGAATTGCAGGGAGTGAACTGGGAATGCGTTTGAGTTTGAATGCCGCGCGGCAGGGCGCTGAGTGATGCTGCGCGACTACGCCATCCGCTACGGCTTCATTGTCTTGCTGGTCGGGCTGATCGCCTATTTCGCGATCGCCGCCGACGGTTTCGCGTCGCCGCAAAGCGCCGTCTTCATCTTCCAGTCGGTGGCTATCACCGGCGTGCTGGCGCTCGGCGTCACCGCGACGCTGGTCGTCGGCGGTTTCGATCTCTCGATCGGCTCGGTCGCCACCAGCGCCATGATGGCGGCGTCCTACGCCATGGTGGTGCTGGAGCAGAATGCGATCGTCGCCGTCATCGCCTGCTTGGTCATCGGCGTCATCGTCGGCCTGATCAATGGCTGGCTGATCGTCTATATGCGCGTGCCCGACCTGCTGGCCACGCTCGGCATGATGTTCCTGCTGCTTGGCCTGCAGCGCATCCCGACCGAAGGCCGCTCGATCGCCACCGGCATGACCATGCCCGACGGCTCGGTCGCCAACGGCAAGTTCTCGGAAGCCTTCCTGGCGCTCGGCCGCCACCGCATCGACTTCTTCATCCCGAACCTGATCCCGGTCTCGGTGGTGGTGCTGGTCGTGCTCGCGGTGCTGATCTGGTTCTTCCTCGAATACACCCGCTTCGGCCGCATGATGTATGCCGTCGGCAGCAATGAACGCGCCGCGGAACTCGCCGGCGCGCCTGTCAAGGCATACAAAATCTGGGCCTATGTCATTTCGGGAGTTTTTGCCTCGATCGGCGGGATTTTGCTCGCCGCCCGGCTTGGACGCGGCGACATCGCCTCGGGTAATAATCTGTTGCTCGACGCTGTCGCCGCAGCGCTCATCGGCTACGCGGTGCTCGGCGCCGCCAAGCCGAACGCCTTCGGCACGGCCGTCGGCGCGGTGTTCGTCGGCGTCCTGCTGCAAGGCCTGACGATGATGAACGCCCCTTACTACACGCAGGATTTCGTCAAGGGCGCGGTGCTTGTCGTCGCCCTTGTCTTCACCTTCGCCCTTTCCGGCAGGGGCAAGAGATAGTTTCGACCGGGGCATTGAGACAAAACGGAGGAAAACGAAGTGAGCATCACAAGAAGACTTTTGGGGAAGGCGGCACTCGGCCTCGCCGGCGCGGCGCTGCTGATGCAGGGCACGGCATTGGCGGCGGACAAGCCGGCGCCGTTCGACAAGCCCGGCGTCAAGATCGCGCTGGTGCGGTATCTGTCGACCGGTGACTTCTTCCAGGCCTATCTCTCGGGCGTCGAGGCGCAGGCAAAGGCGCTCGGCGTCGACCTGCGCGTGCTGGACAGCCGCCAGGATGCGGCGCTCCAGGCCGACATGGTCGACCAGGCCATCGCGCTCGGCGTGCAGGGCATCATCATCCAGCACGGCCTGACGGAATCGATGAAGGACGCCGCCCAGCGCGCGGTCGACGCCGGCATCAAGGTCGTCGCCTTCGACGTCAATGTCGAAAACCCGAAGATCCCGCAGATCGAGCAGTCGGACAAGGATCTCGCCAAGCTCGCGCTCGAGCAGGCGGTCAAGGACAATGGCGAGAGCTGGAAGGCCGGCTATGTCTACGTCGCCGGCATCGCCCCGCTCGACCGCCGCAACGAGACCTGGGTGGACGTGAAGAAGAAATATTCGGGCATCAGCGAGGTCGCGCAGTTCGGCACGCTCGACAACCCGATCGCCAATTCGGTCGCCAACCAGGCGCGCTCGGTGCTGCAGGCGCATCCCGACATCAAGGTGATGTTCGCGCCCTATGACGAGTTCGCCAAGGGCGTGAAGATCGCTGTCGACGAGGCCGGCCTGAACAAGGGCATCAAGATCTACTCGGCCGACATCTCGACCTCGGATATCGCCGCGATGCGTGAGCCCGACAGTGCCTGGGCTGCCACCGCCGCCACCAACCCGGCCGTCGTCGGCCAGGTCTCGGTGCGCGCGCTGGCGCAACTGCTTGCCGGCGAGGATCCCGGCCACAACGTCATCGTGCCGCCGACGCTTATCACCCAGAAGGAGCTGATCGACAAGGACATCAAGAACATGGAAGACCTGTCGGCCAAGCTGCCGCAGTTCGCCCATGCCGATGTCGCGATGCCGGCCTGGATGCCGAACCCGAACGCCAAGTAAGGTTCAAGGTCGCAAATGAAGAGAGCGGTCCAATGGGCCGCTCTCTGTCTTTCCAAGGGACGTTGCGGCCTCATCGCTGCCAGAAGGGCAGCTTCGCGATCTCCGCCTCGACCTCTTTTCTCGTCAGGCCGATGTCGTCGATCAGGTGCGGATTGTCCGTCGCCATGCGTTTGAGCTCGAAGCGGAAATAGGCCTGCTTGCGACGCTCGGCGATGAGGCTGCGCAGGGCCGCGAGGCTGTAGCGCCGGCGGCCCTTGATCTCAGCCGGGCACGCCGCCAAAGGTGTGCTAGGCGCAAGAATATCGTTCATGGCGACCTCCATGCAGCAGAGGGTTTGAAAACCCGTGATCTGATTGAGATTGCAGTGTGCCGCAGGCGGCCGGCGGCGTAATTAAGCCCTCCCAAATAGTTCTCAAAACTTCCAAATCGGCTATAGATCGCCGCATGCAGGGATCGCGCTTTGCCTTTGGACCGTTCGTGCTTGATCCTGGCGCAGGAACGCTGCTTCGGGGCGATGTTCCCGTTGCCGCCGGTCATCGCGGGCTGAAGCTGCTGGAAGCGCTCGTTGCGCGTCCGGGCGAAATCCTTGCCAAGGCCGAACTGATGGACGCCGCCTGGCCGGGCACCGCGGTCGAGGAAGGCAACCTCACCGTCCAGATCGCGCAGCTCAGGAAGCTGCTCGGTCCAGCAACCGGTGGCGGTGAGTGGATCGCGACGGTGCCGCGCGTCGGCTATCGCTTCACCGGTACCGTCGAACAACCCGACGCCACGCGCAAGCCCTTGCCGCTGCCCGACAAGCCGTCGATCGCCGTGCTGCCCTTCGTCAATCTGAGCAACGATCCCGAGCAGGACTCCTTTGCCGACGGCCTGACCGAAGACCTGATCACCGATCTCTCCCGGATACCCGGCCTCTTCGTCATCGCCCGCAACTCGGTCTTTGCCTATAAGGGCAAGGCGATGGACGTGCGCGCCATCGCCGGCGAGCTCGGCGTGCGCTATCTGTTGGAGGGCAGCGCCAGGCGCGCCGCCGGGCGTGTGCGCATCAACGCGCAGCTGGTCGATGCGCTGAGCGGCGAGCATCTCTGGGCGGAGCGTTTCGATCGCGGCCTCGAAGATATCTTCGCCGTTCAGGACGAGGCGACAGCCAAGATCGTGGAAGCGTTGCTCGGGCGGCTGCGCGCGATGCCTCAGCGCAACCGGCCGAAGAACCTCGAAGCCTATGATCTCGTCGTGCGGGCGCGCAAAATGTTCGACGAGTCGCCGCAGATGGCGCGCGAAGCGCATTTGATGCTGACACGCGCAATTTCGCTCGATCCCGACTACGCCGAAGCCCATCGCTGGCTTGCGATGAACCACTGGATGGGCTGGGTGCATTGGGGCGAGCCGTTCGAGCCCGCCCGCGGCATCTCCCTGGAGCTGGCGCGCAAGGCCGTGGCGATCGACCCCAACGATGCCGGTTGCCGCTGGGTACTGGCGAACCTTCTTGCTTATGAACGCGATTTCAAGCAGTCCGAGGCGGAGTTCGCCAAGGCGATCGAGCTCGACCCGAACGAGGCCGACATCTGGGCGACGTTGTCCGACATCGAGGTGCTGGCCGGGCAGGTAGACTTGAGCCTCGAACACATCCGCAAGGCGTTCCGGCTGAACCCGTTTCCGCCGAGTTGGTATTATCTGACGCTCGGCCAGGCGCAGTATGCGGCCGGCGACTACGAAGCCGCCGTCGAGACGCTGCGCCGCGATGAAACCTATCGCACCAGCTCACGACGGTTCCTGGCGGCAGCCCTTGCTCAGCTCGGCCGCCTCGACGAGGCGCGCACCGAGGTCGCGCTGTTCCTCGTCGGCAATCCGCATTTCTCCACGCAGCGCTGGGTCGACACGGAGCCGTTCCGCGATGATGCGACACTCATGCATTTCGTCGACGGCTTCCGCAAGGCGGGCCTGCCGGGGTGAGGCCGGCGGTACCTCAGCTGCCGGCGCGCGCCAACCCATGCGCCACCAGACGATCGATGACCTCCGGGTAGCTGACGCCGCTGGCCGCCATCGCCTTGGCGTACATGCTGATGTTGGTAAAGCCGGGAATGGTGTTGAGCTCGTTGATCAGGAAACTCATGTCCGGCAACAGGAAGAAATCGACGCGGGCCATGCCGTCGCAGCCAAGCGCCCGGAACGCCCTTGCCGCCATGTCGCGCATGGCGTCCTCGACCTCCGGCGGCAGGTCCGCCGGCACGATCAGGGCTGCGCCATTCTCGTCGATATACTTGGCGCTATAATTGTAGAAGCCATGGCTTTCCGCGGGCACGATCTCGCCTGGACGCGAGACGAAGAGCTCGCCCGTGGGGCTCTCCAGCACGCTGTACTCGATCTCGCGGCCGCGAACGAATTCCTCCGCCAGGAGCTTGCTGTCGTGCTGGAACGCTTCCGACAGCGCGCGATCGAATTCCTGGCTGCCATTGACCTTTGCCACACCGACCGACGAGCCTTGCCGCGCCGGCTTGACGAACAGCGGCAGGCCGAGTTGCTCTTCTAGTTCGGCAAGCGAAGGCGCCGCACCCTCATCGATCGTCACCGAGCGCGCGACAGGCACCCCTGCCGCCTTCAGCAGCCGCTTGGCGATGTCTTTGTCGAGCGCTGTGGCGGAGCCCAGTATGCCGCAGCCGCCGAGCGGCACGCGAGCCACTTCGGCCAGTCCCTGCACCGCGCCATCCTCGCCATGCAGCCCGTGCAGCACCGGAAACAGAATATCGATGGTGGGAAGCGCGTACGGCGCGCCGCCGGCAGGAATCGCCAGCATCCGCCCATGCCCGCCCGGCAACAGGCAGATCTCGGTGCCGCCGGAGGGCGTCGCCAGCGCGCCGTCTTCGAAGCGGCTCAGCAGCCATTGCCCTTCGCGGGTGACGAAGATCGGCACGGCGTCGTATTTCGCCGGATCCAGCGCGGCCATGACATTGGCCGCCGAAAGCAGCGACACCTCGTGCTCGGCGGATCGACCGCCGAACAGCACACCGATACGAAGTTTTTCTGCGGGCATCGACAACTCCACCAATGATCGGGGTTGGAGTTCGTACGCGAAACACCAGACATCCCCCTTCAGCGGTCGGAGTAGTAACCGAAGGATTGGAGTGGGACTTTGACCGGTTGAAGCAGTTTTTCAGCAGAAGCGCGAAAGGCTTCCGTCCGGAACCGTGTCAAGACGAAGAGCGGTTCGTCGTTTCGCGAGACGATGAACCGCCTCAGGGTCCTGTCTTCAGGTCGTCAGCGCAGCGCCGCAGCGATGTTGCCGCCGTCGACCGTGGTCACGTCCGCCGTGGTGCGTTCGGCCAGCGCCTGGTGCAGGAAGGCCTGCGCGACGTCGTCGGCCGTCACTTCCTGCCCGAGCAGATTGCCGGACATGTATTCCTTCTCCGACACGCCACGCGCGCCCGAGCGGCTGGCGATCATCGCGTCGGTCAGCAGGCCGGAGCGGATGCGGTCGGCGTTCACCGCATTGGAGCGGATGCCATAGGCGCCATAGTCCAAGGCGTACTGGCGCGACAGGAACAGCGTCGCCGCCTTCGGGATGCCATAGGCGCCGAATTTCGGGCCGGGATTGATCGCCTGCTTCGAGGTGTTGAAGAGGAGCACGCCGCCGGTGCCCTGTTCCAGTATGATGCGCACCGCGTTCTGCGCCGCCGACTGGTGGGCGAAGAAATTGAGCTCGAAGCTCTTGCGCAGCGCGGCGTCGTCCAGCTCGCCGATGCGGCCTTCCCAGGCAGCGCCAGCATTCGAGACCAGAATATCGACGCCGCCATAGACGGCGACCGCCTTGTCGAAGGCGGCGCGCATTTCCGCGGGGTTGGTGATGTCGGCGCCGACGCCGATCGAGTTGTTGCCGGCGGCCTTCGCCGCGTCCGCCGCCTTGGCCGGATCGAGATCGACGATTACCGCATGCGCGCCGTTGGCGGCGAACAGTTTTGCCGTCGCGGCACCGATGGCGCCGGCGCCGCCGGTGATCAGCACCACCTGGCCGGTCAGCGGCTTCGGCTTGTTGGAGGCGAGCTTGGCCTGTTCCAGCGACCAGTATTCGAGCGGGAAGAGGTCGGCCTTGGAGAGCGGATGGAAATTGCCGACGGCTTCGGCGCCGCGCACCGCCTCGATCCACATCTCGCCGACATCCGAGGCGATCTTCGCGTCCTTCAGCGTGCGGCCATGGCCGAACATGCCCAGCCCCGGCACCAGCGTCAGGCGCGGCATCGGGTCGAGCATGGTGCGTTTGACGTCGTCCAGCGCGTCATTGGTCTCGAAATAGGCGGTGTAGTCCCTGACGAAAGCCTCGACATGGTTGCGGACCACGCCCTTGTAGTCGCCGAGCTTGTCGGCGTCGGGCGCCGGTACCGCCATCGGTCCGGTCTTGATGCGGATCGACAGATCGGGCGTCGACACGCCGCGGCCGGCATAGTCGGCGATCTTGGCGGAATTGATGAAATCGACGATCGCGTCCGAGGTGCGGAAGTCGCTGATCATGCGGTCGAAACGGCCTTCGCCGCGCGCCACGGCGACCGCGCCGCGCAGGGTCGGCGCGATGTCGCCGGGCTTGGCGAGCTTTGCCGGCAGCGCCGCCTTGGCGGCCTGCGGCTTGCCGTTTTTGGCGACATAGTCTTCGGCCATGTTCACATAGTGGATCATGCGGTCATAGGCCTGCTTGGCATCGTCGCCGAAGGTGAAGATGCCGTGCTTGTCGAGGATCAGGCCTTCGACTTGTCGGTCGGCGTCGAAGACTTCGGCCGCCACCTTGGCGAGGTCGAAGCCCGGCTTGATGTAGGGCACGTAACCCATCTTGTCGCCGAACACGGTCTCGATCAGCGGCTTGCTGTCTTCCTGGTCGACGATGGCGAGGATCGCGGTGGAATGCGTGTGGTCGACGAAACGGTGCGGCAGGAAGGCGTGCAGCAGCGTTTCCACCGACGGGTTGGGGGAGGCGGGGTCGATGAGGTTCGAGCGCTGCAGCGCCACCATGTCCTCGTCGGCGAGCGTATCCAGTCCGCGCGCCTTGAGCAGCGCTCCCATCTTCACCGCCGGCAGGCCTTGCGGCTCGATGACGGCCATGTCCCAGCCGCTGCCCTTGACGCAGAGCACGTCCCATTCGTCGCCGACCAGATCGGTGGCCTTGGTCTTGCAGGATGTGTTGCCGCCGCCATGCAGCACCAGCCGCGGCTCGCCGCCGAGCAGGCGGGTTGTGTAGACGCGCAGCGCAAGGTCGCGGCCGACGCCCTTCTTGGCATAGTCGGCAACCATCTTTTCCGCGTCGGCGTCATTCCAAAGGTTCTTCATGTCGTTCCGTCCGATTCCGTCTTCTTTTGCTAGCTCATGAATAGGAAGCCGCGACGCCTTGATGACAGAAGCGGCGAGGATGTTTTGCTACGAGACCTTTTTGCTTACCGCGCCGGCGTGCTGGAGCAGGCGCTCGGCCATATGCGCGCCGACCACCAGATGCGTGCAGAGCCCGCCGGCGATGGCCGCAAGCAGCGGCTCGAACTTGGTGTCTTCCTGGACGACCATCAGCCGCTTCTCGATCGCGCGCAGCGAGGCAAGCTCTGCGGAGATGACGCGCCGGTTGTAGCTGCAGTCGAGCACCTCGCCCTTGGCATCGATGATCTGCCCGGCGATGACGCCGGCGGCACCTTGGCTGCGCAGCGCTTCCATCTCGCCCGCCGACAGCGCGCCGCATTTCACCAGATGGCTGTCGGCGTCGACCGCGCCGACGGAGTAGAGCGCGAGATCGCAGTCGGCGATGCCGGCAAGCTGGTCGCGGATCACCGGCTCGGCGCGCAGGCCTTGCGCCAGGTCTTCCGTCGACAGCACCAGCGGTGCGTAGAAATTGAGGCCCTTGGCGTTCAGCCGCCGCGCGATCTCCATCGTGCACTGGTCGGGCCGGTAGGAATAGGGCGCGCCGAGATTGCCGCAGAGCTGCACTACGGTGACGTCCTGCAGGTCGGCATAGGACATGATGTCGGCGATGGTGTAGACGGTGCGGCCCCAGGCGACGCCGATACGGTCGCCTTTCTTCACCAGTTCGAGAAAGACGCTCGCTGCCAGCACCGCGATGTCGGTCGAGGGATCGGCGAGATAGGCGTTCTCCGGCGCGATCCAGACGGCGCCGAGATCGAAGGCGTCTTCCAGCCTGCGCGCCATGACATCGTCGGTGAAAAGCTGCGTCGAGGTGGAGATGTTGACGATGCCCGTCTCGCGCGCCTTGCGCAGATACATGGCGACCGAGGCGCGGGAAATGTTGAGCTGGCTCGCCACCTCGTCCTGGCGAAGGCCATGCGCATAATAAAGCCAGGCGGCCTTGTGGATGAGCTGTTCTGCCGGTCTGATCGCCATGCCGCCTCCTCGGCTGACATTAGTCACGGCTCTCGACAAAAGTCAAATTTGCATGCCGGAGCCTTGATCGCCTCGCGGCGCGGCTCAATCCGGATCGTCATTCCACCAAACCGGCGCAGCATAGCATTTTCAGCCACGGGAGGGGGATAGCGTGACGGCGGGCCTAAGGTTAGAAAGCTCGAAAAGAACATCGGGGAGAACGGGATGGCCAATCCCTACGAACAGGATCTCGACAGGAACGCCGCCAATCACCAGCCGCTGACGCCGCTTACCTATCTCGAGCGGGCGGCCAAGACCTATCCCGACCATGTCGCCATCATCCATGGCAACCAGCGCATCACCTACCGCGATTTCTGGCGCCGCTCGCTGAAGCTCGCCTCCGCTCTGTCGAAGCGGGGCATCGGCAAGGGCGACACGGTGACGGTGATGCTTTCCAACACGCCGCCGATGCTGGAAGCGCATTTCGGTGTGCCGATGACCAAGGCGGTGCTGCATTCGCTCAACACCCGGCTCGACGCCGCCGTCATTGCCTTCCAGCTCGACCATGCCGATACGAAGGTGCTGATCGTCGACCGCGAATTCTCGGGCGTCGTGAGGGAGGCGCTGGCATTGGCCAAGGCGAAGCCATTGGTCATCGACTATGACGATCCGGACTACGCCGCCGATGCGCCCTATCCGAAGGGCGAGCGCATCGGCTCGACGGATTATGAGGAGTTCATCGCCGGCGGTGACGAGGGTTTCGCCTGGTCGATGCCCGATGACGAGTGGGACGCCATCTCGCTCAACTACACTTCCGGCACGACGGGCAATCCGAAGGGCGTCGTCTACCATCATCGCGGCGCGGCGCTGATGGCCTACGCCAACACCATCCATGCCGGCATGGCCAAGCACGCGGTCTATCTCTGGACGCTACCGATGTTCCACTGCAATGGCTGGTGCTTCCCCTGGACGCTCGCCGTGCAGGCCGGCACCCATGTCTGCCTGCGCTGGGTGCGGGC
This sequence comes from Mesorhizobium sp. BH1-1-5, assembly GCF_020165615.1. Taxonomy (NCBI): domain Bacteria; kingdom Pseudomonadati; phylum Pseudomonadota; class Alphaproteobacteria; order Hyphomicrobiales; family Phyllobacteriaceae; genus Mesorhizobium; species Mesorhizobium sp. BH1-1-5. The sequence continues at coordinate 23,477 of NZ_JAIUIM010000050.1, forward strand.
AAAGCCGATATATGACGCGATCGCCGACCATGGCGTCACCCATCTTTGCGGCGCGCCGATCGTCATGTCGGTGCTGATCAACGCCAGGGACGAAGACAAACGTGCGTTCCCGCAGACCGTCACCTTCAACACCGCGGCCGCCCCGCCGCCGGAAGCGGTGCTTTCCGGAATGGCCGACGCCGGCTTCGCCGTCACCCATCTCTACGGCCTGACCGAGACCTACGGCCCGGCCGTCGTCAACGAATGGCACAATGAGTGGGACGCGCTGGAGAAGGGACCGAGGACCGCGAAGAAAGCGCGCCAGGGCGTGCGCTATGCCGCGCTCGAAGGGCTGACGGTGATGGACCCTCAGACGATGGTCGAGACGCCCGCCGATGGCGCGTCCATCGGCGAGGTCATGTTCCGCGGCAACATCGTCATGAAGGGCTATCTGAAGAACAGGAAGGCCACCGACGAAGCCTTCGCCGGCGGCTGGTTCCATTCCGGCGATCTCGGCGTCATGCATCCCGATGGCTACATCCAGCTCAAGGACCGCTCCAAGGACATCATCATATCGGGCGGCGAGAACATCTCTTCCATCGAGGTCGAGGACGCGCTCTACAAGCATCCTTCGGTCGCCTCCTGCGGCGTGGTTGCCCGCGCCGACGAGAAATGGGGCGAGGTGCCGGTCGCCTATGTCGAGCTGAAGCCCAGCAAGAGCGCGACCGAGGCCGAGATTATCGAGCATTGCCGAGGGCTGCTCGCGCGCTTCAAGGTGCCGAAGGCGGTGGTGTTTGCGGAAATCCCGAAGACCTCGACGGGGAAGATCCAGAAGTTCAGGTTGAGGGAAATGGCGAAGGGGGTGTGAGCCTCAAACGGGGAGGCCGAGTTCCCGCCCACCCCCCTCTGGCCTGCCGGCCATCTCC